>NZ_CP032482.1:1584983-1901979 GCF_003600645.1 Yersinia rochesterensis
GGCTGAAATCACGGGCAATTTTGCGGTCCAGCAAGCCAACACCGACAGTACGCTGCTCAATATTGGCGGTGCTCATCAGCATATCCACCAGCTCACTGATATCGGCGCGCATCTCTGAGACCAATTGCAGAGTTTTGAGGCGGTCGGCTTTCAGAATATCGCGCCGTACCCCGCCAATCAGATTCAGGCCATAGGTTTTACGCGCGCCGGTGAGCATCTCGGCGATGGTCATGGCTTTTTCGCGCACGCGGAAGAACTGCATAAAACCGGTATCAAAACCGACAAAGTGGCAGGACAATCCGATATTGAGCAGATGGCTGTGCAGCCGCTCGACTTCCAGCAAAATAGTGCGGATCATCTGCGCCCGTGGTGGCACGATAATGCCGAGCGCATTCTCAATCGACGAGGTGTAAGCGACACTGTGAGTAAAGCCGCAAATACCGCAGATGCGATCCGACAGGAAAGTTACGTCGTTATAGCCCATGCGGGTTTCAGCCAGTTTTTCCATGCCTCGATGCACATAAAAAAGGCGATAGTCGGCGTCAATAATGTCTTCGCCGTCAACAAACAACCGAAAGTGGCCCGGCTCATCGGAGGTAATATGCATCGGGCCGATGGGCACGACCCGGCTGCTGCTGCCCGCTTCATTTTCAAACTGATAGGTTTCAGTGTTGCTGGTAGGGGTTGGGCGCTGGCGGTAATCCATGGTGTCTTTGCGCAATGGATAAAGGTCGTCCGGCCAATCATCGGGCAGCACTAAACGGCGCTCATCAGGCAGGCCAATGGGCTGCAAGCCATACATATCGCGCACTTCGCGCTCCCCCCAGACCGCCGCCGGAACCCGTGGTGTCACGGAGGGGAACTCGGGGCGCTCGGGGCTAATCAGCGCTTTGACAATCACCCAGCATTTGTCGCCGTATTCTTTGCCGGTATCAACGCCGTATTGTTCGCGGCCCTCCATTGACAACACATAGTAAATAGCAAAATAGCCATTCAAACTGCGTTCGTCATTGCCGAATAGCACTGACAGCCAACCACCTTGTTGATAATAAAGGTGTTCAACCACATCCGGCAGACTGTTCAGCTTAATGGTAATCGTCAGTTGGTCTGGGGTTTGCCACTCTTCATCAAGGATTGCCGCCGGAAATTGTTCCCGCAGGCGGGCTACATAAGCGGCGCCCAGTTTTTCACCACCATGTGGCGGTTGCCCTGAAACTGAAATAGGGGGTTCGTGAGTCACGTTACATCTCCTGACGAGTCGGGGTAAGTTGTACAACGGTATGGCTTTGTGCAACGGATGGAATGGGCTGAGTTATCGTTGGGGGTGGAGAAATCTGTTGCCACGGCAAGATAAAGGGCTGCTGGGCGGGGTCACGACTGTCATTATTGAGCACAATCTGTGCTGCATCGGTCAGCAAACGGGTGACCGGTGCGGGAATATGTACCCCGAGCAACAGCATCAACAGCAATAAAATAGCCATTGGCGCAGTGGTCAGAATCCCCAACTCCCCTTTGCTCACGGCTTCCGGTGGGGTGCCCAGCACAGTGCTGGCGATCATGCGCACCAACCCGGCCAGTACCAGGGTTAGCAGCAATAGTAAGATAATCACTAAGGTGATATGACCGGCTTTAATCGCGGCGGCGACCACCATAAATTCACTGACAAACACGTTAAACGGCGGCATCCCGGCCAGTGCCAATGCGCCGCCAGCCAGCATCACCGCCGTGAATGGCGCAACACGAATAATGCCCTTGATAGCGCCCATATCTCGCGTGCCATACTTCAGCAGCACATTCCCCGAACCGCAGAACAGCAAGGTTTTTGCCAGGCTGTGATTCATAGTGTGGAACAGTGCGGCCAATACCCCGAGTGGGCCACCAATGCCCAATGCCACGGCGATTAACCCCATGTTCTCCACACTGGAGTAAGCCAGCAAACGTTTCATATCGCGCTGTGCCAGAATAAAAAATGCGGAGACGGCAACTGACATCATGCCGAAGACCAACAGCAACATTTGTGGGAAATGCGGCCCGATAGCGGCGCTGATAATGATGTAATAGCGGATGATGACCAACAGGGCGCAGTTGAGTAATACGGCGGATAACAAGGCGCTGGTCGGGCTGGGGGCTTCGCTGTGGGCATCCGGTAGCCATGAGTGCATGGGAAACAGGCCGGTTTTGGTGCCAAAGCCAATCAGAATAAAGACAAATGCCAGGTGCATCAGGCTAGGGTCTAGCTCTTTGGCATGTTCGGCGACGACTGTCCAGAAGATGGCACTGCTGGGGTCTGCCAGCACATTGGCCGCATTGGCATACACCAATACTGTGCCGTATAACCCGAAAGCCACCCCCACGGTACAGATGATAATGTACTTCCACGCCGCCTCCAGTGAGGAGCGCTGGCCGTATAATCCCACCAAAAAGGCCGAACTGAGAGTGGTGGCTTCAATGCCGACCCACATCAGAATGAGATTATTGCTGGTCACCACCAACAGCATGGTGAACAGGAACAGATGGAAAAAGCCGTAATAATTGCACAGCGTGCTGACGGTAATTTCGTCGTTATTCACTTCATGGCGCATATAGCCGAGGGAGTAAAGGCCGGTGATAAAACCGATAACCCCCAGAATAGCGAGGAACAACGCGCTGAGGCTGTCAATATGCAGCCAGTTGTGAACCGCCAGAATTTCCCCGCCAACGGCGACCCGGCATACCACCATCAAGGCCACTATGAACAATAAACTGATGCCGGCAAAATGTACCCAAGTGGTTGCCATGCGGGCGGCACGGCCCAAAGCCCGGCAAGCAAATGCCAGCAGCGAGGTTATCAGAGGTATCGCCAGCAGTAACAGCAGCAGGTCAGTATGACTCATTTCATTACCCCTTTAGCGCCGTCAGTTGTTTAACATCCAGCGTGTGCAGTGTGCGGTAAATTTTGCGCGCCATTAACGTCATCACAATCACCGCGAAGATGGCATCGGTAGCAATACCAATCTCGACCAACTCCGGTGCGCGGAAAGCCAGTAACGCCAACATCAGGTGAGCGCCATTTTCCATCAGGCAGTAGCCGAAGATATTTTTCAGGATATTGCGCTGGGTGACGATACACAGCAGGCCAATCAGGAAGTGCCCCAGTGACACCGCCAGCGTCGGTTTCAGGGCGCTGACCATCGGCAATTGCACCGGCTCGACCACGAAGTAGCTCAGTAAAATGATAATGGCGGCGATAAATATTAGACTGGCCGTCCCTATCACACCGCCGTCGGCTTTGGGGTCTTCCATCTGGCGAAAAGCGCGGTACATAATCCACGGCACCAAGATCACCTTGGTGATAAAGGCGGTCAGCGACCACATATACAGCTCGTGGGCGTGCAAGGTTTCGGCTAATACCAGGAAAATCAGCACCAAGACCAGTGACTGCACCGCATAAAACAGCGCCGAGGTGGCGGGCTTTTTGACAATAATTACCAGTAGCGAGGTAATGATCAGCAGGCCAGCTAGATTGTTGACGACCATATTGTTGACAAGAAGTGTTCCGGTCATTTTTTACTCCCTTATCCGAGCCAGGCGACGGCAATAAAGCTTGAGCACACAGACATAATCACCAGCACCACCAACACGCCCTGCATGGCCAACGGCAGCGGTTTGGCACTGGCGACGGCTTCTGATGGTTTGCCGGGCACGGTTTGCCCGAACCAGTAGAGGAACCAGCCGAAGCTCGCTACTGATTCAATCAGGGCCAGCACCAATAGCGGTATTAGCAGCCAATGTTCACCAGAAAGTGAGAAACCGGCGGCGAAAATGGGGAATTTGCTGAAGAAACCGTTAAACGGCGGCACTCCGGTGATAGCCAGTGCGGCGACACAAAATCCAACGCCCAATAGCGGCATTTTGCCCATGATGCCTTTGAGTTTGGGTAACATGCGGGTACCGCAGCTGTAGCTCAGCGCCCCGGCGACCAGGAAGAATAAGCTCTTGGCAAACGCGTGGTTGAAGATGTAGGCAATGCCGCCATCAAAGGCCAGTTTTGACCCATAGATAGCCAGAGACAGCGCGAAGAAAATATAAGACAACTGGGTGATGGTGGAGTAGGCCAGCAGCCGCTTCATATCTTTTTGCGGCAGATACATAAAGAAGCCATAAATCAGGGTGATAACCGCCATCACCATGCCGACGGTGCCGATAATTTGCGGCACGTCACCGGCAGAATAAATGGCACGGGCGAAGATATAGACCCCCACTTTGACCATCGAGGCGGCATGCAGATAGGAACTGACTGGGGTCGGCGCTTCCATCGCATCTGGCAACCAGATATGCAGTGGCAGTTGGGCGGATTTCCCCCAAGCGGCAAACAGGATGCCACCGAACACCATGATTTTGGTGTTGTTATCCAGTTGCGCTAGCGCGGTTAAAGCAAAAGTGCCCGTATTGACCAGCAGCACTGCCGCCGCCAAATACAGGCCGATGGCGGCCACATGGGTGACCAGCAAAGCTTTTAGCGCTGAGCGCAGTGACTTCTGGCTTTGATAGTAGCCAATCAATCCCCACGAGCAGCCGCCAGTAATTTCAAAGAAGAACAACTGACCCAGTATCGTGGATGATAATACCAGCCCAGCCATCGCGCCGATGAATACTAATAACAGCGCATAGTAGCGGTTGGTGCCTTCGTGAGGATGCTCGCGATTACCTAATGTCAGATAGCCAGTGGAATAAATGCTAACCAGCAAACCGAGGAACACCACGGCGAAAGCAATCAAGGTGCTGATGCGGTCGATGGTCAGGCCGAACAGCGCCATATCACCGTAATGAATCAGATCAAAAGTGACATCAATCTTGCCGCCACTCAGATAGGCGTAAGCCAGCAGCACAGTGCCGAGAGTGGCCAGCAGTGAAAAGAAAGTGCAAGACCATTTTGCCCATTGTTGTGGTAAACAGGCCGTGAGAATGGCACCGGCAAACGGCAGCAGAATGGTCGCAAGGGCGATGTTTATAAGGACTGAATCCATAAGAGCCATGTTATCCATGATGGGTTTATTAGCTCCTTAAAGGCCGGTGAGATAGAAAACCAGAGACAGGGCGGCGACGCCAAACCCCAGCCAGGTAACACGGGAGGTCAACAGGAAGCGCCCGCGGGCAATACTGTTTTCCACGATGGAGGCCAGTACAAACAGCACCACCAATTTGATAACACCGGCCACCAGCGCCCATAGCAAGCCCGGCCCACTCAGTACCGCCAGCTTGCCAAAGGGGATAAATACGCCGAGGAAAAGCTGCGCCACCACCACCTGTTTTAAACTAATGCCCCATTTGACCAAGCCCAGTGACGCGCCGGAATACTCAGTCAGAGGCCCTTCTTGTAGCTCTTGTTCTGCTTCGGCGACATCGAACGGAATTTTGCCCATCTCGATAAACACCGCGAAACCACAGGCCAATAGCGCCAGAGCCGTTGCCGTCGGTGATTGCCAGTGCCCTTGAGACAAGGCGGTACTGATGGTGCCGATATTGGTGGAACCAGCAATTAACCCGACCACCAGCAGTGACAGAATTAATGTCGGTTCGACCAACACCCCCAGCGTCAACTCTCGACTGGCACCAATACCGGCGAAGATGCTGCCGCTATCCAGACCCGCCAGTGAGAAAAAGAAGCGGAACAACGCGAACAGATACAACAGGGTTATCAGGTCGCCCGCCACCCCAAAGGGGGAGGCCAGAGTGAAAATGGGCAACGCCATGGCAATCAACAACATGCTACCCAGCAGTACATAGGGCATCAGGCGGAAAATAATCCCAGCATTGGCGGGGGCTACATCCTGGCGTTTCAGCAGCTTGGCTAAATCTCGATATTCTTGCAGGACGCCCGGCCCACGGCGCGAGTGCATCCGGGCTTTCACCATGCGCGAGATCCCCGCCATCAGCGGTGCCAGCGCTAGCATCACCAGCGCTTGCCCGATGGCGAAAGCAATCATAGAGACCGCGGGCATATCAATAGTTGGCATTGCTCGTCTCCTTAAATAGCCGCAATGATCAGCAGGGTAACCAACGCGGCGACCACATACAGACAGTAGAGGCGGAAATCGCCCTGTTGCAGCCATTGAATTCGTTGGCTGAGCCATTGGATCAAACGGATAAGCGGAGCCACAATTTTGTCGTCCCAGACCGGTTCCACCCGGCCCGCGCCACTGACGGAATGTTCCAGCGCGCGTTGCATCATTGGCGCGGGGTCGAGTGTTTTACGCAGCCGATAGAGTGGGGCAAACATGGCTCGCAGAGGTTGAGTAAAACCACCGGCAGAGACAGTCATCGCCTGCTCCCAGGCATAGCCGCAAGCCCAAGGATCACCGCCATGGCGAAATGCTAAACGGCTGCCTTTGTAGCGGCTGACGACTAGCAAAATCACCAGTGGCAATATCAGTAAACCGAAGAAAATATACAGGGTGGACAGCATGGCCTGAGAACTGTGTTGCGGGAATAACACCGCGCCTTGGGCGACCTGCAAAGAAGGCACTGGCGGGGCGGTTATCAAGCTAGCGGCAATGCGGGCAATCACCGGTGCGACGTGGGTGGCACCTATCCCCAAGGCCAAACACAACAGTGCCAACAACAGCATGGCGGCGGTCATCGGCCAGGGGACTTCCCGCGCGAGGGCTGCTTTTTCTGTGCGCGGCAACCCGCAGAAACTAATGCCGTAAACTTTCACAAAACACATCGCCGCCAGTGCGCCGGTAATTGCCAGCATCACGATAGCAATCGGCCCGGCCAGGCGAATAATAAAGCCGCCATCTTTGGTCATGGTAAACAGCGATTGATAAGTAAACCATTCACTGACAAAACCATTGAATGGCGGTAGGGCGGAAATCGCCATACATCCCACCAAAAAGGCCAGCGCGGTATAAGGCATCATTCTGGCTAAGCCTCCCATCTTCTCCATGTCTTTGGTATGTAAGCGATAAATGACCGCACCGGCCCCAAGGAACAGCAGCCCTTTGAAGACGGCGTGATTAAGCAGATGGTAAAGTGCGCCAAGTAAGCCAAGAGCGGCTAATACTGGCTGATGGCTGGCAATCCCTATCATGCCGACCCCAACACCCATCAGGATGATGCCGATGTTCTCGACGGTGTGGTATGCCAGCAGGCGTTTGATGTCGTGCTCCGCCAGCGCATATAGCACGCCGAGCACGGAGGAGACTGCGCCAAAGCCCAAGACCACCACGCCCCACCACAGCTGGCTCGCGCCGAGCAAATCAATGCCCACTTTGATGATGCCGAAGATACCAATTTTAACCATGACACCGGACATCAGGGCTGAAGCATGGGACGGGGCAGCAGGGTGCGCCCGTGGCAACCAGCCATGGAGCGGCAGCATCCCGGCCTTGGCACCAAAACCGAAGAAAGCTAACAAGAAGATAACCGAGGCCATGATCGGCTGCGGGTTAGCTTGACGGAAAGCAGCAAACTCCAGACTGCCGCTCAGGCGGTACAACAGGAAGAAAGCAATCATGATCAGCACGGAACCGGCGTGGGCAATCAGAAAATAGAGCAAGCCCGCGCTGATGGCGTCGTCGTCCTGATCGGAAATCACCAGGAAGTAAGATGCCAATGACATCATTTCGAAGAAAATAATAAAGTAGAAAGCGTTATCCACCACCACCAGCGCCACCATTGAGGCGATGAATAAGTTCATAAAGACCCCCATTCCCCATGCCCCGCGCCCTTTGTATTCCTGCACATAGGCCAGTGAATAGAGGGCGGTTATCACCACCAACAGTGAGATGACCATCAGCATAAATGCCGCTAATGGGTCAAGGCGCAGACTGAATGCCGCGAATGGGAATGGCCCGGCGGTGATGAAAGTGATTATCCCGCCTCCCAGCAGTGTGGGCGCAGCAGCCAACAGACCAACAACGCCACCCAGTAATGACGCCAGCCCAGAGGCATAAATCGCCAGTGTTTCGCGCCGTGCCAAAAGCAGAGAAAGCAATGCGCCAGCCAGATACAGCAGTAAGGAGAGCCATAATAGCTCAAGCGAACTCATCATCTTTTCTGCTCCTCGTGAGAGATGGCGGACGCGGTGTCCGTGGCCATAAAGGGCAGCTCGTTGGCAAATCCGCTGGCGGCGGCCAGGTGCTTGGCGCGATTAGCCTGCTCAATGCTGTGTTCATCCACCAACATCAAGGCATTGGTCGGACAAACCCGCACACATTCCGGCCCCTGCGGTTGGAAGCTACATAAGTCACATTTCACTGCGACAGTGCGAACTCCGGCATTCCAGGCAAGGAACGGATTCATATTGACCGGGCTGAATGGCACATCAGATAACGTGGTCATCGGAATGTATTCAGGGAAAATTTCTGGCACCCCCAATGGTTTACTCCCCGCTGGGGTGATAGCGCCAAATGGGCAGGCGATACCGCAAAGCTTACAGCCGATACAGGTGGTTTCATCCAATTCGACGGCGTTATTGGTCAGGGTGATGGCATTGACCGGACAAACTCGTGCGCACCATGCATCTTCGCAGTGGCGACAGAGAATTGGCGTCGTAACCGTGGCGTTACGCATCACGGTCAATCTGGGATGTTCTTGTAAACCCTTGGCTTTATGCACCTGGCTGCAAGCAGCCATACAGGTATTGCATCCAATACAAAGCCTTGGCTCCGCAATCACAAAGCGGTTCATGGCCATACCCTCCGGGACAAAAATCTGGTGACAGTCAGGCAGATAGAAATCATTTCCCAGCGACAAAGCATATTCTGTGCCAGTCCGGCGGAGGCCAATACAAAAGAGCGGTGAAGCCCCGCCAGTAGGGCATTAAGGTGATTGCAGATAAAGGGGAGGAATTTAAAAGGCAGTAAAAACAGGGGGATTGCCACAGGTCGGTGTCGACATTAGTGACGAAACTGCCGCTGTTTGATGACACTTCGACAGTAATTATTCATCCAGTGAATTTATTGCGAGAGGATTTTGGTAAATATCATTATTTATCAGTTTGTTAAATTGAATGTCGTTTCAGTAGAAAGCGCGGAATTACTGGCACCGTCTTTGCATTATTTTTGTAAGTTAAATCCACACAGGGAGAACAGTCATGCATGAGATTACCTTGTGCCAAAACGCTATTGCCATGATAGAACAGCAGGCACGGCTGCATGGTGCGCAGAGAATTACCGGGGTGTGGCTGGAAACCGGCGCATTTTCTTGTGTCGAGCCGCAGGCATTGGAGTTCTGCTTTGAGCTGGTGTGCCGTGGCACTTTGGCTGAAGGCTGCGTTTTGCATCTTAGCCAGCAGCAATCACAAGTGTGGTGCCATGACTGTCAGCAATCCATTAATTTGCTCAGCAGTAAAGTGACTCGCTGTCCATTGTGTGGCGGCAGTCATTTGCGTACTGGCGCGGCTGATGATGGCGTGATGATTAAGCGGTTGGAGGTGGAATGAATTTACTTTTTTTATGCCGTGATACAGCAGGAGCCGGATTATGTGTATAGGGATCCCAGGGCAAATTGTCGCGCTAGATGACATTCAACCGGGCACGGCATGGGTGGATGTCTGCGGTGTACGCCGCTCGGTGAATATTATGCTGGTGGCCGCAGATGAGCAGGCCAGTGCAGCATTAATCGGCCATTGGGTTTTGGTGCATGTGGGGTTCGCCATGAGTCGGCTGGATGAGGATGAAGCACTGGAAACCTTGCAGTTATTGCAGGAAATGGGGGAGGTTGAAAGCGATGTGGGGGAATTTCTAGGGCAAAGGGGGAGTTTTTTATAGTCTAGTGGTGTTGATTCAGGAGTTCACAAATTCAGTAAGTTAGATATTCAGTGATCCGGTTCGGTTGTTAGTGCTTCACGGCTCACCTGTCCTTGAGTGAACCAACAGCCAAAGGGGGTGGCGGCCCCCTTGTGGAATTACGCGCTGGCGCGAAATATTACTGCTGTTCGCAGTACCCTCCGGCAGTTTGCATGCTAATCGAACCGGGGCCGACTATAGCCTCTTCGAGGCTACTCTCCGGGCCAACGCAAGCGTTGTTCAAAACTGCTACGCAGTGTTGTCGCATTCCAGCTCGACAGCCCCTTTCGCCGCGTCCATGCGGCTCATTCGGCCTGCAATCTTTGTCGGCAATATTTCTGATTGCGCTTAACTGCAAAAGCAAAACAAGAGCAAAAACAAAAGCGGGGCAAGAGTAAAAACCAATTCAAAATCATGGTGCAGGTGCAGGTGCAGGTGCAGGTGCAGGTGCAGGTGCAGTTTTTTTCGCTTTTTCTTCTGCCAGCCGTTGTTCCAGTTCAACTAACTGTTCTGGCGATACTGCCGGATAGCCTTGTGCATCATCGGGTATGACGTGTACCTCAGGGATAGGAATTAATGGCCCAAGGAAGCGCGGCTCACGTTTCAGAACATAGAGATCAGACAGTGCGCCGAGGCGGGCAAAGATCTCGCGGACCCGGACATTGAGCATATTTTTGGGGGATGGCACGGCAAAACACTGCGCTTGAATCCCCATATGCAGAGCAATAAATAATGCCCGCTCGCAATGGAAACGCTGAGTAATGATAATAAAATCATTAGTATCAAACACCTTACGAGTGCGCACAATAGAATCTAGCGTGCGAAAACCTGCATAATCCAACACGATATCAGAGGGGGCAACCCCTGCGGCGATCAGGTCACGGCGCATGGTCATTGGCTCGTTATAACTGTGTAGAGCATTATCACCGCTAAGCAGTAAGTAACTGATTTTGCCACTGTTATAGGCGTTTAATGCTCCTTGGATGCGGTATTGATAGAACTGATTAATACCACCGGTACGGTAATATTTGGCAGTACCCAACACCACACCGACTTGCCGATGGGGTAAGTCTTGTAGCTCATCATAAATAAAAGGGGCTGTTTTCCAGCTGATCCAGCGATCGAGCGCAATAGCTGTCACCATCAGCAACCCTGCGATGATAATTAAGCTAATAATCAGGCGTTTCCACATTCTGAGGCCTTTAATGCATTCAACTCACTGGTGATGTTGCAAGGCTACTGTACCTGCCCATGCCGCGCAACATAATATCTTTCGCCCTTAGGGTTACAACTGCGTTAGCTGCGCTCGTTCACCCGAATCACTGACTTGAGCCAGTGATTCGGGATTCTCTTACAGCCAGCCTGGCTGTAATGCCAATGTCTTTTCGCCCTTGGCGCTACAGCGGCGTTAGCTGCATTCGTTACTCGGCCAACGTAAAAGTGCGGGCCGGGTAGGATTTAGAACGAAGTTCGCTTGTAGGTACGATACTGTGGTTGCCAATAGTTATGCTCAATGGCTTTTGCCAGTGCTTCTTCTGAGGTCACAATGGCGACGCCTTGCAACTGTGCGGCTTTACCGACCTGCATTGCAATGGTTTTTGACACAGCTTGAATATCGTCGATATTCGGCAACAATGCCCCCTCACCATTAAGCGCTAGTGGTGAACACCCGGCTAATGCGCGGCTGGCAGCCATTAGCATGCCGTCAGTCACGCGTTTGGCGCCGGATGCCAATACTCCCAAGCCAATACCGGGGAAGATATAGGAATTATTGCATTGAGCAATTGGATACAGTTTATCTTTATAACTCACGGGTGAGAAAGGACTGCCCGTCGCCACCAGTGCGGCGCCATCGGTCCAGTTAATAATGTCTTCTGGCCGTGCTTCTACCCGCGATGTTGGGTTCGACAGTGGCATCACGATTGGGCGCGCGCAGTGTTTGTGCATCTCACGGATCAATTCTTCGGTAAACAGCCCTGGCTGACCAGAAACGCCAATCAGGACAGTGGGCTTGGCATTACGCACGACATCCTGCAATGAGATTGAGTCACTGCTCAGATTCCAGCCCTGCAGTGAATCACTCTTCTGCACCAGTTTACTTTGAAAATCCAACAAATTAGGGAGTTTGTCAGTCAACAGGCCGAAACGGTCGACCATAAAGACGCGCGCCCGGGCTTGTTCTTCGCTCAATCCTTCTGAGATCATCTGTGCGATGATTTGCTCAGCAATACCACAACCAGCAGAACCGGCACCGAGGAAGGTGACTGTTTGGTCGCGCAACTGGCTACCAGCGGCATGACTGGCGGCAATCAGGCTACCCAAGGTGACCGCTGCAGTACCTTGAATATCATCATTGAAACAGCACAACTCATCACGATAGCGGTTAAGCAGCGGAGTCGCGTTATTCTGAGCAAAATCCTCAAACTGCAACAACACATTCGGCCAGCGACGTTTTACTGCCTGAATGAACTCATCAACAAATGCATAATATTCATCGCCGGAAATTCGCGGGTGACGCCAGCCCATATACAGCGGGTCATTCAGGCGTTGTGGATTGTTGGTGCCCACATCCAACACCACTGGCAAAGTATAAGCTGGGCTGATACCACCACACGCGGTATACAGTGAGAGTTTCCCAATGGGAATGCCCATACCGCCGATACCCTGATCGCCAAGGCCAAGAATACGTTCGCCGTCGGTGACCACGATAACCTTAACATTCTGCTTGGTGGCATTTTGCAGCATGTCATCAATGTGTTCACGGTTCGGATAGGAGATAAATAACCCGCGCGCGCGGCGATAGATATCCGAAAAGTGTTCGCAAGCTTCGCCTACAGTCGGGGTATAAATAATGGGCATCATCTCACTGAGATGGGCTTCCAGCAGGCGGTAAAACAGAGTCTCATTGGTATCTTGAATATTACGCAGATAAATATGTTTATCATCGTCGTTTTTGAAATCTTGATACTGGCGGTAAGCACGCTCGGCCTGTTCCTCAATGGTTTCAACCGCTTCCGGTAATAAGCCGTGTAAATTGAAGTGGTTGCGCTCATCATTAGTGAAGGCGCTACCTTTATTCAATAAAGGGAATTCCAATAGGATGGGGCCAGCGTAAGGGATGTACAAGGGGCGCTTACTTTCGTATTCCAGTTCCATGAGTTTTACTCTTTGACTTTGGGTAGAGACAGTAATTGTTACCCCGATCCTAAAAGATAAGAAAAATATGTACAGCTTTTGTTAGTTAAATAAAACAACTGTGGGTAAAAGTGCGAGCCAACTTACAGATTCAATAGCTAATCAGCAACATGCGGTGTTTTATTGCGCAATACCCCGCATGCCATTGCATGCTGCGTTGTCATTCGAGGAGCATTTTGTTTGCATGGCAGATAAAACTCACCTGCTGGCACAAAAAAACATCACATTGGAGGAGTATCTGGTACAGCCTCATTTGCTGATAGCCCTTCAGGCCGTGGTGGGGACTGATTTATTACTGACTGTCGCCAGCCGGGTGGTGACTGAGCAAAGTGATAACCGGGGTTAGTCAGATAACCCCGGATTAAGCGCTATTCGTTTAAAATGTCACGCGTTTTACATCAGAGCAACCAAGGGCGGCCAGTGTGGCTTGAGTTGCAGCCCACTGAGTCAGTATCGGCTGGCTGCCTTCGACCAGCACTGCGCGGCGAATAGCACCACAATCTTTGCCTGAAAGATTGGTCAGGATCAATGCGGCTTGCAGTGGTGGCAAACTCGGGTTGAATGCCGCATTTTCAGCATAACGGCCTGCATAAATGTTGCCATCTGCAGTTTCTAATGCCACGCCGCTGTGAGAAAGGCTGTAAGGTGCATGGCTGTGGTTTGCACCATTAAGTGCCGCCTGAGTCAAGGCGTCAGTGTCAGTCACTTTATATTCGTGATTGACCGGGTCCATCAGCAGGGTGGTGATATCCAGATCTTTCGGACCGAAAGAGTCAGGTAAATATTGTCCCAGTGTTGAAGCCGGGCGGCCTGGTAGATGAATGTGCAGGCCAGTTCCGCTGTTCAATTCATTCATAAACTGGCGGCAATGACCACATGGCGTGTAATTAACGGTAATAGAAACCAAACTGGCCTCATTGCGCAGCCATGCATGGGTGACAGCGCACTGTTCGGCATGAATGGTTTGTTGCAATGGGGCACCACTGAACTCCATATTGGCACCGAAATAGAGATTACCGCTAATCCCCCTGGCAATGGCCCCGACCTTAAAATGGGAGATAGGCGTTAGCGCACAAGCGGCGGCCAGTGGTAACAACGCAAATGCTAGCGCATCGTCATCTAACCCACTGATGCTCTTCACTGTTTCAACTTGCTTAGCTGTCAGCATTGCAGGGAAATCGTTTGCGCTCAAGATAGGTTCAAGGGCGGATTGCAGTGAGGCGGGCAACGTAGCCCAAGCGTCATGGAAACGTGCTTGCATAGGGTTCTCTCCAATAGTTACGGGAAACTATTTTAGGCAGCTTAGGGTTTTCTTGGTGTGACGTGGATCTCGTTATATATGAAATCTATGCAAGTAAAATCCCAAATGAGAGATGTATCTCAAATTTATACCGTCATCCTCAGCCAAATAAATGTAGCAGTATCGGAAATAAAAAGGGCGCCAGCAGTGAAGTAATAATCCCGCAGATAACCAATGCGAGTGAGCTAAACGCGCCTTCCTGGAAATCTAACTCCGCACAACGGGCAGTGCCAAGGGCGTGCGAAGCTGTTCCCATTGCCAAACCGCGCGAGGCTTTGGTGGTGATTTTTAACAGATTCAACAAGCTGTGACCAAAAACGGCCCCCAGAATGCCGACAAAAATAACGCATACCGCACTGATGGCCGGTAAACCATGAATAGATTCGGCCACGGCCATGGCGATCGGCGTAGTGACGGATTTTGGCAAAACTGAGGCAGCAATTTCAGGGGTTGCCCCCATCCAGAGGGCAACAGCAGTACCACTGACCATGGCGGTAATACTGCCGATAAAACAGATGCTAATGATGGATTTCCAGCGCGCACGAATCTGATGCAACTGTTCATACAGTGGGAAAGCCAGTGCCACCACCGCGGGCTGCAACAGGTCATTCAGGATTTTGCTGCCCGCGAAATAGTTGGCATAGGGCATATGTGTTACTAACAACAATGGAATGATGACAACCATTGATATCAATAATGGGTTGAGCAGCGGCATTTTTAGCCAGCGGGCCAAACGACGGGCGCTGAAGAACACAATGAGAGTCAGTGGCAGTGACCACCATAAATTGCTGATCATTTGTCTTCCTCCGTGTGAGTCGGAGAACCTACCACCTTGCGCTCACGGTGGACATATTGTGAACTGTAGGCCACCACCAGCATCACAATCAGGGTACTGACAAAGCAGGAAACCACAATCGGGCCAAACTGCTGGGTCAGTTGATCATAATATTGCATGACGCCGACACCGATCGGCACAAACAGTAGCGCCATATAGCGGATCAGCAGGTGGCAGCCAGGTTTCACCCAGGTTGAAGGCAAAATCTGTGAGGCCAGCAGAGCAAACAGAATCAGCATGCCGATGATGCTACCGGGGATGGTGATGGGTAGCAGTAAGGCCACGGCCTTACCCGCCCATAAACACAGATAAATAATGACGAAAGCTCGCAGATACTGCCAGCAAAGTGAAGTCACATTGCGCATAAGAAGAGTCCTGAGTGACCGAATACATTCATCATACAATTAAGTTTAGCACTGTGCCAGTCATCACAGTATGAATAATATACCCATTACTTTTCAAATTGCAGGGGTGCTGGCTGCTGGCTCTTCTTGTCTTTTAGCCAGTTGGTAGCCGCGATAGAAGAATGCCAGCCCCAAAATAGCCGCAACAATTAGCATATAGAACATCATTTGTGGTGCCGCATACGCTAACAAAAAGCCGCAAAGTACCGGATTAGCTGCACCGCCTAACTGGCCGAGATTCTGTACTCCATAGTAACTGCCTTTAAGATTTGCTGGGGCAATAAAATCGATAAACAGGTATTCGACCGGGATAACAATAATCTCACCTAATGAGAAAATCGCCATTGCCAGCATCCACACGGGGATTGACTGCTGAGCCACCATAAATCCGAACAAACCAATAATAAAGAACAGTGTGCCGAGCATCAGCCAGCGCATTAAATTCTGTTGATTCATACGGCGACTTAATAGGTATTGTAAGGTAATGACAATGACGGCATTGACCGTCATCACGGCACCAATCACTTGATAAGCAAATTTGGCATCAGACACGGTAATCAGGTATTGAGATAAGTAGCCGGAGAACTGGCCAAAAACCACTGCACTGAGCATGCTCCCAATAGTGAAATAAATCAGCCGGTTATCATGGCGCAGAATACGGAATGTCTGGCGGAAATCTGGCACGGATTCGGTCTGTGTCTGTTCAGCGACCGACATATCAGCGCTGTTTATTCTGAATTTTAAAGTGATGGCCACCAATAACGCCAGTATCCCCGAAATGATAAAAGGAACTTGCGGCCCGATGTTGACGACCAACACCCCTAACCCTGGGCCGATCGCCCAGCCAACATTCACTAGGGTGTAGTTAGCCGAGAAAGCTTTAATGCGCTCATTAACCGGTAGCCAGTCAGCAAAACAGGCTTTAATAGCAATAGCGTAGACCGAGTAGGCCGAGTGCAACAGCGCCAGAATCAGGATAACCCACGCTGGGTGCTCAACCCACGGCAAGCTAAAAAAGGTCACTGAGAATAGGGTGACGGCTAGCAGAATCAACTGTTTTTTGTTGAATTTGTCCACCAGATAACCGCCGTACAAACTGGTGAAAATACCTAAGGTTAAACTCGCCCCAAGGACTAACCCAACCTTATCGGGAGCCAACTGAAAATGCTCGGCCAAATAGATGGTGATAAAGGGGAGTGTGACGGCTCGCCCAATGGTCAAGACCAATGAGGCAATCAGCAGATTAGTGACTCGCGATGGAAATCCTTTCATGGCATTTTCTTATTGATAATTATTTTGGGTAATGAACTGTTTCTATGCGGTTTTTTCAATCAAAAGAATGACTCGAACAGCATTACCACAGAGCGGCTCAGCCAATTACAGTAGACTATTGCAGGAACTAAAGAGAGGGGGAGGAAGAAAAATTTTTGCAAATAGCCGATCGACCTAAATCGACCAGCCATTTATAGGTTTTTAACCTAAATATTCGATGATAGATAAGCCACCATTATAATCGGTGCTGTAGATAATCCCCTTGGCATCAACAAACACATCACACGACTGAATGACTTGTGGGCGACCGGGTCGCTTATCCATCATTTTTTCCGGCGCAGCGGGCACTAAAGCCCCCGTCTCTTTCGGCTGATAAGGGTTGCTGATGTCATAAGCACGAACCCCGGCATTCTGGTAAGTTGCAAAAATCAGTGATGAGCTGATAAAACTACCAGGCCGGTTCTCATGCAAATTATGTGGGCCAAAATGAGCGCCTTTTTTCACATAATCCTGCTCATCAGGCACCGGGAAGGTTGAGATACTCACCGGATTGCTCGGCTCACGAATATCGAATAACCAAATATGCTTCTCGCCATCCTCTTGGTTATCCAGCACCGCTTCATCCAGCACCACCAATAAATCGCGGTCGGGCAGGGGCAATGCAGTATGTGTGCCACCGCCAAATGGTGGGCTCCAGTTACGATGACTGATAAGCGTTGGCTCAGAGCGGTCGCTGACATCTAACAAGGTTAGGCCGCCATCGCGCCAACTGCCATATGCAGTGTCGCCGCTGATAATGGCATGATGCAATGCATAGCGTTTGCCGTCTGGCCAAGTGGCTTGCTCACCCGCCGCAGTATGCATGCCGGGTAAAGCATAACGGCCAGCAACCTGCGGTTTTTGCGGGTCAGCCAAGTCAATGGTGAGAAAGATATAATCACTGTAACCATCTAACAGCGCCGAAACATAAGCCCAACGCCCGCCGACATACCAGATTCGGTGGATACCAATGCCGTCAAGTGGCAGGAAACTTATCTCGCGCGGCTTATCCGGTGTCGAAATATCAAAAATGCGTAAACCGGCACTCCAACCGCGGCCTTCTTGCTGGGTACTGACCGTTTGGGCAACTGACTGGGTGTAATACACTTTTTCTTCGGCAAAACTGGCGTCAGCGAAGAGGTCACGAGCATTAATCACCAGTAACAGGTCATCATGGGCTTGTAAGTGCACATTCCAGGTATTGGGTGGTGCGGCAATAAAACCCGCGGGGCGGGGATTTTTGGCATCTCGAACATCAATAATTGAGACACCCTGCGACACCATATGGCCGACATAGGCGTAACCGCGATGCACCATCACCTGCACACCATCTGGTTTGCCGCCCTGATCGCTATGACCAATCAGCCGCATATTGCGGCTGTATTCTGGTGTCGGCAAGACTCCTTGCGCTGCCATTTATTTCACTCCAAATCGATTAACCACATTGATTTTTACGGGTTCATTACTGACCGTTCTTGACCGCAAGGGTAGCAAACCAAGGCGAGTTGAAATCATCAGATTGGCCCCAGCCAGGGATAATTTTACTCAAACCAGCAACGTTAACCGGGCCGGGTTGGCTTGCCAACAGGGCTTGTGGAATAGAGGCTGCACGGAATTCATAGCTAGCGGGGGTTTCTTCACCAGCAATCTTCTTGGCAATCAGGCGCAAGTTAACCGCCCCAATGAGCTTAGGATCGACAGCAACACTGACTTTCCATGGGCTATTAGCTTCACGCATCAGTTGTAAATCTTGATTCGAGATATCAATGCTGTACAGCTTGATTTCAGTACGGCCATTTTCCTGCAAGGCTTTATAAGCGCCCTGAGTAAAGGCATCCCAAGTTCCCCAGATAGCGTCGATCTTACCTTTTGGGTATTTTGCCAAGACGGCACCCACTTTATTCGCGGTATCACCTTGAACATCAGATGAAACAGCACCAATAGACTCCAGTTCAACAATGCCCGGATTCTGTTTTAGTAATGTCTGATAAGCGGCCTGGCGACGTTCCATTGGTGGGAAACCGGCTACCCAGAGTTTAATAATATTTGCTTTCCCGTTGAAATCTTTGACTAATTGACCGAAAGATTCATTGGTCAAGGAGGCGTCGTCTTGTTGAGTCACAGTTAAGCCGGGGATATCGCCCTGAATGGCGGTATCAAATACAGACACCGCAATGCCGCTGGCGGCAATACGTTTAACCAGTTCAGTTGAGTAAGGGTCACGGCCTTGGGAAAGGATAATTCCATCATATTTTTGGCTAATAGCTTGGTTAACAAAGTCCTGAAAACGTGCATCATCGCCATTACTCAAGAAAGTATCGACTTTGAAACCGAGCTTTTTGCCCTCTTTTAATACACCTGACAAGAACTGTGTTGTGTTGTCGTCAGAACCCAAATTACGAATTACCGCAATTTTAATCAGCCCTTCATGGTTGGCTATCGCGTCTGGAATTGGGGCTACTGTGGCGGTGTCCGCAGCGAATACTGGCAGTGCCGTCAATAGGCTCAGGGCCAGTAATGGGGAAGAAAATTTTTTCATCTGGAACTCCGTCATGGTGTTGATATGTTATGCAATGTGTACGTTGCTATCATTGTTATGGCTATCTTTGTGTCTAGACGTCTATCTGTCTCTGTGGAACATCATAACCATAACTATTTAGATAAGGAATTAACTTTGTTATGAATTTTTGGATTGCCTTATGTCTTTTAGTTTGGATAGCTGAAATAAACAGCGAAAGACGGAGAGGGGGTGAGTATAATGAGAGCAAATAATACCAATAACCTTTTTGTTTTAGTGGTTTTATTTCAATAGAAGTTTTATGGTCTATTTTTATTACAACGAACATCAGGGTTAATATTTTATTTCACTGCATACTCATGACTGGTATTCTAAATAGACCTGAGCCACAACAATAAAATAAAAGATGTTAACTGTCATGAAATGAGTCAATTTTCATCGTTTTAAGTTTAATGATTTTTAAAGGATTAAAGTCACTATGGGTAAAATTAGCAACCTATATAAATTCAGGAAAGATGGCGTTGAGATGGCGAAAATGGATTTAGATTATCTTATCAATAATGGATTTATTGATAACCCTATTTGCCGCTATATGTCGCGTAGTGAGTTCTTCTTTCTATTTTTTCGTTATTTATTCGCATTAATGGTTATTGTGTTTCTGGTGACGATTTTATTTCCTGATTTGACTGATGACGTTTTGTATCTTTCAGTTTCGTCCTTCTTTCCCGTACTTTCATTGGTGTTGTTGCTACCTTGTTCATACCGTTTGGCGAGCCAAAAGTTAAGTCCCTGTTTATTGATGTTCCACTTTCTTCCGTTCGCTTATTGTTTTTTGCACGGCGTACTGATGTTTTTCTTGTTGGGTTCATTTTTACTTTATCTGATACTTATCAATATTTTTGATATAAAACCACTCGCATGTGAACGTAGAAAACAATGGGCTTCTACCTTACCTAACGAATATCCATTCAGATTGGCACTGATCAGCTTTAGTTTATTATATCTAAGCTTTTTTCTATTATTTGAGTTAGATGATGCCATTATTGCGTTAATGATGTTGTCGTGGATTTTCTTTTTACTGGCTAAATGGTATTGGCCGGTGGTGGCATTGAATATCGTGGGGGCCGTTGGTTTATTCTGGTTTTTCTCGTCAGGATTTGTGGAAGTAAAACATCATAAGAATATTATTATTGATGCACTTATTAAGATTTCTTTACTGGACAGTATTTTATTTTTAATTTTCTCACTCAGTTTATTTATTAATATCCTATTTTGGTTGGAAGCTCGGCAACGTGAGCAGCAACCTATCACGCATAGAGAGTAACGGTCAGATTTCAATCAATATGTTGGCAATAAAAAGCCAGTCAGGACTCCCATGACTGGCTTTTTCGTCTTCTAGCTCGATATTACTTTACTTGCATGCCGGGTTGAGCACCACTGTCCGGACTAAGCAGGAAGATATCGTTGCCGCCAGGGCCGGCTGCCATCACCATACCCTCTGAAATACCAAAGCGCATTTTACGTGGAGCCAGGTTTGCCACCATCATGGTGAGTCGACCTTCTAAGACTTTCGGATCAGGGTAAGCCGAACGAATGCCAGAGAAGACCTGACGCGTTTCACCGCCGATATTCAGTTTTAGTTTCAGTAATTTATCTGAACCCTCGACAAAATCTGCTTGTTCAATCAGCGCGATACGCATATCCACTTTAGCAAAATCATCAAAACTGATGGTTTCCTGGATCGGGTCATCGGCTAATGGACCGGTTACCGTCACTGCTGTTGCAGCCATATCTTCTTTAGAAGAAGCGACCATATCGTTCACCTTATCCAAATCAATACGGTTAAATAGCGCTTTAAAAGTATTAATCTGATGACCTAACAGGGGGTGTTCGATGCTATCCCAAGTTAATTCAGTGTTGAGGAAAGCTTCGGTACGTTCGGTCAGCGCAGGTAGCACCGGCTTGAGGTAAGTCATCAAGACCCGGAACAGGTTGATGCCCATGGAGCAAATAGCTTGCAAGTCAGCATCACGGCCTTCTTCTTTCGCCACAACCCAAGGAGCCTGTTCATCAACATAACGGTTGGCAACATCGGCCAGCGCCATAATTTCACGAATCGCTTTGCTTGATTCGCGGCTATTATAAGCATCCGCAATACTGACGGCGGCATCTGTAAAGGTTTTATATAATTCAGGTGAAGCAAGGTTCCCGGCTAACTTACCAGCAAAACGCTTGTTAATAAAACCGGCATTACGGGAAGCCAGATTGACCACTTTATTGACGATATCGGCATTAACGCGCTGGACAAAATCTTCCAGATTCAAATCGATATCATCAATACGTGAAGAGAGCTTGGCGGCGTAGTAATAACGCAGGCAATCGGCATCCAGATGTTTCAGGTAAGTGCCCGCTTTAATGAATGTGCCACGGGATTTCGACATTTTTGCGCCGTTTACCGTGACATAACCATGGACGAACAGATTGGTTGGCTTGCGGAAGTTACTGCCCTCCAACATGGCTGGCCAGAACAAGCTATGGAAGTAAACAATGTCTTTACCGATGAAATGATACAGATCGGTTGTAGAATCTTTACGCCAGAACTCATCAAAATCTAAATCGCCGCGCTTATCGCACAGATTTTTGAATGCGCCCATATAGCCGATAGGGGCATCAAGCCAGACGTAGAAATATTTACCTGGCGCATCGGGGATTTCAAAACCAAAGTAAGGCGCATCACGGGAGATATCCCACTGTTGCAGGCCCGACTCAAACCATTCCTGCATTTTATTCGCAACTTGTTCTTGCAGTGCGCCTGAACGTGTCCAGGCTTGCAACATATCGCTGAAAGCAGGTAAGTCGAAGAAGAAATGCTCAGATTCGCGCATGACCGGCGTAGCACCGGAAACCGCAGATTTTGGGTCAATAAGTTCAGTCGGGCTGTAGGTTGCGCCACAAACTTCGCAGTTATCGCCATATTGATCCGGCGCTTTACACTTCGGACAAGTGCCTTTCACAAAGCGATCGGGCAGAAACATACCTTTCTCAGGGTCATAGAGCTGAGAAATAGTCCGATTTTTGATATGACCGTTCGCTTTTAGGCGGCCGTATATCAGGCTCGACAGTTCACGGTTTTCATCACTGTGAGTCGAGTGATAGTTATCATAACTGATAGCGAAACCGGCGAAATCTTGTTGGTGCTCCTGGCTCATTTCGGCAATCATCTGCTCTGGTTCGATACCCAATTGCTGAGCTTTTAGCATGATTGGGGTGCCGTGGGCATCATCTGCACAGATAAAATGAACCTGGTTGCCGCGCATTCGCTGGAAACGGACCCATACGTCTGCCTGGATGTGCTCGAGCATGTGACCGAGATGTATAGAACCGTTAGCGTATGGTAGCGCGCACGTCACCAATATTTTTTTCGCGACTTGAGCCATAGTGGGAAATTGCTTTCTTTATGTCGATTAAAGGGTCTTTGATGTTAACCGATATACCGGCTCGTCGCTAGGGTAGGAAACCTGCACTTTGCCTTAAGTTATAATCGATTTACTTTGACGACACAGGCATGACGGAGTTCTGGTACACTATATACTCGTCATACTTCAAGCTGCATGAGCGTTGGCTGCTCTCATTCACCCGAATTATTGACTGGAGTCAACTCATCGGGATTTATTCAATTGCCGCCTTCCTGCAACTCGAATTATTTAGAGTATATTTTGGTTAAAAACGATTGTTGGTTAATAACGATAAATACAAGGAGCCGGGATGAGCCAAAAATCCCCCGAGCAGACCACCCCTGACCTGCTGCAATTACAAATTTCAAAGGTTCTTGCTGCCTTTAAACACCCAACCTTGCAAAAGAGCCTAACTGAGTTGCGCGCTATTCATCACTGTGCCCTATTGGACAATGTGCTGCATATCGAGCTGGTGATGCCTTTTGCCTGGCAATTTGGTTTTGATGCATTGAAAGAGTCGGCCAGCGGAGAATTGCTGGCAGTGACCGGTGCTAAGGCCATTGACTGGAAACTTTCTCATAATATCACCACGCTAAAACGCGCCAATGATCAACCGGGCGTCAAAGGCGTGCGCAACATTGTCGCGGTCAGTTCCGGTAAAGGCGGGGTGGGGAAATCCAGCACCGCTGTGAACCTGGCATTGGCCTTGGCGGAGGAAGGCGCAAAAGTCGGTATTCTGGATGCTGATATTTATGGCCCCTCCATCCCAAATATGTTGGGCACCACCCAGCAGCGGCCAACATCCCCTGATGGCAAACATATGGCACCGATTATGGCCCATGGTATTGCCACTAACTCGATTGGCTATTTGGTGACTGACGAAAACGCGATGGTGTGGCGCGGCCCGATGGCCAGCAAGGCCTTAATGCAGATGCTGCAAGATACCTTATGGCCGGATTTGGATTATTTGGTCATTGATATGCCGCCAGGTACCGGTGATATCCAACTGACGCTGTCACAGAATATTCCAGTCACCGGTGCGCTGGTGGTGACCACGCCACAGGATATTGCCCTGATTGATGCCATGAAAGGCATTGTGATGTTTGAGAAAGTGCATGTGCCGGTGCTGGGTATTATTGAGAATATGAGCATGCATATTTGCAGTAATTGTGGCCATCTGGAACCTATTTTTGGTACCGGCGGGGCAGAGAAACTGGCGCAGAAATATCATTGCAAACTACTGGGCCAAATTCCGCTGCATATTTCACTGCGCGAAGACCTCGACCGCGGCGAGCCAACGGTTGTTAGTCATCCTGATAGCGAATTTGCTGATATCTATCGCCAACTGGCATCCAACGTTGCGGCAGAAATATACTGGCAGGGCGAAGCGATTCCGACGGAAATTTCATTCCGCGCGGTGTAATTGCGGTTATTTGTCTCTCTAAAGTCTTTGGCGTTGCGCAGTCAACACCGCTGCAACGCCAAAGACGCAGGGTATTGTGCTGGCATCAAACCCGTTAACTCCTTATAATTGGCGCGATCGAAGCACTTAGCGTGCTTTGTCTCCCCTCACACTTCGTAATCAGGTCTTTAATTTTATGACTGACAAAGCACACCAGTGCGTCATTATCGGGATAGCGGGTGCCTCAGCCTCCGGAAAAAGTCTTATCGCCAGTACGCTGTATCGTGAATTGCGTGAACAGGTTGGTGACCAACATATTGGCGTCATTCCTGAGGATGGTTATTACAAAGACCAAAGTCACCTGTCAATGGAAGAGCGGGTCAAAACTAACTATGACCATCCCAGCGCCATGGACCACAATTTATTGTTGGAACATCTGCAATCACTGAAAGCAGGCAAGCCGATTGAACTGCCGCTCTACAGTTATACTGAGCACACGCGTAAAAAAGAAACCGTCCATTTAGAACCGAAAAAAGTGATTATTTTGGAAGGGATCTTACTGTTGACTGACATTCGTCTGCGCCAGGAAATGAACTTTTCTATCTTTGTTGACACCCCTTTGGATATCTGTTTGATGCGCCGTATGAAGCGTGATGTCAATGAACGTGGCCGTTCCATGGACTCCGTCATGGCTCAATATCAGAAAACAGTGCGCCCAATGTTCCTGCAGTTTATCGAGCCTTCCAAGCAATATGCTGACATTATCGTTCCGCGCGGCGGCAAAAACCGTATTGCGATCGATATTCTAAAAGCGAAAATTAGCCAGTTCTTTGAGTAATGTTCGTCTGGATCTTTGCTTCTTAATATGGCAGCTTTCATAGTATGCAAGCTGTAACATGCGAATTTTGATGGAGATTTTAGCAATGAGACTGTGCGACCGTGACATAGAAGCTTGGCTGGACAGCGGTAAATTGGGGATTGACCCCCGCCCGCCAGTAGAACGTATTAATGGTGCGACAGTCGATGTCCGCTTAGGGAATAAATTTCGTGTCTTCCTCGGGCATACTGCGGGTTTTATTGACTTAAGCGGCCCGAAAGATGAAGTCAGCGCAGCGCTGGAACGGGTCATGAGTGATGAAATCATTCTGCCTGAAGGAGAAGCATTCTTCCTGCATCCCGGTGAGTTGGCGCTGGCGGTTACACTGGAATCAGTGACTATTCCCGATGATTTGGTCGGCTGGCTTGATGGCCGCTCTTCCTTGGCCCGCCTTGGATTGATGGTGCATGTGACCGCCCACAGGATAGATCCCGGCTGGCAAGGTAGGATTGTGCTGGAGTTCTATAATTCAGGTAAGCTGCCATTGGCACTGCGCCCTGGCATGCTGATTGGTGCGCTGAGTTTTGAGCCACTCTCAGGCCCCGCTGCCCGCCCTTATAATAGCCGTCAGGATGCCAAATATCGTGGCCAACAAGGTGCTGTAGCCAGCCGTATTGATAAAGATTAGTCCTTTTCTCGCTGAGATTTTCGCCTGATAAGGCTTGTAGCTTGATAAGACTTTTAACTTGATAAGACCTTTAGCTTAATAAGACAAGAGGATGTCATGAGACGATTACTAACGACGTTGATTATCCTGCTGGTTGTGCTGGTGGCAGGAATGAGCGCATTGGTATTGCTAGTAAATCCTAATGACTTTCGTGCTTATATGGTCAAACAGGTTGAAAGAAAAAGTGGCTATCATCTGCAACTGGACGGTGATTTACGTTGGCATGTCTGGCCTCAACTTAGCATCATTGCGGGTCGGACTGCGTTAACGGCCCCCGGTGCTGCTGCGCCGGTAGTCAGTGCTGAAAATATGCGCCTGGATGTTAAGCTCTGGCCACTGTTATCGCATCAGCTTGATGTTAAACAGGTCATGCTAAAAGGTGCGGTTATCCGTTTAACGCCGGATAGTGAGGCACAGCAGGAACCAGGGGCGCCGGTTGCGCCAGCGGGTAATGCACCTCTTGATGAACATCGCGCCTGGAAACTCGATATCAATAAAGTCCAGGTTGCTGACAGTCTGCTAATTTGGCAACGGTCAGATAATGATCAAGTGAATGTTCGCGATATTAATCTTGAACTTAGCCAAGACCCTCAACGACAAGTCCATATAACACTCGACAGCCGTGTTAACCGCAATCAGCGGGATGTCACTTTCTCCTTGGTTGCCGACGCCGATATGCGCCATTATCCACAGCAGTTCAGCGCGAATATCAGCCAATTCACCTATAAATTGGAAGGTGCAGATATTCCTGTCGGTGGTGTGAGCGGCGAGGGGACATTAGAAGCCAGTTATCAACGCGATATTCAGCAATTGTTGCTCAATAAACTGAGTTTCAAGGCAAATAATAACCAACTGACAGGCAGTGCCAAAGCGACTTTTGGCCCAGTTCCTGAGTATGTTATTAATTTGGCTGCTGATAATCTCAACTTGGATTCCATTTTCGGTTGGCAACCCAAGAGCATCGCCGACACTAAAGCCACGGCCAAAGCGGCGACGGTAACCGCACCAGTTATTGCTATTCAAGTCGATGATGATGTTGGGCAGGATTTACAGGCATTCCGTGATTTTTCGGCGCAAATGACACTGACTGCGAATAATGTGGTTTATCGTGCAATAAAAGTCAGCCAATTTAATTTACAAGCATCAAACCAACAAGGTGATGTCCAGATTAGCCGTTTAACGGGCAGCGCTTTGGGCGGTGATTTTTCACTGCCGGGTTCACTGGATGTCACGGGCAAGAAAATCCTCACCGCGATTAATCCGGTGATAAACCATATGGAATTAGGGCCGGTATTAGCGGCAGCAGATTTACCGCAGATGATGACTGGTAAATTCTCCATGAAAGCGCAGTTGTCCGGCGATGGCATTAATGTTAAGGCATTCACTCATCGTTGGAAGGGGGATGCGCAGTTCAGCATGAATGATGCAAGGTTAGAGGGGCTGAATATTCAGAAACTCATTCAGCAAGCGGTCACTCGTAGTTCCAATGATGTTAAAGCTCAAGACCGCGATGAGCGCTATACCGCGGTTAAACAGCTGCAAGCAAATTTGACTCTGAACAAAGGGCGGATGAATGTCAGCAATCTGGTTGCAGACTCTACTTTGATTGCGATTAAAGGCAGCGGAGAACTCAATCTACCGGCGAAGCAAGCTGACATGAATCTGTCAGTACGTGTGATGCAAGGTTGGAGCGGGCAAGATAGCTTGGTCAAAATGCTGCAAAATACGGACATTCCACTGCGTATTTATGGTCCATGGGCTCAACTCAGCTATCAACTGAATGTTGAGCAGCTTTTGCGGAATGAATTACAACAGCGGGCTAAAAAAGCACTCAGTGATTGGGCTGAACGTACTCAGCAGAGCCGCGGAAGTAAGGATCTTAAGAAGCTGATTGATAAGCTTTAAAAAAGAGCGCCATCTTCGATAGCAATGATAGTTATCGGAGGTGGTGGTCTGACTTTGTTATTCTTCAGTTATAATATTGTTCTCCAATGTCGCCTTTCTAAACATAAAATCCTCTCTCTTGCTCACAAACTAACATTTGTTTCTAAAATCTCTGCGAATCATTGATAGATGTCATAAACTCGCCCATGGACTTTGGGCAGAGTGCAGAGCAATTTCCGTGTTTTAACAATTTATGTTTTAACAATTTATGTTTTAACAATCTGTATCTCAATAATCCGTGTCTTAACAACAATAATGATTTACACCCCAAGTAATTAGCGGGCCACTAGCGGTGCGGTGGTGTTGAAAACGCAGGGTATTCAGCAACAGGCGAGTTTTCGGTAAGAGAGGGTATATGTTAGATCTTTTGATTGGGGTTGTAGTGGCCATTGGTGTTGGCCGTTATATTATTAAAGGCTACTCAGCCACCGGCGTACTCATGGTCGGCGGCTTATTGTTATTAGCTATCAGCGCCCTGATGGGCAAAAACGTGTTACCCGCCAGTGCGACGCCAACTGGTTGGCGGGCGACAGACATTGTTGAGTACGTCAAAATCTTGCTGATGAGCCGTGGTGGCGACCTCGGTATGATGATCATGATGTTATGTGGCTTTGCCGCGTATATGACCCACATTGGCGCGAATGATGTGGTGGTTAAGATTGCATCCAAACCACTACAAATGATCAACTCCCCGTATTTATTGATGGTCGCGGCCTATATTGTGGCCTGTTTGATGTCTTTGGCGGTGTCATCGGCAACCGGGTTGGGCGTATTATTGATGGCGACATTGTTCCCAGTGATGGTTAACGTGGGTATCAGTCGGGGGGCTGCTGCCGCAATTTGTGCATCACCCGCAGCTATCATTCTGGCCCCCACCTCTGGCGATGTTGTGCTGGCAGCAAAAGCCTCTGAAATGCCGCTGGTCGATTTTGCTTTTAAAACCACATTACCCATCTCCATTGCGGCGATTGTCTGCATGGCTATTGCTCACTTTTTCTGGCAGCGTTATCTGGATAGCAAAAGCCAGGAAAAGCATGAAATGATGGATGTTAATGACATCACGACCAATGCCCCGAGTTTTTACGCCATTTTACCTTTCACACCTATTATTGGTGTGCTGATATTTGATGGCAAATGGGGGCCGGAACTACACATCATTACGGTATTGGTCATCTGTATGCTGATTGCTGCAGTGATTGAGTTCTTGCGCAGTTTCAATGCAAAAACGGTCTTTACCGGACTCGAGATTGCTTATCGGGGGATGGCTGATGCATTCGCGACAGTGGTCATGCTGTTAGTTGCTGCTGGGGTATTTGCGCAGGGTTTGAGTACCGTTGGTTTTATCAGCGGGCTGATTGGATTGGCACAATCATTCGGCACAGGTGGCATTATTATGATGCTGGTATTGGTCACTATCACCATGCTGGCGGCGATGACGACCGGCTCAGGTAATGCGCCATTCTATGCATTTGTTGAATTGATCCCGAAACTGGCAGGACAAATGGGAATTAACCCGGCTTATCTGGTGATCCCAATGCTACAAGCTTCAAATTTGGGGCGTACATTGTCCCCGGTTTCTGGCGTGGTAGTTGCGGTGGCGGGGATGGCAAAAATCTCACCTTTCGAAGTAGTGAAACGCACCTCAGTTCCGGTATTAGTTGGGCTAGTGGTGGTGATTGTCGCTACTGAAATTCTGGTTCCTGTGCACTTATAACATCTAAAAATTGTCATAAAAAGCACAAATAATGATAAAAAAACCGGGTAGCAATAAGCAACCCGGTTCTATTTTTATCATTCACATGGCCAATTTCTGCGGCCTAAATATTACGCTACCCACTAATTACACTTCATAATCAGGATCCGGAACCTTCAGTGGCGTTATCTTCACCTTTAAGATGCGGTGACTGCTCACCTCAAGAGGTTCGAACAGATAGTCACCAATTTTCAGTTGCTCACCGACCTGAGGGATCCGCTGGGTATACTCCATCAATAATCCAGCCAATGTATGATATTCACGTTTGTCATCAATCGGCAGTGGTAGATAGAGCACCAAATCTTCCAACGGCATATAGCCATTGGCTATCCAGCAGCCATCATCGGTTTGTTGAATATCATGACGGGCATCTAATTCCTCACCTGCAACAGGCAGATTACCCGCAATGGTTTCCATCACATCGGTCAGCGTCACCACCCCTTCGATAGAGCCGAATTCATCCACCACGAAGGCAAAATGGGTCTGTGCCTGGCGGAATTGCTCAAGCGCCATCAGCAAAGAGACTTGCTCAGGGAAAATTAAAGGCTGACGAATCAATGCTCGCAAGTCGAGTTTTTCATTGGTTAACTGTTGCTTCAACAAATCAATGACATGAATAACGCCGAGCGGTTCATCTGTTGAACTATCTTCGGTGACGACAATTCGGGTATGCATATTCTTCGTTAGCAACTGAGTCAATTTTTCTGGCGGATCATTCAAGTCGAGATACTCAACATCATGGCGTGAGGTCATGATGCTACTCACCGTCCGCTGTGCCAGCCCTAACACCCGCTCAATCATCCGGCGTTCTTGTTGGTTGAACACCTCTTGACCCACCCGAGTATTATCAGCAATCAGATTAGCTGTATGGTTATCCAATTCAGCTTCTTCATGCTTGCCACTGAGCATACGCAGCACCGCTTCTGCTGTCCTTTCACGTAAAGGACGGACAGTCGATAGGAAGCGGCGGCGGTTGAATTGTGCAAACTGATTCAGTGATTCAATAATGACTGAGAAACCAATAGCCGCATACAGATAACCTTTCGGAATACGGTAACCAAAGCCTTCAGCCACTAAACTGAAACCTATCATCAGCAAGAAGCTCAAACAGAGAATGACAATCGTTGGATGCGCATTCACGAAGCGAGTCAATGGCTTACTGGCTAATAGCATCAGGCCAATTGCAATACAGACCGCAGCCATCATGACCGCCAGATGATCGACCATGCCGACGGCGGTAATCACCGAATCGAGGGAGAAAATAGCATCCAACACCACGATTTGTGCCACGACAGGCCAAAAACGAGCGCCTTTGCGCTGCTGATTTTGTTGATGATCCTTACCCTCAAGGCGCTCATTGAGCTCCATGGTGGCTTTGAATAACAAGAATATCCCACCGATTAGCATGATCAAGTCACGAGCGCTGAATGGATGCCCAGAAAGTGTGACAAATGGCGCAGTTAATGTCGCTAACCAAGAGATACTCGCCAATAACACCAAGCGCATCAGCAGTGCGCACAACAGCCCTGTTACTCTCGCTTTATCTCGTAAATGACGGGGTAGCTTCTCCGCCAAAATAGCAATAAATATTAGATTATCAATACCCAATACAATTTCGAGCACAACCAGCGTTGCTAGCCCCGCCCAAATAGTAGGATCTGCGATCCATTCCATATATCTAACTTCACCTTTTATTTCTATGAATTATGACACTAAAACGAATAATGGGCTTATAAGATCAAATTTTCAAATTTAATATAAGAAATAGCTGATATTCATGACAAGAAATACAAACGTAAAAAGGAAATCAATGAAGATAACGTAATGAAATAATTACGCTAATTTATAATTAGTGTGTCAACCAGATAAAGAGAGCTAACAGAATTCTCCTAGTTAAATTTAATATTCTATACTGGATAATCAGTAGAAATCATGATGAGTGTAAAGCGCCTATCCTGTCAAAAGTAGAACATGCCTTTATCAAAGAAAATTTAGACTTTTAGGGTTCTTGCCGTATCCCAAACGCCTGCGCCGTTGAAGGTTTTGTCAATGATTTACCCTTTTACTCTGAGTTTTCTGACCTGAGAAGTGTTGGTCAGTTGGAATACAGAGTGACACTCACGACAACGAAAACGGTTCTAGTTTTTAGGATTCTACCCATGGCGATAAACCAGAGCTGGATCATAACGGAAACAATAAATATTGCGTGGCCAGAGTAAACCTCAAAGGCCACATTATACATCGGATTTAACCGATTGGAGTTATCTTCTAATGAAGATAAAACAGCACTTTTAACACTTTGCTGTGCTCTGATTTTCCTCGTTCATTGACGTTTGAAGCTTTTGGTATTGCTTTATTAGAAGGTGCGATGCATGACAAACCTTTAATTTCAAGTGAAATAGAAACTAAGACAACATTTATTAATACCGGTCAATAGATAGGATTGCTTGTACCGCTATCAGATCCAAAAGCATTAAGAGCAGCGATGGATAACTTATGGGGTAATATTTGAGCTATCTGAAAAATTAGGACGTAATTCAAGAACACGTTATTTAGAATATTTTATTTCTGAGAAAATAGTGTCTGGTTATATTGTTCTCAATAATGAAATTATTGATAGATAATATTTCATTACATAATTTTATAAATTTTTTTGATAATGCAATGTTAATTCAGTCTGTCTGATGATTGACAAAAATGAGGTGTTTACAGGTATTTTAAGAATGTAATCAGAAAAATTCTGATGTAAACTTTGATGCGAGTAGATGGATAAGGGATAATCCCAGTTTATTTCGCCAAGTGTACAGAATTAATCCAACCAGATTTAACTGTTTAAAGTTGAAGAGGTCATAGCAATGAAGTGTTTGAAAGCCGTTATTCCTGTTGCCGGGCTTGGCACCCGCATGTTGCCAGCGACGAAGGCGATTCCGAAAGAAATGCTGCCAGTGGTTGATAAGCCTCTGATTCAATATATCGTAGATGAATGTGTTGCCGCCGGAGTCAAAGAGATCGTGCTGGTAAGCCATTCGTCCAAAAATGCGATAGAAAACCATTTTGATACCTCATTTGAATTGGAGGCGGCACTGGAGTCACGGGTTAAGCGGCAGTTATTAAAAGAGATTAAAAATATTTGCCCGCCCGATGTCACCATTATGCAAGTGCGCCAGGGCCATGCCAAAGGACTGGGGCACGCAGTACTTTGTGCTCAACCGATGGTGGGCGATAACCCATTTATTGTGCTGCTGCCAGATGTACTACTTGACGATTCAACAGCTGATTTGTCTAAAGAGAATCTTGCCAGTATGATTCAGCGCTTTGAGAAAACTGGGCATAGCCAAATCATGGTCGAGCCGGTGCCTCAAGCGGACGTTTCCAAGTACGGTATTGCTGATTGTGGCCATGTTGATTTAAAACCAGGTGAAAGCACCCTGATGACAGCTGTAGTAGAGAAGCCTTCTGTAGCTGATGCGCCTTCTAATCTTGCTGTGGTTGGGCGCTATGTGTTGTCTAAAGATATTTGGCCATTACTGAAAAAAACTCCGCGCGGTGCTGGCGATGAAATTCAGCTTACTGATGCCATTGCGATGTTAATGGAGCAAGAACCGGTTGAAGCTTTCCATATGACGGGTAAATCTCACGATTGCGGCGACAAATTAGGCTATATGAAAGCCTTTGTCACTTATGGCGTTCGCCATAACACCGAAGGTGAAAATTTTACTGCTTGGCTGAAAAAACAAATCGATTAATATCGATTTAGTGCCAGAATAGAGAATGATTTTAAATTTGCATTAAAAATCAGTAGGTTAATTATGACCAAATTGAAAGCAGTAATCCCTGTGGCCGGTTTAGGCATGAGAATGCTTCCCGCCACCAAAGCTATCCCCAAGGAAATGCTACCTATTGTCGATAAGCCATTAATCCAATATGTAGTTAATGAGTGTGTTGCTGCCGGTATTAAAGAAATTATTTTAATAACTCATTCGTCAAAGAATGCGGTAGAAAATCATTTTGATACTTCTTATGAGCTAGAGGCCATGCTGGAGGCGCGTGTTAAGCGCCAATTATTGGAAGAAGTGCAATCTATCTGCCCGCCGGGAGTGACGATTATGCACCTTCGCCAAGGGCATGCAGAAGGATTAGGCCATGCGGTATTATGTGCCAAACCACTGGTAGGGAATGAACCATTCGCGGTGTTGTTGCCGGATGTGCTGATTGATGACGCAATGTCGGATTTAACCCGAGATAATCTGGCTCAATTGGTTAAACGTTTCGAAGAAACCGGCAACAGCCAAGTATTAGTACATTCGGTTGAACCAGAGGCTTTATCAAACTACTCGGTCATTTCGTGTGAAAAAGCTGACTTGGAACCTGGTGAAAGTAGCCGTATTAAGGCCATGGTTGAAAAGCCGCAAAGCCCAGTTGACTTACAATCAAATCTTTCTGCTGTGGGGCGCTATGTCCTGTCCGCAGATATTTGGCCACTGTTGGAGCAAACCAAGCCCGGAGCTTGGGGGCGTATTCAACTGACAGATGCTATTGATGCTCTGGCTGAAGTTAAACCAGTAGAAGCTGTTGGATTAACTGGCAAGTCTTATAACTGTGGTGAGAAACTCGGTTATATGCAGGCATATGTTGCTTACGGTTTACGTCATCCAAAGCAAGGCGCTGAGTTTAAGGCCTGGTTGAAAGAATTTCTGGCGTAAGCCAATGTAGCGATATATGAAAAGCAATCTTGGTGATTGCTTTTTTTTTCTACAAACCAGCATGATAAATTAAATCACATTCACTGTTCACTTTGATAAAGCAAACGTGTGCGAACAGCAACTAGTCAGTTGTGCTATCTATCGCACCAATCACTACCCAGCGGACATAATCCTGAGTTAACATGTTTCCCACATCAAAAACCTGTTGGCTTCAAGGCCGATAACAGGTGTCATCTCTTCAGACAGGAGTTTTTTAATGTCCAAACAACAGATCGGCGTTGTCGGTATGGCAGTGATGGGCCGTAACTTGGCGCTCAATATCGAAAGCCGCGGCTATTCCGTCTCTATCTTTAACCGTTCATCAGACAAAACCGATGAAGTAGTTGCTGAGAATCCAGGTAAAAATCTGGTGCCGAGTTACACCGTTGAAGAGTTTGTTGATTCACTAGAAAAGCCGCGCCGTATCCTGCTGATGGTGAAAGCGGGTGAAGCCACTGATAAAACGATTGCTTCACTGACGCCGCACTTGGATAAAGGCGACATTCTGATTGATGGTGGTAATACTTACTACAAAGACACCATCCGTCGTAATCGCGAACTTTCTGCACAAGGTTTTAACTTTATCGGTACTGGTGTTTCCGGTGGCGAAGAGGGGGCATTGAAAGGCCCATCCATCATGCCTGGTGGCCAGAAAGAAGCCTACGAGTTAGTTGCTCCTATTCTTGAGAAAATTGCTGCTCGTGCTGATGATGGCGATGCTTGTGTTGCGTATATTGGTGCAGACGGTGCGGGCCATTACGTTAAAATGGTTCACAATGGCATTGAATACGGTGACATGCAGTTGATCGCTGAAGCTTATTCTCTGTTGAAACAGTCTTTGGGCTTGAGCAACGAAGAGTTAGCAAGCACCTTTGCTGAGTGGAACAAAGGTGAACTGAACAGCTATCTAATTGATATTACTAAAGACATCTTTACCAAGAAAGATGAAGAAGGTAAATATCTGGTTGACGTTATTCTGGACGAAGCAGCAAATAAAGGTACCGGTAAATGGACCAGCCAAAGTTCTCTGGACTTAGGTGAGCCATTAACATTGATCACTGAGTCTGTGTTTGCTCGTTATTTGTCTTCCCTGAAAGATCAGCGTGTTGCGGCATCTAAAGTGCTCACTGGCCCGACAGTGAAGCCTTTCACTGGTGATAAAGCTGAGTTCATTGAGAAAATTCGTCGCGCATTGTATCTGGGTAAAATAGTTTCTTACGCGCAAGGTTTCTCTCAGTTGAAAGCGGCTTCCGAAGAAAATAACTGGAATCTGCATTACGGCGAGATTGCCAAGATTTTCCGTGCTGGTTGTATTATTTGTGCTCAGTTCCTGCAAAAAATCACTGACGCGTACGCAGAAAATGCGGATATCGCAAACCTGCTGTTGGCACCTTACTTCAAGCAAATTGCTGATGAATATCAGCAAGCGTTGCGTGATGTTGTGTCTTATGCGGTTCAAAACGGTATCCCAACACCAACATTCTCTGCGGCGATTAACTATTATGACAGCTACCGTTCAGCCGTACTGCCAGCTAACTTGATTCAGGCGCAGCGCGACTATTTCGGCGCACATACATATAAGCGTACAGATAAAGAAGGCGTGTTCCATACCGAGTGGATGGAATAATCTATTTAACGGCTACTGCGCTTTGCCATTCTGGGATTGCGCAGTGCTCGGACTCCTCACGTACTTCGTGTACGCTCCAGGTCACTCCGCGCTGGGCGCCCCCAGACTGCCTTTGCTCGCTACGCCTTGAATAGGTTTGCTATTAAGACAAACTTAGAAAGAACAGACAGTCGCTGATTTTAAAAGTTTGCCTTAATAAAAATGCCCTCGATGCTGAGTCGAGGGCGTTTTTTTGCCAGTAAGAGAACCAATAAGAAAATTACTTCTCGTGGCGTTCGCGCAGGCGGCCAATGACTTTGCTTAGATCTAAATCCTGATCTTGTAATAACACCAGCAAGTGATACATCAAATCCGATGCTTCATTTGTCAGTTCTTCACGATCATTCACCGTGGCAGCAAGGGCGGTTTCCACTCCTTCTTCCCCCACTTTTTGCGCGATACGCTTAGTGCCGCAGGCATACAGTTTTGCGGTGTAAGAACTGTCTGGATCTGCTGACTTACGTGATGCCAACAACTGCTCTAGTTGATATAGGAAACCCCAATCGCTGGCCGCTGGGGCGAAGCAACTGTTATTACCTAAATGGCAGGTTGGGCCGATAGGATTGACCAGAATCAGCAGGGTATCATTATCGCAGTCAGGGTAGATATTTACTACATTCAGGAAATGGCCGGAGCTTTCGCCTTTGGTCCATAAGCGCTGTTTAGTGCGAGAGAAGAAAGTGACTTTGCCGGTTTCTTCTGTCACTGCCAGCGCTTCTTTATTCATATACCCCATCATCAGAACTTCGCCGGATACGGCATGTTGAACGATGGCTGGCATCAGATTGTCGACTTTGTCCCAATCCAGTTGGTTAATTTGTTGTTCGCTTAACACACTCTTATCTCCACACCTTGTTCAGACAAATACTTTTTCAATTCGCCGATATTAATGATTTGCTTATGGAATACGGAGGCTGCTAGCGCACCATCGACATCTGCATCACGGAATGCTTCCAGAAAGTGTTCTGGTGTTCCGGCACCGCCAGAGGCGATTAACGGGACATTGCAGAGAGTTCGCATCTGTTTCAATTGGCGCAAATCATAACCGTTACGCACGCCATCTTGATTCATCATATTTAGCACAATCTCACCGGCCCCACGTAATTGAACTTCTTTTATCCAATCCTCGGTTTGCCAGGTGGTGGCTTTGGTCCGTTTTTCATCGCCGGTAAATTGATAAACTTGGTAACTGTCACTTTCTGCGTCATACCAAGTATCAATGCCCACCACAATGCATTGTACGCCATAGCGGTCGGCCAAGCGGGTAATTAACGTCGGATCAGCCAGCGCTGGTGAGTTGATGGAGATTTTGTCCGCACCGAAGGTTAGGATTTGACCGGCATCTTCCACACTCTTAATTCCACCTGCAACGCAGAATGGAATATCAATCACTTCCGCAACCCGTGATACCCAGCTTTTGTCGACCACTCGGCCATCAGAGGAGGCCGTGATATCGTAAAATACCAACTCATCAGCGCCTTCTTGTGCATAGCGTTGTGCCAGCGGCACGATATCACCAATGATTTCATGATTGCGGAACTGGACGCCTTTAACCACTTGGCCGTCTTTCACATCCAGACAAGGAATTATACGTTTTGCCAGCATGCAATCGCCTCCTTCACGTTAAATTTGCCGTCCAAGAGCGCGCGGCCCACGATCACGCCTTGTACACCACTGCCGCGCAAACGAGCAATATCATCCAGACAACCAATGCCACCGGAGGCCTGGAATGCCACTTGCGGGTAACGCTGGCACACTTCCTGATACAGCTCAACATTTGAGCCACTTAAGGTGCCATCGCGTGAGATGTCTGTACAGAGCACATGTTTTAGGCCGAAAGGTAGGTATTGTTCGACAATTTGCTCTAACGTGGCATCAGAATTCTCCTGCCAACCGCTGATTGCGACTTCTTTGCGGCCTGCATCATTGATACGCACGTCCAGCGCTAGCACAATGGCCTCGGCACCATAGCGTTCAAACCATTGCTGTACCATTTCCGGTTGTTTAACCGCGGTTGAACCCACAACAACGCGTGTTGCGCCAGCTTCCAGTAGTGCGACAACATCTTGCTCATTACGGATACCGCCGCCAACTTGCACCGGCACATCAACACCGGCCAGTAACTCACGTAATAATGGGATTTGGCGGGCTGCGGGGTCTTTAGCGCCAGTCAGATCAACCAAATGCAATACTTGAGCACCTTGCTGCTGATAATCCTGTAAGCGCGGTAACGGGTGATTGCCATAATCACGCTGTTGACCGTAATCGCCTTGATGCAAACGCACCACCTTGCCTTCGATCAAATCCAAAGCGGGAATAATCATGGTGCTTACATCTCCAAAAAGTTTTTCAGCAGTTGGGCTCCAGCCGCTCCGGAGCGTTCCGGATGAAACTGCACACCAAAGAAGTTGTCTTTTTCGACTGCGGCGGTAAACGGCTCGCCGTAATTGGCTTGGGCGATGGTATTTGGGCATATTGGCATTGCGTATCCGTGCACAAAGTAGAAATAAGTTCCGTCCGGGATACCGCGGAACAGATGATTTCCCGCCTGTGGCGTGATCTGGTTCCAACCCATATGCGGTAACGGTAAACCAAAGTCTGTCATCTGTTTTACCGGTGTATCGATAATGCCAAGCGTCTCAATCCCGCCGCTCTCTTCGCTGCTGGTTGCCAGCAACTGCATTCCGAGGCAAATACCCAGCACTGGCTGAGTGCAGCTTTTAATCAACTCGATAAGCTCGCGTTGCTTCAATTGCTCCATTGCTGCATGAGCGGTACCCACGCCAGGTAGAAACAGCTTATCGGCCCGCAGCACTATTTCCGGGTCGCGGCTGATAACCGGCGCATAACCTAAACGCTGCACCGCGTAGGTGACAGAGGAGAGGTTGGCGCAACCGGTATCCAGAATCACCACATCCATTACAGCACTCCCTTGGAACTTGGCAGGGTGTTGCCCTCAACACGGATTGCCTGGCGCAAAGTACGACCAAACACTTTAAACAGGCTTTCCACCCGGTGGTGATCATTGCGACCTTTGGTTTTCAGGTGCAGGGTGCAGGCCATGGCATAAGAGAGAGAGCGGAAGAAGTGCTCGACCATCTCAGTGCTGAGGTCGCCCACGCGCTGATAGTTAAATTCTGCTTTGTATTCCAAGTGTGGACGGCCGGAAATATCTAATGCACAACGAGCCAGACATTCATCCATTGGCAGCACAAAACCAAAACGCCCAATACCGCGTTTGTCACCCAGTGCGTTGTTAATAGCCTCACCCAGCGCCAGCGCAGTATCTTCCACGGTGTGGTGGTCATCAATGTACAGATCGCCACTGACCTGAATATCCATCCGGAAACCGCCGTGTGTTGCGATTTGGTCCAGCATATGGTCGAAGAAACCTACGCCGGTTTTGATCTTACTGCCGCCTTCTCGGTCCAGCCAGACATCAACATCAATGGCAGTTTCTTTGGTGACACGGTTAACGTGAGCATGGCGATCACGCTGGGTCAGTTGTTTGGCAATCTGTGACCAATTCAGCCCATCGCGCTGATACCGCAAGCCGCTGATACCCATGTTTTGCGCCAATTGCAGATCAGTCTCGCGGTCACCGATAACATAGCTGTTGGCGCTGTTCATCACACCTTCGGCCAGATAGTTTTCGACTAATACTGTTTTTGGCTTACGACAATCACAGTTATCTGCCGGTAAGTGCGGGCAAATCAAAACCTGTTCGAAATTGATCCCCTGAGAGCTGAAAATCTGCATCATTAGGTTATGTGGCGGATCAAAAGTTTCTTGCGGGAAACTGGCAGTGCCCAGCCCATCTTGATTAGTTATCATCACCAAACGATAATCTGCTTTTTGCAGTTCCAGCAATGCTGGAATGACGTCTGGCTCCAGCTCCAGCTTGTCCAGCCGATCAACCTGAAAGTCCGCTGGTGGCTCAGCAATCAGGGTGCCGTCTCTGTCAATAAAAAGAAATTTCTGGCTCATATCGTTTCCTTACGGAGGCTGGAGGTATTAGTGTTATTCGGGCTATCAACACCAGGTAAAGGAGCAAGGGCGGCAGCCACTCGCTCACATTCCTGGCGGGTACCTATCGTGATACGCAGGCAATTCGATAGGCTCGGTTGCTTGTTTTGGTCTCGCAAAATAATGCCCTGATCCCACAGTGTTTTGAACACACTGCTGGAGGCTGTGAATCGCGCTAATAAGTAGTTACTTTCACTGGTAAACACTTGTTCAACACAGGCGCAGTTTTGTAACGCATTTTGTAGCCATTCACGATTGGCTTTTACTTCGCTGACCCGTTGGCGCATTTGCTCAAGGCCCTGTGGGCTGAGCGCCTGTGCAGCAATATCCGCCACTGGCGTTGATAATGGGTACGGCGCAATCACTTTAAGCAGCAGTTGGATGATATCGCTGTTCGCTAACGTAAAGCCACAACGCAAACCGGCTAATGCAAAAGCTTTCGATAAGGTGCGCAAAATAACTAAATTCGGATAATCTTTTAGCCAACCGCTCACCGAGGCCTGTGGGCAGAACTCTATATAAGCTTCGTCGATAGCCACGATAGCGCGGCCTTGTGCTAGTTCCAGCACTGCGCGTAAGTCAGCCGGGTTGATCAAATTACCGGTTGGGTTATTCGGGCTGCAAATATAAATCAGTTTCACCCGATCTAAGCTTTCTTTAATCGCGGGCACATCTAATTGCCAATCTGTTTTGGTCTGCACTGTGCGAAGCTCAACACCAAAAGTTTCGGCACTGACAGCATACATACCATAGGTTGGCGGGCAGAACAGAATAGCATCCTGACCCGGCTCGCAGAAGGCGCGAATTAACAGCTCAATCCCTTCATCGGCCCCACGGCTGACTAAGACTTGGTCAGTTTCTAAACCGGCGTAAGCCGCATAGCGCTCGATAACCAATTTGGGCTGGCACTCGGGGTAGCGGTTAAAGGTTTGCGCCGTCAACTGGTATTCAGTGGCCAGCGGATATTCATTGGCATTGAGCCACACATCGCCATTACCGCCCAAGCGGCGGGCTGACATATAAGGGGTCAGTGCGCGGACATTGGCCCGGGCTAAATCAGTGACATTGGCAGAGTTACTCATGCTTGCTCCTTATTAGCGGCTGTCAGGGCAGCGACACGGAGGGTAACGGCGTTTTTGTGGGCGGTCAGTTGTTCAGCCTGAGCCAGCGTTTCAATGGTTGATGCCAGTCCCAGCAAACCTTGCGGGGTTAATTGCTGCACGGTCATGCGCTTAACAAAATCGGCTAGCCCTAAACTGGAATAGGTTGAGGTATAACCGTAAGTCGGCAATACGTGGTTGGTGCCAGAGGCATAATCACCGGCCGATTCTGGCGACCAGTCACCCATAAACACCGAACCGGCGTTATCGATCTGATCAATGATTTCTTCCGGCTGGCGGATTTGCAGAATCAAGTGTTCCGGCCCGTATTGATTGCTGATTTCAATACATTGCTGCAAGTCTTTAGTGATGATCAAGCGGCTGCTTTCCAATGCTTGACGGGCAATATCCGCACGCGATAACTGCTGGAGTTGGCGCTCAACTTCGACCGCAACGGCTTGAGCAATAGCGGCATCTGGCGTCAGTAAGACTACTTGAGAATCCGGCCCGTGCTCGGCCTGAGACAGCAAGTCAGCGGCAATAAACGCCGGTGTAGCGCCGCTGTCGGCGATAACCAATACTTCAGATGGGCCAGCCGGCATATCAATCGCCGCACCGTCCAAACGTTGGCTGACCTGACGTTTTGCTTCAGTGACATAAGCATTGCCCGGCCCAAAGATCTTATTCACTTTCGGCACTGACTCACTACCAAATGCCATCGCAGCAATCGCTTGCGCTCCGCCAATTTGGAACACTTCTTGAATGCCACATAATTGCGCGGCATACAGAATTTCATCGGCAATCGGCGGTGGGGAGCATAAAATCACGCGCTGGCAACCGGCAATACGCGCCGGAGTGCCAAGCATCAGCACGGTAGAAAGCAGCGGAGCTGAGCCGCCAGGAATATATAAGCCGACGGAGGCAATCGGGCGGGTGATTTGCTGACAGCGCACACCCGGTTGCGTTTCAACATCCACCACCGGCATTTTCTGCGCGTTATGGAAGATTTCAATATTACGCACCGCTTGCGCCATGGCCTGTTTGATGTCGTCACCCAAGCGCCCTGCGGCGGCGGCTATCTCATCGCGGCTGATGCGGATGTCAGCAACTTTAACCGTATCAAAACGTTGGCTAAAATCACGCAAAGCACTATCGCCCTCGATTTTCACCCGGTCAAGGATTTCACTGACTGTTGCGGTGATTCGCTCTGATGCATTAATAGCTGGGCGGCTCAACAGCGCTTTTTGCTGCTCTTCACTGCATTGCTGCCAGTTGATTAAGGTATTGAAATTCGTCGGCTGCATTCTTTACTCCATCATCTTTTCAATCGGCAACACCAGAATGGAGCTGGCACCCAGCGCTTTCAGTTTTTCCATGGTTTCCCAGAATAGGGTCTCGCTACTGACCATGTGCATCGCTACGCGGCTTTTGTCACCAGCCAGTGGCAGAATGGTCGGGCGCTCGGCACCCGGCAGCAGGGTGATGATTTCATCCAGGCGCTCACTTGGCGCGTGCATCATGATGTATTTGGATTCGCGCGCTTGAATCACACCCTGAATACGGGTCATCAGGCGGTCAATCAGCTGTTGCTTATCGGCTGGCATTTCGCCATCACGTTGAATCAGGCAGGCTTTAGAGCGGTAAATCACTTCAACTTCGCGCAGGCCGTTGGCTTCCAATGTGGCGCCAGTGGATACCAGGTCACAGATGACATCGGCTAAACCGGCACGTGGAGCCACTTCAACTGAGCCGTTGAGCAAGCAGGATTTGAAAGTTACCCCTTGTTTATCAAGATATTGTTTTAAAATGTGCGGGTAAGAAGTGGCGATGCGCTTATTTTGTAAACATTGCGGGCCGGTATATTCGGTATCCAGTGAGGCGGCCAGTGACAGGCGACAACCACCGAAATCCAGACGGCGTAAAGTGAAATAACGTGGGTCTTCACCTTGAGCACGGCGGCTCAGCAACTCTTCTTCCAGCACGTTTTCGCCAATAATCCCCAGATCAACCACACCATCCATCACTAACCCTGGGATATCGTCATCACGTACTCGCAGGATATCGATCGGCATGTTTTCCGCGAAAGCGATCAGGCGCTGTTGTTGTAAATTAATTTTAATTCCGCAGCGCGATAATAATTCGTGGCAATCGTCACTTAGGCGGCCTGATTTCTGCATCGCAATGCGTAAACGCGTTTTATCCAACATGGTAATCCTCTTAATCTATTAATTTATAAATCTAATTTATAAAATGGTGGGCAACAAAAAAGCCCTCGGAAGATAATCTTCCGAGGGCTTTCTCTATTGCGTTCTACCGCCACCTGGAAGATTCGTTAACCGTCTTCCAGCACACATCGGCCTGCAAGACTAGTCAGGATGATGGTGATGATGGTGATTAAATTGAACGCGATTCATAATAATTTCTCTATTTGGGATTTCTAACATAATTTCTGTCAATCAACGTAAACCATCTGACTAGTACCGCGCAACCTTTTTTTCACCTGATGATTTTATTTTACGGCGGTACACCACGTGCCATCTGCTGGCGCTGGTTTTATTTTTAGCGATTATCACTCTATTTGATGTCAGTTTAAGCAGGAAATTGTTACATATGGCGATTACGCCAACGAACAAAAACAGATTCATAATATCGAGCAATTATTAAGTTACATTAATTCTCGTAGGTTATTAGTATGGAGTGTGGCGGTATGAACCGGTCGAGGGCAATTGAGATGAAAAAAGTAGCCATTATTGGATTGGGCTGGCTGGGTATGCCGTTGGCGCAATCATTGGTTCGTCGTGGAATTGAGGTTGTGGGGAGTAAAACCACGCCGGATGGCGTCGAAGCCGTCAGAATGAGCGGGATTAATTGCTTTCAATTGCAACTCACCCCCGAGTTGATTTGTGACCCAGATGATTTGGCACAACTGATGACGGTGGATGCGCTGGTTATCACCTTACCCGCCAGCCGCACGGCTGACGGCGGGGCACAGTATTTTCAAGCGGTACAGATGGTGGTCGACAGTGCACTGGCGTTTGGTGTGCCGCGCATTATTTTTACCAGCTCGACCTCAGTGTATGGCGAAACTCGGGGCCGAATTAAAGAAAGTTCTCCACTGCAACCGGTGACCACAGCGGGTAAAACGCTGGCAGAACTTGAACTCTGGCTGCATAAATTACCGAATACTTCGGTGGATATTTTGCGTCTGGCGGGGTTGGTGGGGACTGATCGCCATCCGGGCCGTTTTCTGGCGGGTAAAACCAATGTGAAAGGTGGCTCGCAGGGGGTAAATCTGGTGCATCAGGAGGATGTGATATCCGCCATCGAACTGCTGCTTAACCTGCCCAGAGGCGGGCATATTTATAATTTGTGCGCGCCAATCCACCCACGAAAACGGGATTTTTATCCTGAATGCGCGCGCGCGTTACAACTGACTCCGCCCGAGTTTGCGCCTGAAGATATTGAAGAACCCATTCGCGAGATTGATGGCAGTAAGATTTGCAGTGAGTTGGGGTTTGAGTATCAGTACCCCGATCCAGCCAGAATGCCTTTGAATTAATGATACGGCTACTGCGCGTTTGTATTTTGGGCTTGAGCACTGCCCAAGCCCAAAATACTTTCGCTCGCTACGCCTCGAATGGATGGGCATTGAAAACATTACGAAATAAGGATCAATACCCAATCACCGCTTCTGATGAATATAAGTCAGGGCTAAGGCCAGCGCCAGAACCAACCCTTTGATGATATCCATTGCGTAGTAAGGTACTGACAGCATCACCAGCCCGTTTTGCAGCACACCAAGGATAACCGCGCCAATTAAGGTGCCGAAAGCATTGGGTTTGCCGGAACCCGCGAGTGAAAAGCCAATATAGGCGGCAGCAACGGCGTCCATCAGGTAACCACCACCGGCGTTGACTTGTGACGAGCCAATGCGTGATGCCAGTAAAATCCCGCCCAGTGCCGCTAGCAAAGATGAAAATACATAAGCCAACACCCGATAACGTACGGTACGGATGCCCGCCAGCCGCGCCGCTTCTGGGTTGCCACCAATGGCATACATCCGGCGACCATGCTTGGTTAATGACAAATACAACTGCACTACAATAGTCACCGCCAACATGATTAGCACGATAACCGGCACTTGACCCAGCGCTGAGAATATCTCAGGAATGACGCCCTCCGCCATATCGCCGCTCGGCAGCAACATATTCTGCGTGATAGAGCCGCCGTAGCTGTACGTCATCGCCACGCCCTGAATGACAAACAGACTGGCAAGGGTCGCCAGCATATCGGGGATCTTCAGCACCACAATCAGAAATGCGTTAAATAGCCCCACTAATGTACAAATGAGCAAGGTCAGGATAATTGCCCCAGTGGTGCCAAATCCGTACCAGACAAAGAGTGAGACCACGATGGCATTGGCCAGCGAAGCAGTCGAACCGACCGATAAGTCAAACCCCCCCACAGACAGGGAAATAGACACCCCGATAGCAATCACTGTCACTATGGCAATGGATCGCAATATATTGATGATATTGTTTGGGTCGAGGAAGTTATCTGAGGCCAGACCAAACAGCGCGATTAGCGCCACGACGGTGAGCAACATCCCCCATTTGTAGAGAAAATCAAACAACTGGTGACGCCATGGCTGCGCGTCCGGCAGGGGTATTTCTTTGCTCACTGAGGGGTTCCTCCGGTTGAAAATAGTAATAATGTTTCTTCATCGACATCTGCGGCGTTTAGCTCGGCAACAATTCGCCCATCCCACAACACACAGATACGAGAGCATAAACCGACCAATTCTGAGAATTCACCGGATGCATAAATAATGCCTTTTCCCTGTTGCGCTAACCCGTCAATCAGATTGAACAGATCCTGTTTGGCTTTGATGTCCACACCTTTGGTTGGCTCATCAAAAATCAATACCTGCGCATCGCCGCGCAACCATTTGCCGATCGCCACTTTCTGCTGATTCCCCCCCGACAAGCGGGCGAGTTTTTGCTGCGGCGAAGAAGTTCGCACCCCCAAGCGCGCAATCAACTCTTTGGCCCAACTCAACTCTTGGCGGCGGCTAAAAATACTCCAGCGGGAAAAACTGTCATCAGCGGCCACACTCAGGTTCATTGGGATACCTTCGTGGATAAAAATACCTTCTTTGCGCCGTTCTTCGGGCACTAAAGCTAGCCCCTGCTCGACGGAGCGATCCGGTGAACGCGGTTTCCAAGGTTTGCCCTGTAATTCACCCTGATCAACACGGCTGGGCGTAGCACCAAACAATGCTTTGCACAATTCGGTTTTTCCCGCGCCAGCTAACCCGGCAATCCCTAATATTTCCCCTTCATGCAATGTCAGGGAAATATCGCGTAATTTGTGTTGGTCATGTAACCCACTGACAGACAATAATATTTTTTCACTAAATGCCGTTCGTCGGGGTGGGAAAATATCATCCAAAGTGTGGCCGAGCATCTTTTCGACAATTTGCTCACCACTCAGGTCACCCATTGCATCATGGCTGACTTTGCGACCATCGCGTAATACGGTCAATTGATCGCAAATTTCGCGCAATTCATGGATGCGGTGCGAAATGAACACAATGGCTATTCCTTCGGATTGCAAGCGGCGCACCACTTTAAACAGACGCGCACTCTCTTCTTGATCCAAGGGGGCGGTGGGTTCATCCAGAATGAGAAAACGGCATTGATGGGAAAGGGCGCGGGCCAATAGAACCTGTTGTTTCTCCGCCAATGTGCAAGATTCCAACCGCTGGCGCACATTCAACTTGAGGTCAAGCTGCCCGAGTAGCGCTTCTGCCTGGCGATAAAGTTGTGGCCAATTAAACAGATGCCCCTGTTCCGCTAGCGTATCCAGCATAATATTTTCCGCCACAGACAGGGTAGGGATCAGTGCGACATCAACCTCTTGCTGAACCACATGGATACCGTGCTGCTTTGCCTGACGGGGGGAGTGAATGTCTATCTGCTGGCCATCAATATAGATCTCGCCGCGATAGTGATTGTGAGCGCCGGAAAGAATCGCCATCAGCGTCGATTTCCCTGCACCATTAGCCCCGACTAGCGCATGAGTAGACCCACCTTCCAGTGTGAAATCAACTTGTTGTAGGGCATGGAATCCAGAAAATGAGATAGATATATTCCGCATCTCAAGGCGGGAGGATGAGGTGATACTGGACATAAATTTCTATCACTGCCCTATGAAGTATTTTGACGGAATAGGCAGTCAATAATGCTGCGGTAGACTTCTTTTTAACACAATTTCCATTATTCGCAACAAACTAAAATAGTTAAGGTATATCAAAAAGTTATTAAACATTGGCAACTTAGCCTTTAAGATGAGAAAAATACTGATGAGATCATCCTTTAAAAGGAACGCGCCATGAGCACGAACGCAATCCGAGTGCAGGTGGGGCCTGCCAACTATTTTTCTTTTCCAGGCGCTATCGAAAAGCTGAGCGAGTTTTATCCTCAAGCAACATTGGAAAATGCGCTGTGGATCTATGGTGAGCGCGCCTTGGCGGCGGCCAGTGATTATCTGCCAGCGGCTTTCCATGGGCCACAAGCGGTACGAGCTTTATTTTCCAGTCATTGCAGTGAATCTACTGTTGCTGATTTAGTGAAGGCTGCGGGCAGTGACCGACAAGTGGTGATCGGTATTGGCGGTGGTGCAGTATTGGATACGGCCAAGGTGGTGGCGCGTAAACTTGGCTTGCCGCTGGTAGCTATTCCCACGATCGCGGCAACCTGCGCGGCCTGGACACCACTTTCCGTGTGGTATAACGATGCCGGGCAAGCGCTAAATTTTGAAATATTTAAAGATTCCAACCAGTTGGTGTTAGTAGAACCGCGTATTATTTTGCAGGCACCAGTGGAATATCTATTGGCGGGAATTGGCGATACATTGGCGAAATGGTACGAAGCGGTGGTGCTAAGCCCGCAACCGGAAACATTGTCTTTGACCGTTCGTTTGGGTTTACAGGCCGCGCTGGACATTCGCAATGTGCTGCTCAAACAGAGCGAATCTGCATTACAGGCGGTGGAGCAGGGGGAACTAACGCAAGATTTCCTTGATGTAGTGGATGCGATTATTGCCGGTGGCGGTATGGTCGGTGGGCTGGGCGAGCGCTATACCCGCGTTGCGGCGGCTCATGCAGTACACAATGGTCTGACACTGCTGCCCCAGACCGAGCATTTCCTGCATGGCACCAAAGTTGCCTATGGAATTTTGGTTCAAACAGCCCTGCTGGAGCAAGATGAAGCACTGCAATCACTGATTGTGGCGTTTAATAAATTAGGTTTACCAACGCATTTGGCTGCGCTGGATGTTGATATTAATGACCGTGATGCTATTGAGCGTGTGATTAGTCGAATTCTGAAGCCGAGCGAGTCAATTCATTATCTGCCTGTTGAGCTGAGTTCAGACAAAATATGGACAGCAATTGAGCGGGTAGAAATTGCCGCTCAGCACTGATACAGCATAGAAATAGCCGTTTAGATCAAACTGCCATAAGAATATTGTTTCAAGCCGTTTAACATCTTGTTTTTTGCTCTCAAGTTAGGGCAAAATACGCGCCATGGAATAGCCGACGTTTAAACGCGTCGGTTATTTTTTTGCATTCGTGTTTTCACAAATCAAGAGGCCGGACAACGATCCGGATAGATAAACAGGTCCGCGAGCGATTATTCACATACGAAAATCGCCGTTATGAGGAAAGAAAGATGGGGCAATTATTTACACTGGCACCGGTGCCCACCGGTATGCGCTGCACATGCAGCGATTATGGCGCAACAGGTATGGCAAATACCCGTTACACCGCTCTTATTTCCCCACTTACGTGTCCCAGGCAGATACGAAGTTTCCCCGTCACCTCTGACCTGCGAGCTACACTTGCAAATTGGGTCAAAGGTATGGGGAGGCTGAATCATGACGCATAATGCTACTGTTGCAGTCGGCACCAATCAAACTGGCACCAATAACCGCGTTCAGCTCAGAAAAACACTGACGTTGGTGCAAGTGGTGATGATGGGCTTGGCTTATTTACAGCCGATGACCATTTTCGATACTTTTGGTATTGTCTCCGGCCTGACCGATGGTCACGTCGCGACTTCTTACGCCATTGCGTTGATAGCAGTGCTGTTCACTGCCGTCAGCTATGGCAAATTGGTTAAGCGTTTCCCGTCTGCGGGTTCGGCTTATACCTACGCCCAGAAATCCATTAGTCCGAATGTTGGCTTTATGGTGGGTTGGTCATCACTGCTGGACTACCTGTTCATGCCGATGATTAACATTCTATTGGCAAAAATTTATCTCGAAGCGATTTTCCCAGGTGTGCCATCATGGATTTTTGTTGGCGCATTGGTCAGCTTGATGACGCTATTCAACCTGCGTGGCATTAATGTGGTCGCTAACCTGAACTCGATCATCGTTGTGGTTCAGGTCGCTGTCATGGTGGTCTTTATGGGGCTGCTGATTCACGGTGTTTATCAAGGTGAAGGGACAGGTACGCTGGTTAGCCCACGTCCGTTCTATTCTGAAAATGCTCATTTGGTGCCGATGATAACCGGGGCCACGATACTGTGCTTCTCATTCCTTGGCTTCGATGGCATCAGTTCGCTGTCTGAAGAAACGCCAGATGCCGGGAGAGTGATCCCGAAAGCGATTTTCCTGACTGCATTGATTGGCGGCGTGATTTTTATTGTCGTGTCTTACTTCTTGCAGCTCTATTTCCCGGATATTTCGCGCTTCACTGACCCCGATGCATCACAGCCGGAAATCATGCTGTTTGTGGCCGGCAAATTCTTCCAGTCAGTGATTCTGTGCTTCTCCTGTGTCACGGTGTTGGCATCAGGTATGGCGGCACACGCCGGCGTTTCGCGCTTGCTGTATGTGATGGGGCGCGATGGGGTATTCCCTGAGAGAATATTTGGCTACGTGCATCCAAAATGGCGTACTCCAGCCATCAACGTATTGTTGGTGGGGGGCGTGGCATTGTCTGCTATTTCCTTTGATTTGGTCACGGCAACTGCATTGATTAACTTTGGTGCGCTGGTGGCTTTCACCTTCGTTAACCTGTCGGTGATTTCACAGTTCTATATCCGCGAGCGCCGCAACTGCACAGTTAGGGATCATATCAGCTACCTGATTCTACCGATGATTGGTGCAGGGACAGTGGGTGTACTGTGGGTTAATCTGGAAAGTAGCTCTATGACTCTGGGGCTGGTATGGGGCGCAATTGGCCTGCTTTATATGGTCTGGAAAACTCGCGCTTTCCGTCAGGCATTACCTCAGTTTACTGGTGAGCTTGCACAGTAACGCCATGTGTTCTTGTTGATTGGATATGGTGTTATTGCTGATTAAAACGGAGCCTGACGGCTCCGTTTTTTATTGGATTAAATCCATTATCAATATCAGCTCACCAGATCTCTGGCATAGTCAAACAGGGCTTTCAGTAGTGCCAACTTCTCTTTATCGCCCTCATACTGGTTATAAAACTGTTCCAGTTGCAGTACATAATCTTGCACTCTTTCTGGATTAAGTGCTTCGCGACGATGCTCTAACCAGCGCTGTTGCTCACTGTCCGTCAAAGTATTCGGATAATTACGGGCGCGGAAGCGAAATAGCAGCGCTTCCAAACGTGGGTCTTGGAAGGTCAGATCGAGCGCGGGTAGATTTTGTGGCTCAGTTTGTAAAATGATTTTCATGGTGGCGCGGTCAGCATCACTGAAAAATCCATTATACAGCTGGGCATCTACATCATCAGACACTGCAAAAGGTTCCGCTTCAGCAAACAACGCGACCACTTTTTCGCGTATTTGCGGGTTTTGCCGCAATAGTTGCAGGTTTTGCAGACAGCGCTGACGATCAATCCCCAGCCGCTCGGCATTCTCAGCCAGCAGCGTTTTCGCCGGTGCCAATACCGGACATTTATTAATGTGCACCAACTTCAAGGGGACGGCTGCGTCTTGAGCATTGAGTTTATCGCGGCGGGTATACAGCCGCTCACGCAGAGTATCGCTATCCAGCTCCAATAGTGGCGACGTATCACCCGCCAAATCGCACATAATTACCGCATTTTTATTCTCAGGATGCCATGCTAGCGGGGCAACCCAACTGGTGTTGCCCCGCGCGGCACCAAACATGCCAGACACATGAACCAGTGGCGTCATATCTGCAATATCAATCAATGCGTTAATTTTATGTTTGCTGCGGTGCTGATAGAGGTAATCAAACAGCCGGGGTTGCGCTTGCTTGACCAACTTTGCCATGGCGATGGTGGCGTGCACATCGGACATCGCATCATGGGCATGTAAGTGCTCGACACCATTGGCTTTAGTTAAATGCTCAAGTTTAAAGCTGGGTAAGCCATCTTCGTTTTCTGGCCAGACAATGCCTTCTGGACGCAGGGCATAACAAGCGCGCATGACATCGAGCAAGTCCCAACGGGAATTACCGCCTTGCCAGCTATAAGCATAGGGATCATAGAAATTGCGGTAGAAAATATTGCGGCTAACTTCATCATCAAAACGAATATTATTGTAGCCGAGAATACAGGTGCCGGGCACATTGAAAGCTTGATGAATTTGGCGGGCAAACTCGGCTTCATTAACCCCATTGGCTAAGGCATGTTGCGGGGTGATGCCGGTTATCATCACGGCCTCTGGTTGCGGCAGATAGTCATCGGCGGGGGCACAGTAAACCACCAATGGTTCCTCGATGATATTGAACTCCAAATCGGTACGCACTCCGGCAAACTGCGCGGGTCTGTCTAACGCCGGGCGCTGACCAAAGGTTTCATAATCGTGAATGTAAAATGTTGGTGACTTATTTTTATCTGACATTATTCAGTTTAACCCTTAATTCTTATGGCTATTCTTTATGATGGGACACCGCCGCGGTCAGTCGCAGTGACCCATGGCATTAGTGCTAGAATATCATTTCAGGCGGGTTAGGGTGTCAGGATTTATTTTGAAATAATTATGTTTTAGTCAATCAGTGTCGTTCTAACTAATATTTACCTGCTGTTTAATTAGCTACTTATATAATCTGCATACTTAATAAAATATGTAGGATTAATGGTGAAAACACTTCTGTTAACCGGTGCCACAGGTTTTTTGGGCGGAGCAGTGCTTGAAAAGTTATTGTTGGAAAACTCAGATTTTAATTATTTATTATTAGTTAGGGCCAAAACACCGGAGCAGGGATTAACCCGTATTCGAGAAAATCTGGCAAAGTTTTATCTGCCTGCTGGGCGGCTGAATAAAATAATGACACATCATATTCTATTAGGGGATTTAGCTGAACCTGACAGTTTTATTAATGACCCGCGTATCAATGAAGTGACGCATGTTATTAATTGTGCCGCCGTCGCATCATTTGGTAATAACCCATTAATCTGGAAAGTTAATGTCGACGGCACATTAGCCTTCGGCAAAAGAATGTCTCAGGTCGCCGGTTTACAAAGATTCATTCATGTGGGCACCGCCATGTCTTGTACTCCCGATGCCGATACTGTAGTGAATGAGCAGATCCTATCGGCAGAAGATGATGCACATTTAGTGGAATACACTAAATCTAAATCGGCCATTGAGCGCTTATTGGCGGAAGAATGTCCGGGGTTGCCATTGGTATTTGCCCGGCCATCAATTGTTGTCGGGCATACTCGTTTGGGCTGCCAACCTTCTAGCAGCATCTTCTGGGTATTCCGCATGGCATTAATGCTGCGCAAGTTTATGTGCTCTCTGGATGACTATATTGATGTTATTCCAGTCGATTATTGTGCTGACGCCTTAGTGTGTATTTTGCTGCATCCAAACTTACCGGAAGATATCTATCATATTTCTGCTGGAGAGAAAGACAGTGTCAGTTTTGCTGAGATTGATCAGGCCATGTCGTCAGCAGCTCGACAACAACCCATGGGGGCAGATTATCGCCAGGTAGAATATGGTGCTTTGGTGCAGATGCGTAAGCAACTGAAAGGTATTTTCGGCCCATGTAATGAGCGTTTAATGTTGAAAGCCATGCGCTTATACGGCTCTTTTGCCGTGCTAAATGTACGTTTCAGTAATGAGCGATTGCTCAGTTTGGGGATGCCAAGGTCGCCCCGTTTTACCGATTATATTGCTTGTTGTGTAGAATCGAGCTTTGGCATGACAATCCAACAACAAATGGCAGTTGATTTTAAATAAGCTTATTTCCCCGTTTAGCCATCGCTGACGGGGATTATTTAGTTCCCTCCGATTTATTCCCGCCACTTTTAGTAACGGTTAATCCGATGCCAGAGTGTAATAACTCAGCTAGACTTAGTTTTTAGTATCTTATTGGAAGTAGGTCTGTCGTGCGCTTGAATAAAAAAATATCGCCGCTGGATAACCTGATTTACACCCATTACCGCCTGACTCATGCTTTGCGTATTACGCTGGCTTTTATCCTAACATTCCTGATTATCCGCTTGTTGGCCGTCCCAGAAGGGACTTGGCCGCTGATCACCTTAGTGGTTGTCATGGGGCCGATATCCTATTGGGGGAATGTGTTGTCCAGAGCTATGCAGCGCATTGGCGGGACTGTTTTTGGCGCAATATCCGGTCTGATCGCCCTTTATCTTGAGTCATATTCTCTCACTCTGATGCTGGTTTGGTGTGGCGCTGTAATGTTCCTGTGTGGTTATCTGACTCTGGGCAAACGCCCCTATATGGCTCTGCTGATTGGTATCACGCTGGCAGTGGTCTGTGGGTCAGCTCCGGGGGATATGAACACGGCACTGTGGCGCAGCGGCGATGTTATTTTTGGCTCATTATTGGCGTTAGTTTTTACCAGTGTCTATCCGCAACGCGCCTTTACCCATTGGCGCATGCAAATGAGTGATAACTTGCGCGCTATCAGCCAAATTTACGCCGCCTACTTATCGCCGAATGTTATCGATCGTCCGCGATTAGAGCCAAAATTAAAAGCTGCGCTCAATCAATCGGTTAAAATGCGTACTTTTATTGCGCCAGCCAGTAAAGAATCTCATATTAATAAAGATGTTTTTGAGGCTATCCAGACACTCAGCCGCAATCTGATTTGCACACTGGAATTACTGGTGGATGCTTATTGGTCATCGCGAGAAAGTCATTTTATTATGCTCAATGCCAAAGGGCTGCGCAGCGCCCAATTGATGACGGCCCGCACGCTTAATACTTTAAGTGACAGTTTGCGCGATGGTTCACCGGCTCGAGAGCGGGAAGTCGCGGGTGAGTTGAGCGAAATTTCAACCGAATTGAAATCATTGATGTTGGTTGTCACACAAGAACAGCAGATAGAAACGCCAATTTACGGCTATGTTTGGCTGAGTCTGGAGTTAACCAAACAACTTGAGGAATTGGACGATCTGATTAATATGACCTTGCGCAGGTGATCAATCCGGTTTTAAGGCAGATGATATTTCTGTCTGGCGGGTAAAGCAGGTAAGATAAGCCAATGAATCTTGTCACCAGGTACGGCAAAGCGGTATGGTGCAGGTAGCCTGGTCACCAGCAATTGAATTTGTGTAAAACTTAAGTGAAGGTATGAAAATGGATAATGCAACTAAGCCAACTTTCCAGGACGTTTTGGAGTTTGTGCGTATGTTCCGTCGCAAAAATAAATTACAGCGTGAAATCGTTGATAACGAAAAGAAAATTCGTGATAACCAAAAACGCGTTCTGTTGCTCGATAACCTGAGTGAATACATCAAGCCAGGGATGAGCATTGAAGAGGTTCAGGCCATTATCGCTAACATGCGTGGTGACTACGAAGATCGTGTTGATGATTACATCATCAAAAACGCCGATCTGTCTAAAGAACGTCGTGAATTGTCGAAAAAACTGAAAGCGATGGGTGAAGTTAAGTAACTTTAGCTCAAGCGGGATAGTTTTTTTGTAGCTATTAATAGAAAGGCTGGCATCAATTGCCAGCCTTTTCTTTTTTCTATCAATACATTAACTTGACGGTTTATTTTGCCGCAAGAAACGAAACGCTGGAATGTTGATTCCTTTGACAAAGATAAACGCCAGCAGCAACGAACCCCACAATGCCATGGTGATATAGCTACTCACCCCCATGATATTCAGCCCGCTTTCCAGCATTTGTAGCAAGAACAGCGCTAATACAATGCCGAAAATCTTACCAAACCCGCCATCAGGATTAACCCCGCCTAATACCGTTGCTAGAATAGTGATAAGTAACAGTGACTCGCCGTAGGACGCTTTGGCGGAGTTGAGTTTGGACATCATCAACAACGCCGCGACAGTGCAGAGTAACGATGAAATCACATACACCCAAATTAGTGTGCGGCGGGTATTAATCCCGGAGAAAAAGGTGGCTTTTTCGTTGGAGCCAGAAAGATATATCTGACGGCCCAACGGGGTCTTGGCCAGTATTAACCAGATAATCAGAGCGACCGCGATGAACAAATATAACGGCACCGGCACCCCGAGAAAGTTATTGCGATCCAATGCCAGCACATAGTTGGGGAAGTTAGAAATCGCCGACCCTTTGGAGATAAGCACATTCACGCCCTTGAGCAAGGTCATGATGCCCAATGTCGCCAGAATAGGGGAGACGCGGACCACCGAGATAAGTACCCCATTGATCAGCCCAACCACCAAAGCAACTGAGGCTCCGGCCAATAGCATCAGCATCATTGAGCTGAATGTTGGCTCAAGGTGGGTACAAACCCAGGCCATCACCAGCGCACTGGCATTGGCGGTAGCAATGATTGATAAGTTAATCCCTCCGGTCAGCATAGTGATTGCCATTGCCAGTGTTAATACCCCAGCGACGGGGATTTGTGAGGCAATGGATTGGAAGTTAGCCGCAGACCAGAATACCTGTGGGATCAGCACACTGAACACCACCGCCACCAACACCAGCAGTGCCACCAGCCAGCGCTCGGTATGATCCCGTTGAGTTGTTTTCGACATGGTTATATCCCTACCTTATGACGTTGGCCCCAGGCCGTCACACTGATACTGATGACAATCACCAGACCGATAACCACGGTGTGCCAGTACGACGAAATACCCAGTAAATTCAAACCATTTTGCAATATCGCCAGCAAAATCACTCCCAGCAGGGTACCGGTTAAAGTGCCGCGCCCGCCGATAATACTGGTGCCGCCCAGCACTACCGCCGCCAATACAGTGAGTTCATAGCCGAGCAGTGAATCTGGGGCCACCGTCAAAACGGTGTAAGACTGCACCACACCGGCAATGCCGGATAAAAAGCCCATGTAGCCATAAACAAACAGTTGCAGCTTAAGGATGCTGAACCCCATGCGGGAGGCGGCTTCCTGATTACCGCCTAATGCATAAATTTGCCGACCAATACTGGTGCGAGTCATCAGCAAAGCTGTGACGATAATCGTCGTCAGCAAAGTCAAAATCGGCAGCGAAAGGCCATAGTCATAGCCATCAGCAGCGGTAAAGGCGAACAGCATCGGCCCATGTTCGAACCATTCTGGGTAGGTATACAACCAAATTCCTCGGCTGAGATACAGCAGTAATCCGTAGAATATATTCAGCGTGGAAATGGTAATAATGATGGACGGCACGCGCAGGCGATTAACTAACAGCGCATTAATCAGCCCCAGCAATAAGCCGATACCGCCCGCCAGTGCGAATGCCACCGGGAAGTTACCACCGAACTTCACAATTAATGTCACCATGACATATTGCGAGATGATGGTCATCGCCGGGAATGAAATATCAATACCGCCAGAAATCAACACGATAAATAAACCACAGGCCAAAATGGTTAACATGGCATAGTTATTTATCAAGTCATAAATATTGGCGAGTGTCAGAAAATCGGGACTGGCGAAAGTCAGATAAGTCGAAATAACCAATATAGTGAAAGCCAACATAACTTCATGGCGTTTCAGATGTTCTTTATTGAATAAACCTGTTTTACCGACATCCGATTTATTGAGTGCATGGGGGTTAGCCATTTACTACCTCCGCAATGGCTGCTTCGCTGCTATTACTTGGCAAGAATTCCTGCACAAGTCGGCCGGCCCGCATTACTAAAATACGGTGGCTGTTAAAGTAAGCTTCATCAATCTCATCACACACCATCAATACCGCAATGCCACGCGCTGACAATGCATTGATAATATTATAAATACCGGCTTTGTTGGCGATATCCACCCCGACTGTCGGAGAGTCGAGGATCAATATTTGCGGCTCAGTTGCCAGCCATTTGGCGATAGCAATGCGCTGCGCATTCCCACCGGATAAGGTATTGACCGGTAAGTCACTGCTGCCAATTTTAATCGACAGGTGCTTTACCATGTCTTCGACCAATGTATCGACCCGCTCAGTACGCATCAGGTGGAAGGTGTTTTTCAGCCGGTGTAAAACCGTGGCGCTGATATTGTCGCGGATGGATTGCGCCATAATCAGCCCGGTGCTCATGCGGTCTTCCGAAACATAACCCACACCGGCGGCGATGGCATCGCGGTTACTACTGAAATACATTGGTTTATCATTGATACGAATGGTTCCCGACTCGGGAGTGGTTAAACCGAATAAACTGAGACACAACTCGGTTCGCCCGGAACCCAACAGGCCGACCAGCGAGATAATTTCGCCCGGATGTAAAGTCAGTGAGACATTGTGATATTCGTTGCCACGGGAAAGTTCTTCCACTACCAGCACTGGCGGGCGTGATGGGGTGTAAGCGGGTAAGACCTGAAAATCAAACTTCATACCGGTCATGAGCCAAGCCAGCCGTGGGTTATCAACTTCAGCGGCGGGGTAGGTTCCGACCCAATTACCATCTTTTAGCACCGTAATGCGGTCTGAAATTTCCAGCACTTCACTCAACCGGTGGCTAACAAATACCACGCAAATATTGCGTGATTTAAGTTCATGCACCACCCGCAGCAAGCCGTTAACTTCTTGCCGGGTCAGAGACGCGGTGGGTTCATCCATCACAATCAAACGCGCATCCTGCGCCAGCGCACGACAGATAGCGACTAACTGCTTCTGGGCGATGGGTAAATCCTCAACCAATTCATCCAGATTAAGATGGGCATCAATGCTATTGATGACGCGCTCGGCGGTTTCCCGCATCTGACGTTTATTCACCCATAGATGATGATGATAATGATTCATGGCAATGTTCTCAGCCACGGTCAGATTGGGGAATAATGATAAATCCTGATAAATAACCTGAATCCCCAGCCGGACAGATTCAATGGGGGTCAGGGTTGAATAGGTTTTGCCATCGATAGTCATCGCGGCATCGGCATCGGGTTGATAAACACCGGAGATAATCTTGATCAGTGTGGATTTGCCACAACCGTTTTGCCCTGCGAGGCAATGAACCTCACCTGGTAACAGGGTCATAGCCACCTTATTGAGCGCTTTAACGCCATAAAAGGTTTTACTGATGTTTTCCAGGGTAATAAATGGTTGCATAGATCTTACTTCCTCTCGATCCAAGCGGATATTAATGACAGAGCCGGACAGGGCATCCGGCTTTGCGATAACTCAGTAAATCAATACAGTGAATCCACGTTATCTTTGGTTACGCGCAACACATTATGGAATTGAATCAGACGTTTATCTTGATTAACTTCCGCTTTACCCACTCCTGGAACATCCATGCCGGTTTCGATTTTCTCGCCTTTCAGCACTTTATCAGCCACCGCAGTCATAGCATAACCGGCTGAACCTGGGTCATAAGTCACACCCATCGCGATGTCACCACTTTTCACCAGTGATGCCGCCTGAGACGGGATCATCATGCCGAACACATGAACATTGTTTTTCGCGCGTTTCTCTTTCACTGCGCGCCCAGCACCAATCGGGCCTTGTGAACCGAAAGCGACGATGCCTTTCAAATCACTGTGCGCTTTCATCAAGTCCAGTGTAGTGCGGCGTGAGTCATCAATGCTCTCGGCGACCGGCATACGGCTGGTCACTTCAAACATTTCTGGATAATGCTCTTTTTGGTATTTAACAAATAGATCTGCCCACAGGTTATGTTGTGGCACGGTCAGGCTGCCAACATAAATCACATAACCGCCTTTGCCGCCCATCGCTTTTGCCATTTCTTCCACATTATCTGCGGCAAATTTGGCATTATCGATGATCTCAATATCCCAGTTAGCACTTGGCTGCCCAGGAGATTCGTTGGTTAACACCACGATTCCAGCTTCACGCGCTTTCTTAAATACTGGCTCCAGTACATCGGCATCGTTCGGTACAATGCTGATGGCACTGACTTTCTTGGCGATTAAATCTTCAATAATTTTAACTTGTTGTGGGGCATCAGTGCTGGAGGGGCCGACTTGATAGGCTTTGATCCCAAGATCTTTACCGGCGCGTTCCACCCCTTCGCCCATGCGGTTGAACCATGGCATACCGGCGATTTTCGAGATATTGACGACTTCCACTTCTTGCGCCAATGCACTGCCCGAGCAGGCGATCATGCTGAACAGGCTAGCTGCTAATAATGTTTTTACACTCAGTTTTTTCATCTAAGGCTCCGGGAGTTCATGTAGGTTGAGGCTATCGTAGTTAGGTGTTGGCGTAATATTCTGTATGACTTAAGTTATATTTATGTTTTTAATAAAATGAAGATTTATCAGGAAGCAGATTTTACATCTGCACTACATTTCCTGTAGGTGGACTCTACTGCCTCGGTGGCTATTTTCCCCATATCTTTGAATGCTATTTACATGGATAAAATGGCTGCTTTCCTGGTTTGTGACTGAGGTCATGGTTCTGAGGGGGGAAGTCAAGAGAGTTGCATCGAAATGGTCGGCATAAAGGGAATTGCAGCGCGTATTGCATGGACATTCTGGTTTGATGAGTTTGATGATAATCACGGCTAGTTAGAGTTGAATGGCGGCCTATGAAGGCTATCGTACCCCGCCGGGTACCATGGTTAATAAGTGTTGGCGCGGATAATTCTGGCTAATGTTGCGTTGTTGTAATTGCCAATGAATGTGTTCTACATCATGAAGTTGGCGATCTAATAGCAACCCCACCACACTGCCGCTGTGTGCCACATTCAGCCCATATAAATCCAATTCCTCCACTAACGCCAAGAGGGCGGAAAAGTCCGGTTTGACCAACAAGTGCTGACTGGCTTGTGCGCTAAGGGTGGTGGATTGGCCCAACAGGGCGTTATCGTGGCGTTCGGCGGCCTGAGTAAACAGTTGCCATGCCCGCTCCAGTGAGGCGGCACCCGCCAACAATGTGGGTTGGCGATGACGACGATGATAATCTTCAGTGTTGAGAATATGCGGGCTTTCCAGCAGCAGAATGTCCATGGAAGGCTGCCAATCATAAGAAATCTGCGTGGCGGCGGTTTGGTGGTCAAATAAGGTTAGCCGCCGAAATAAAGTGCTGTCAGTGGGCTCCAGACTGACGCACAAAGTAGCAAGGGCGGCTTCATCCAGTGTTTCACCCAGATGACGGGCGGTGGCCAGTGCGGTAGCAGCAATGTCGGCTGTGCTGCTGGCCAACCCTTTTGCCACCGGAATAGTGGAATCAAAACTGATATGCAGGCCACGGGCCATCTCTGCTGGTTGGTCGAAGTAAGCTAATACCGCCCTTAGCATTTGGCGCATACGTGGCCGTTCGTGGCCGTCTGGAACACCGTCGGTGACTGACACGGTGCTAAACCAGTTTACCGGGCAGGAAATCAGCTTTTCCCCTCCCAATATCCAGCCCTGAATTAACTCACCACAGGACGCGGGGCAGCGGGCTTCAGCCATGACCCAAAACCTGCTGCAAGGCGGTGACCAACCGCTGATTATCGGTTGCACTTTTGATGGCCACACGGTAATGGTCGCCGGTCAGACCGGGGTAATTGGCACAGTGGCGAATCAAAATATGCTGCTGCAATAATGCTTGTTGCAGGTTGATTTCTGGCCTTAGGCAGCGCAGGAAAATGTAATTGGCGCACCCTTGCCACACCTGCAATGCGGGTAAATCCGCTAAGTGCTGATATAACCAAGGCCGCTGCTGCTTTAGCCACTCATGCGTCGCCTGAATATAAGGTTGGTCATCAAGAATAATCTCACCCGCTAGCGTGGCGAAAGCATTGATAGTCCAGGGTTCGCGCTGCTGTTTCATTTGCGCCATAGCCGCCAGATTGCCACTGAGCAGGTAACCCAAACGTAACCCTGGGATCGCGAAAAACTTAGTCAGGGAACGCAAGACATAAAGTTGGGGGAAATCAGCCAATTGTGGGATAAGCCCCGGCGCATTGGGCAGGAAATCAATAAAGGCCTCATCGACAATCAGCGCAATGTGGTGTTGATGGCAGCACTGCACAATAGCTTGCAACAGCGCCGCATCAGGCATCAGGCCGGTGGGGTTATTCGGCGTTGCTAAAAACAGGCAATCAGGGCGCAATTGCACTAAAACGTCTAGTAACCGCTCATCGGGCTGATAGCCATCAGCTTCACTCATCTGATAATCATGAATCTGGCAACCGACTCGTTGCAGGGCGCGGCGATATTCAGCAAAACCCGGTGTCAGCAACAGGGCACTGCGCGGTTGCAGATAATGCACCACGGCATAAATCAGTTCAGTAGCCCCATTGCCTGCCATGATGTTTTCCGGCAAACAATGGTGAGCACGGGCTAGCGCACTGTGTAATTGGCGATACTCAACATCAGGGTAATGCTCCGCGCGCGCTAACTGTTCAACAATGGCAATTTTTAGGGAGTCTGGCATTCCCAACGGATTAATATTGGCACTGAAATCAAGGATGTTTTCTGCATCTGTGCCGATTTTCAGTGCCATTTCCAGCACATTCCCACCATGCTCACTCATTGCTGCGTTATTCCCCTATTTAGGTTATGCATTAGATTACCATAAGCGAGGGAATTGAGTTTAGCGACAGCGCTTCTGGCGTGAATGCCAGAATTTCGCGCAAGCGCACCACATCACCAATCACAATCAACGCCGGCGCAGTTAACCCTTGTGCAGCCACCTGATCAGCTAAGGTGGTCAGGGTGCCACTGGCGACTTGTTGCTGTTGATGGCTGGCATACATCACCACCGCTGCGGAGGTGTTCGGCGCTTTACCCGCAGCAATCAATTGCTGGCAAATGGTCGTCAGTTGCGTCATTCCCATCAGGATAATCAGAGTGCCGTCCAATTTTGCCAGTGTCGCCCAGTCCTGCGGCTCATTACCTTGGCGCAAATGGCCGGTAACCACATGAAAACCTGAAGAATAATCACGATGAGTCACCGGGATCCCAGCATAGGCCAGCCCGCCGATGGCTGAGCTTATCCCCGGCACCACCTCAAACGGAATCTCCGCCAATGCCAATGCTTCAGCCTCTTCACCGCCGCGGCCAAACACATAAGGGTCACCGCCTTTGAGCCGCACCACATTCAGGCCGCGCTGGGCGCAATCCACCAAAATTTGATTAATTTGTGTTTGCGGCACCAAATGATGATTGGGCGTTTTACCCACATTGATCATTTCGCAACCGTCCGGGGCTTCAGCCAATAATTCCGCACAAACCAACCGGTCATAGACCAGCGCTTCGGCGCGGCGAATAGCATGTAAGCCTTTGACTGTAATCAGCGCCGCATCCCCCGGCCCCGCGCCCACTAGCCAAACTTTCCCACTTTTCATATTGCCTCTCATTGTGCGGCGAGGGCCGGTTGTACCGGCAGATTCAGTGCCACGCGCAGGACATCACGGGCAATCATTAATTCTTCATTGGTATTGACGATGGCAATCTGTACTGGGGCGTTATCTTGTTGAATAAAAAACTGATTTTTGAGGTTTTTCTCTTTATCCAGTTCAATACCAAGGAACGCCAATTCCCGACATATCTGCTGGCGGGCGCTACGTGAATTTTCGCCAATGCCGCCAGTAAAGATAAGCGCATCAATCCCGCCCAGTTGCACGATATAGCTGCCAATCACGGCACGGATCCGCTCGGCGAACAGCTCAAGGGCTACTGCGGCGCGGCGGTTGCCATTGTCGGCGGCGTGTTCCACATCACGATAATCATGAGAAATGCCGGAAATACCCAGCAAGCCGGATTGGTTATTGATCAGATGGTTAATTTCGGCCGCACTTTTGCCTTCCGTTTGCTGAATAAAAGGCAGAATAGACGGGTCAATATCGCCGCTGCGGGTTCCCATCATCACACCCGCTTGTGGGGTGAAGCCCATGGAGGTATTCACCGAGCAGCCATTGCTGATAGCACAAATACTGGAGCCATTGCCAAGGTGACAGGAGACAATGCGTAGTGTTTCCACGGGCCGCCCCATGTGCTCGGCACAGACTGCACTGACATATTTATGGCTGGTGCCGTGGAAGCCGTAACGGCGGATGCCCAGTTCTGCATAATAACGCCAGGGTAATGGATATAAATATGAGGTTTGGCTGAGTGTTTGGTGAAACGCGGTATCAAACACCGCCACCGCGTGGGCATGGGGTAGGGCGTGTTGAAACACCCGGATACCCAGTGCATTCACCGGGTTATGTAAGGGCGCTAATGCGCAAAGTTGTTCAATGTTATTCAACACTTGCGGGGTTATTAGCACTGAATCGGCAAAGGTCTCACCGCCATGGGCAACCCGATGGCCGACGCCGATAATTTCATCCAACGAGTCAATAATATTGTGCTCAATCAGCGCCCTGAGCAGGTATTCAGCCCCCTGGCGGCAATCCGCGATGGGGAGAGTTTCTCGCCATTGCACATCACCGGCCCGCAGATTAAATACCGCATCATTCATACCAATGCGCTCAATTAATCCCTGACATAGCACTTGTTCACCATTTAGCATGGAAAAAAGCTGAAATTTCAACGAAGAACTGCCGGCGTTAATCGCCATAATCTTACCGGGCATGCGACTCTCCACAATGTTTTAAATAAGTCATAAGGTCAGTTAACCCCTCGCCGGTTTGCGCCGAGGTGATAAAAATATGTTGTGCGCCCGCTTGCGTCAGGCAGTCCGCCGCCCAGCTCAGTTGAGCGGCGTGGCTGACGGTATCGGCTTTGCTGATAATGCCGATCACCGGTTTGTTGAAAACCTGTGCCAACATTGGCGCAAACCAGCTCTGTGTGGCATCGGCGTTTTGCACCAACCCCACCACATCGGCCTCACAAGCGCTCGCCAGTAACGCACTGTATAAGCAGCGGTTTTCCAGATATTCACCCGGTGTATCTATGGCATTGTCCTGCCAGATAATGGCCTGGGTTTTCTGGTAATTCAGCGCTTCGCCATGCAAACGCTGGATTAGCGACGTTTTGCCGCATTGACTGGGGCCAATCAACATGATGCGCTGCATGGCATTAAGTCCGGGTCATCGGGCAGGCGGTAAACTTCATCATGTCGCCGAGGGTGTGAATCACCTGTTTCAACGCGTACTCCACCGCAGAAACATCGCCGGTAAACACCACTGCGCCAGTGAAACGATCAATAAAACCAATCTCGACCGCACCCGATTTGGTGGCGATATCACTGGCAATAATCGAAGCTTCACTGGGGGTAATGGTCAGAATACCAATGGCGCTGCTGACATCGTTTAGTCCCAGTTTTTTGTAAAGTGCTTTATTCGGGTTGGCTATCAGATGCGCGAGAGTTATCTGTTTGCCGGGAACATATTCTTGAATCACGCGCTCGGGGGTATTGTTGGTTTCCATCATGCCTCCTGAACTAACTGACGCCACAGCGCCTCATGGGGACGCGGGATAACTGAGCTGTAAATCAATAATCCCTTTTCACCGGCACATTGGCTGGCGACTTCGACTGCGGTTTGCACATCAGCAATATCGCCACTGAGCACCTGATAACATTTGCCGCCGATACCAAAAGCCATATGAATACGCACCAAAGTGACATTGGCGGCTTTTACTGCCCGGTCAGCTGCAGTGATGCAGGCCACTACACTCCAGGTTTCCACCACACCTGCTGCCTGGCGGTTCTCCACCCGATTTAAGCCGCTGATGGCGGGTAATACTGACGGGTGAAGATTGGGTAGCACGATGCTATCGACCAATAAGTGCCCGCTATGCCGTTCGCCGTTTTGCACCGACTGAGTCACCGCTCCGATGTCGCCCCCGACCATCAGCAAATATTTGCCGGGGCACAGAGTTTTGCTGACCAACAGGTCGACATTGGCACTTTTCAGCATTAAGTCGCAGACTTCCATCCCTTTGGCGATACTGCTTAATTCAACAATTCCAATGGCTTGTGACATGCTTACTCCTGTTAAATGCCGCGACGAATCGTGATGGTGTTGGCGCTGACATCCGTGACGACATCCCGAATACTGGCGTGTAGCGGTGCGCCCAAGGCGTCATGCGGGATGTGCCCAATCAACTGGCCGTGTTCTACCTGATCTCCGACTGTGACAATGGCTTGTGCGGCAGTACCGATATGTTGGCGCAGCGGCAATATCACCTGCTGCGGCAAATAGTTTTCTTCACTGAAAGGTGCGGCTTGATACCAGTCAGTCAGATCCAAACGAGCAATTAGCCGTGATGTCGGCACCAGGCGGTAATTTGCCATTGGGTCGGCTGCGCGCAGTTCTCCTTGATAGCGGGCACCTTGCGCACGCAACTGGGTTTTCAGCAGGCGGTTAATACGCATTGGCGAGATATCTACCGGACAGGCGTAGCTTTCACACAGACTGCATTCTGAGCAGGTCAGGGCGCTGAGCAAGATGTCTGGCGTGGCGACTTGCTGATAAATAATCGCCCGCACCAGTAAATGTGGCGGCAGTTCATGGCCAATCAGGTGGCGTGGGCAGAGTTCAGTACACATGCGGCACTGCTCGCAGACGGTTCGGGCGATGGCGAGCACATCCTGGTCACTGCGGGCGCGGCGGGTAATCAGCAGATGGTCAGCGGGCAACACCAGCAGGCCGCCAGTGGTTTTGGTCACCGGCTGGTCAAGGTCATGCAGGGCATGGCCCATCATTGGGCCGCCATTGATATAGGCCGGATTGTTGATGGTCACGCCACCAGCCAGTGCCAGCACCTCTCGCAAAGGCGTACCCAGTGGCACCGTCAAGGTTAAGGGCCGTGCCACTGCGCCGTTGACTGTCAGAGTGCGGCGGGTCACCGGCCATTGCTGTTCCACTGCTCGAGCCACATTGAGCAAAGTTTGCACATTATTCACCACCACGCCAATGCTGATGGGCAGCGCGGCGGGCGGAACCCGGCGACCGGTCGCCAACCAAATGGTGATCACTTCATCACCAGCGGGGTAAACATCGGGTAAAATATGCAGCCGAATTTGCGGTGGTAGCAGCGGTGTCAGCGCCGCAATGGCTTCCTCATATTTAGCTTTTAAGGCAATGATGCCTTCGCGCGCACCGGTTGCGACCATGCCATACAGCACGCCGCGCACCAATCTTGCCGCCTGACGAGGGATTAATTGTTGGTCTACTTTCAGCAGCGGTTCACACTCAGCGGCATTAACCAGAAAAATTTCCGCCTGCGCCTGTAATTTCACCGCCGTGGGGAACCCGGCACCACCCGCCCCAACCACACCAGCATCCCGCACCCGCTGTTGGATAGTCGCGGCGTCACATTGCACCAGCTCGCTATCAGCGGAGGGAGTGCACAGAAAATGAGTATCCGGTATCTGAATATCACTCATAAAGCGCCTCGATAATTCCGCGGATATCTTTGTCGTCAGCTGGGCGTGGATTAGTGCGCAATGTCACATCGGCCTGAGCGGCGGCAATCATGTCTGGGATGTGTTGCTGCAACTGGCGTTCATTGATTTTCATTGCCGCCAACGGCTGAGGTAGCCCGCACTGGCGTTTCAGCAATTCTATTTGGTGAATAAGCTGATTGACCGCCCCGCGATCGTCACCATTGGCCGGGCTGAAATGGCACAGTTTTGCCAGCCGAACATAGCGTTTACGCGCCCGGGCATCGGCGGCGTTAAAGCGAATCACTGGCACCAGCAGCAGGGCATTCGCCAAACCATGAGCAATATGAAATTGCCCGCCTAATTGGTGGGCGATGGCGTGATTGATCCCCAGCCCGGCCTGGCTGAATGCCATGCCCGCCAGTGTCGAGGCATTGTGCATTTTTCCACGGGTTATCAAGCAATCACCTTTACGGCAGGCGGTTACCAGATGGCGGAATACCAGTTGCACCGCTTTTTCTGCCAGTGCATCGGTAAAATCACTGGCACGCGGTGAAACATAGGCTTCCAGTGCATGAGTCAGTACGTCCAACCCGGTATTGGCGGTAATCGCGGGCGGCACGCTGGCCACCAATGCGGCATCCAAAATGGCAATGTCAGGGTAAATATCATCGTCAAATATCGGATATTTAATACTTTTTTCTGGGTCACTTATCACGCAAGCGCTGGTGACTTCCGAGCCGGTGCCGCTGGTGGTAGGGATGGCGATACAGGTTTCTATCTCCAGCCCCTGCTTGCGGCTAAACCAGACAATGGCTTTGGCGGCATCCAGTGCCGAGCCGCCACCAAAACCGATCACCATGTCGGGGCGCAGTGCTTGCATCTGCTCAATCCCTTTCACCACTGTGGCGATATTTGGATCCGGCGTGATATCGCTGAAAAAAGTTATGTGGTTGTCTGCGGGCAGCGCCTGTTTGAGCTTATCCAGCAGCGGCGAGGTCGCCAAAAAACCGTCGCAAACTATCCAAATTTTGCGCTGATGAAAGCGTTGCAGCACTTTGAGGCTGCCTTCCCCGCTATAAATGCGCGTTTGCAGGAAAAAAGTTTTCATACATCCTCGCTCAGCGAATGGAGAAACCGTTAGTCAGCACACAGCGGCGTTGGCGGGCAAAGGTGCGCGCCGAAGTGGTGCCTTCCCCGGTCGGGGTGGCGATGGTGAAGGTGGTAAAGTCCTCACCACCGACGCCGATCCCGGCATAAGACGGGCCGTTTTTGACAAAAATGGAAGTCTGCAATAGGCGGGCGGCCAGATTTAGGCGCGAGACATTCTGCGAATGCATGGTTGCGGTATGATGTAGACCGCCTTCGACTTGCAGCGCCAGCGCCAGACCAGCATCAAAATCCTTTACCCGCACTACCGGTAGCAGCGGCATCAATTGTTCGGTGGTGACCAATGGATCGTCATCGGTCACTTCGACCAGTAACAGACGCGGTGCTTTAGCCGGGCAGGCGATGCCCGCCGCTTTCAGCAATTCAATCGGGCTTTTACCCACCAAATTTTTATTGGCATGACCCTGCGGGGTGAGACAGGCTTGGCGTAGGCTGTCCACTTCATGTGGCTGGCTGATGAGCAATGCATCGAAGGCTTGCATCTGTTGCAATAAACGGTCAGCTACACTTTCCACTACAATCAAGCTTTTCTCGGCAATACACGGCAGGTTGTAGTCGAATGAAGCGCCAGCCACGATATCCTGCGCCGCTTTGACTAATTCGGCAGTTTCATCCACCAGGCAAGGCGGATTACCGGCCCCGGCCCCAACCACTTTCTTGCCACTTTTCATGCCCATGGCGACAATGGCGGGGCCACCAGTGATGGCGAGCAAAGCAATTTTGTCATGGGCCATCATCTGTTGAGTGGCTTCAAAACTCGGTTCTTGCACGGTCACCACCAGATTGCGGATGCCGCAACTGTTGAAAATGATCTCCTCGATTTGGGCGATTAAATCCAGTGACACGGCTTTAGCGCCGGGATGTGGGCTGAAATACACCGCATTACCGGCCGCCAACATACTGATACTGTTGTTGATAATGGTTTCGGTCGGATTGGTGCTGGGGGCGACCGACCCAATGACACCAAATGGCGAATATTCGAATAACACCATGCCGCCGTCACCAGTCAGGGCGGTGGTGGACAAATCTTCAATGCCCGGTGTGTTTTCCAATGCCGCTTTATTTTTCAGGATCTTATCTTCTTTATTACCCATGCCGGTTTCACTGGCACCGCGCTCAGATAGGGAAATAAGTTGTGACTTTAGTTGCTCACGAATTGCGCTGATAATGGCGCTGCGGGTTTTCATTGGGCTTTGCTGATAGCGCAAAAATGCGCTGTGAGCGGCATTGATGGCTTCATCCACGCTGGCAAAAATGGCGCTGGAGGCCGAGGCCGTTACGGGCGTCAGTTGCTCGGTGAGGATAGTGCGAATGAGAGATTCAAGGTCATTGGTATTCATTATTCATTCCTCAGATGTAAAGCCGATATGGCCGCTTCTGCTATGTGCATATCTTGTGCAACGCTACCGCCACTTATCCCTAAACCCCCGACCAATTTGCCGCCGCGCCATAATGGGTAGCCGCCGCCAAAGCTCACCACTTTGCCGCCAGTGCTGGCCTCCAGTTGGAACAGGTCGGCTCCCGGTTGAATAGCCGCATTCAGTTGGTGAGTAGCGGTTTTTAAGGCGACCGCAGTCCAGGCTTTTTTCGGTGCTAATTCGCTGCTCACCAGCAGGGTATCGGGCATGCGGTAGGTCATTATCATGTTGCCGTGGCGGTCGGCCAGTGCTACCACCACCGCAATCTGTAATGTCATGGCGGCCTCAACCGCTAACTTAACTAACTGATGAACATCCGGAAATCCAAGTCCGACGATGGTGGGCTGAGCCGTCGTAGCTGTGGGTTTCTCAGTGGTTGCGGCTAAATAGCGTGCCACCACCGTTTGTGCTGTTTGCTGTAATTGCTGGCGTTGATCTTCATCACGGGCCAGGGCGTACAAGCAATCGGATAGCCGGTTGAGGTATTGCAATAACACCGGGCGCACCGGTACTTGCTCTGCTAACTCAATCAGCCGACGTTCACAGCGCCGCGTCAAGGTGCGGGCAAAATGTAAGCGGCTCCCGGCTTCAGTGTTGCCGGGCAAGATAAAGCCGTGAACCGGCGGCAATAGCGCCATGCAGCGGTCCACCGCCTGTTCCAGCGCCTGAATATCTTGTTTGCTAATACTTTTTCGCCCGACCGGAGGGGTTTCAATCCCCTCGCTGGCCAGCTCGGCGCTGAAATAAAATAGTTGATGTTGTACGGCATCAAGTAACTGAAGGTTTTCTTCACCTTGTGCCACGCGGGCACACAGGCTAAGTGCCGCATTCAGCTCATCCAGGGTGCCGTAGGTTTCCACCCGAGAATGACTTTTTTTGACTCGCTGGCCGGTGAACAGGGCTGTGGTGCCCGCATCGCCGGTTTTGGTATAGATGCTCATAAAATCACCGTTTAATCAGTAAGAGCATTCATCGACGATGGCGACAATTGCCAAGTCGATAGCATCATTAGGTTCGGCAAAAACACGCCGAGCGCTGGAACCACCGGACAGCAGCACTAGCTCGCCCTGACCCGCACCGACGGAGTCGACCGCCACTTCATCCGGCGTGTTGCTGTCCGGTGGCAATGAGCCATCGCCAGCGACGCGGCGCACCAACAGTAGTTTCTTACCAATCAGCGTCGGTGACTTTTGCGTTGAGACCACAGAACCTACCACTCGGGCCAGTTGCATGATTTACTCCTGCCTTAACAGTTGAATGTGACGGACTGACAGCGTTTCTTGTGCCAGCGGTGTAACCAAGGTGTGGTGGTCAATCAGCAACCAACCGGGGCCAAATGTGGCAATATCGCGATAACTCAACACCTTGCCAGCGTGTAGCCGCACCGCCAGACCTTGGCTGTCACTGAAACTCAGTGGTAATGGGCGCAGTGCCGCGGTGGGCAGGGCTGGCAGCAGTTGGCGGTGCAAACTGATATGCACTTTCATGCCCCACGACCAGGCCTCATTCAGCGCCGCCACCGCCGGGCAAGTGGCATCGAACTGCGCCAGTCGGTGGATAAACGCCAAATCCGGCAACATTACGTGCAGCGTGGCATGGAGCACGAATATCGATGAGTCCAGCCCGGCGCGTAGCTGCGGCAGCCGCAGGGCGTGAACCCGGCGTTCGCGCTCAGCCAACCGCGTGACAATCTGGCTGACCAGCTGTTCGGTTTGCGCCTGAGTCAGATTCATGGCTGCGTTGTCCGTGACGGGCCTAATAACGTGGCGAACGCGGCGGGGTCGTCAGCGCCCGCTGCATTGGCCTCGTCAGTATCAATGTGCATTTCCAGTTTCATTTGCGGTGAAACGCGGATAGCAACATCATCCAAAATCAACCGGCGGCCACTGCCCTGAATCGCCACCTGCACTCGGTCGCCGTGCTTGACCCGATAGATAAGGGCATCCAGCGGTGACATATGAATATGGCGCAGCGCCACAATCACACCCTGCGGCAATTCCAACTCGGCATATGGACTGACCAACCGGATTGCAGGTGTGTTGTCCAGATTGCCCGACATGCGCAGAGGGGCATTGATACCCAGTATGCGGGCGTCGGTACGGGAGATTTCGACCTGACTGTGGCGACGCAGTGGCCCCAAAATTCGGACGTTTTTCAAGCTACCTTTCGGCCCGACCAAGGTTACAGTCTGTTCGGCGGCATACTGGCCGGGCTGGAGCAGCGCTTTTTTCTCCATCAGCGGCTGATTGGGGAACAATTGTTGATAATCCTGCACTGAGAGATGCAGATGACGGTTGGAAACCCCAAGCGGGATCGGACGAAGACGCATTTCGTCGAGGATCTTGCTGACAACGGGTTCCAGTAACGCTTTTTCCATCAGATTTTTCCTCGTTTACCCAAGTGGATACAGCGAAAGCGAGGCTCACCTTTATGGCGTCGGCAAGCCGGGTCGAGGCAGAGATTGCAGCTCACACGAGGAGCTGGCGGGGCCTCACTTTCTGCACTTTGTCTTGCTACATCCAAATCCATTATTGCCACACCCAAGGCAATTTCTGGTGCATCATCGGTGGCGCTATTGGCAGGCGGTGGGGTCTCTGCCTCTTCAGCCTCCGTCTCCTCATCTGCGGATATCTCAGTCATAACCGCCGCGACGACAACCTCGTGTGCAGGTTGGCTCAAGGTGGTCGGTTCGGCGGCCATCGGCTCAATTTTGGGGGCTTGCCAGTGCGCCATCAGGGCATCTGCTGGGCGAGCCAGCACGGCACTTGAGACCAGCCCGTGATGCCGTTCAGCAAAGGCAGCACCGGTGTTGATTGCCGCCTGAACTGAAGCAACATCACCGGTCAGGCGGATTAACATCCAGCCGGAGCCGTTGGTTTTTTCTATTCCGATAAGGGCAACGGATGCCGCTTTTGCCATGGCATCCGCCGCACCAATTGCCAGCGCTAGACCGCTAACTTCCAGTAAACCCAGTGACGTTTTCACGCTGTGCTCCTCTTCTTACCTTTAGGCAGAGGTCGGTAAAATGGCTTCTACATCGCTGTGCGGGCGCGGAATCACATGGCAAGATTTCACTTCACCCACCGCGCTGGCTGCCGCAGAACCGGCGTCAACAGCGGCTTTCACTGCGCCGACATCGCCGCGAACCATGACAGTCACCAGACCGGAGCCGATTTTTTCATAGCCCACCAGTTGTACGTTGGCCGATTTGACCATGGCGTCAGCCGCTTCGATGGCCGCGACCAGCCCTTTGGTTTCGATAAGTCCTAATGCGTTATTCATAGATATGAGTTCCTTGTTAATTTGAGTGTGATTATTTAAACGGTAAGCCTTTGACTAACCGGGCGGCGTTATTGCCCAGCCGCCGTAATGGGTCTTCGTCTTGTGCCAGTGGCTGCCGGAACAGCGGGTTGGCGGGCGGTAAATGGCGAAAATGCACAATCACTTCGTCGGCAGAACACGCTAGCCCGACCAATAATGGAGAGCGAGTCGCCGCCTGCCAGGCGCGTTGTACGGCATCCGTGTCATCGTCTTGCTGCCACTGCCAGGGAATGCCTTCCTCCTCAATTCCCAGTAATACCGGGTGCCAGACCGCCTCGGGGGTTGACGGGGTTAGGCTGATAACAATCGCGGGCGCATCTTGGGTAAAGTTCATCAATAACTCTCCCGTTGATAGGCCAGAATCAGCCCGGTGGCGACCGCATTACGCGGGCCTTCACTGGCACGGATATTGCCGCGACCCGCCACCAGCTTGTAGTGGGAGAGGGCGTCGGTAACCAATTGCGGGATTTCGAAGTCCAGCGAGGAGCCACCAACCAGCACCACGAAGGGGATATCGCGGATATTGCCGGTCGGACTGACTTGCCGTAGAGCACGAAGTGCATTGGTGACAAACACCCGTTCTTTGGCCGAGCGGCGAATATTGCGTACTTTTTCCAGCGCGTAATCTCCCGGCAGTGGCACCAAACCATCCGGTTTGACCACCACTAATCGGGCAAAAACTTCAGGCGGCAGCGGTTGTGGGAAGAACTGAACGCTGCCGTCTTCGTGGCGCAGGTGGAACAAACTTTCCACTTTTGCCAAGGGGTATTTTTTGATGTCTTCAGCTAAATAGCGGTCTTGGAGATCCAGCTCAGAGGCGATTATCATCGTGACCATATCGCCAGCACCCGCCAGATGGGTGGCAACGATTTGACCTTGCGCATTGATGATCGAGGCATCGGTAGATCCAGCCCCTAAATCGAGGATGGCAAGTGGCCGTCGCGTCCCAGGTGTGGTCAGCGCGCCGAGTATCGCTGCTTCAGCTTCTGCCCCTCCGACCTGCACCTCAATATTCAGGCTTTTTTTGATTTCACTGGCGATATGCGCCATTTGCAGGCGATCAGATTTCACCATTGAGGCGATACCCACCGCCTGTTCCAGCGAAAACTCACCCGCCAGACCACCAGTGACATTGACTGGCACCGCAGTATCAACCGCCAGTAAATCTTGAATGAAGATTTCATTGGTGGGTTTGTTGGTCAGTTCAGCCATGGTTTGGCGGACGTGTTCGAGCATGCCGCCGATATTGGTGCCAGCTTCGCCACTGACATTGTCCAGATGGCGGAAGCTGTTGACCGCGGTCATGATGGCCTCAGCACCGGTTGCGACATCCACCCGCAGGGTACGGCCATTGGCAAATAGCTCCAGATGCCCAGCCGGAATAGAGCGGGCTTTAACATCGCCCTCGGGGGTTTTCACCACCACCGCAGAGCGCGTGCCAATTAAGGCGCGCGCCACTGGGACGATGTTTTTGGTTTCTTCAGCGCTCAGCCCGAAGACCGTGGCAATACCATAAGGGTTCGAGAGGGTTTCAATGACTTGACCCGGCATGGCAACTTCAACCGCTGCCAGCATGCCCATCGGGATACGGTCGATATGCAATACCTCATCGACGATGGGCAGCGGGTGAGTGAGGCGGTTGCTGACCAGCACCCCATCATCCCGTTGCAAGATAATCGCGGTAATGCGAAATCCCGCGCCGTTAGCGGCATTCACCACGGCTGCGACATCGGCAAAATCAACTGCGGAGGGCACCACCAGAATGTAAGGCTGGGTAGGATCGCGAGTGACTAGCTCATCAATAGTGATGGTCAGCCCAACACCCAACCCCAGCCCGCCGGGGGTTTTCGGATTGTGGCCAATCATGGTGGATTCAGTGATGATGGTTTCAGTGATAGTTTCCATCGCCACATCACCAATAACCGGGGTCGCCTCGTTGATGCGGATTAGACTGATATCACTCAGCGTGATACCGGCCTTTTCCACCAACATATTCAGCGCCTTAGTGATGCCAAAAATGTTGCGCTGCGTCCCTTTGACACCGGTGGTTTCGGTCAGGGTACTGGTAACAAAGTGCAACTGACCGTCAGCCATGCATTGTGCCAATGCGACTTCTGTTGATGAGTTGCCGATGTCTACACCGACGATGTAATCCATATCCGATCCTTAAATGACTAATAACTGGATGTCGTGATCAACGGGGCTATCGCGCCCAGGGCACGCTTCCCCTTGATTGATATCACTGGGTTAATCGTCGCCTTTTAGCTTCTTGCGCTGGACATACAAAACGGCGGCTTCGCGCACGAATGCGGCACAAATGGTCGCTTTGTAGGTCTGTTCCAGCTCATCGGCGATGGCATTCAACTCTTCTTTACTGGAGCGGAATGGTCGCAGGGCGTTGTAGATATCCAGCACCTTGTCATCCGGTACCGCAGTCAGCTCAGCGGCGCGCTCAAAGTTCATTGCCAGCAGCGGGCGGCCCGCGTCTTTGGCAATAGATGCTTGAATACGCAGGATTTCCGGGGTAATACGCAAATCCTGTGAAGTGACACTGCCGTTTAAAACATTCGCCAGTGTCAGGTCATCCAATGTTTTATTGGTGGCGGTTTTCACCCAGTCAGGGTGTTTATTCGCCAACGGATAATCAGAGACTTTGGCATCACTGCGCGAACTGGCCGCTGGAGCACAAGCGGCAGTTGGCGTTTGGCCTTGCAAGCTGTTCATCTTGCTGAGCACATCGCGAACCATGGATTCAATAGCTTCGGAATTCATTGTGTTTTCCTTTGTTAAAGCGCCACCCGGAGTTCCTGAGGATTCTTGCCAGTCACCACATATTTGGTTTCTTTAATGTGCAGAATCGCGGATTTGGCCTGATATTTTGGCCGTGCCATTTGGTCATTCAGGGTCGGAACCGGTTGTGGTGATTCCCGCTTGGCGTAACGAGCGGCGTTTTTACCAATCTGGCGATAGGTTTCCAGTGTCAGCAGCGGGGCCTGTGGGAACAGCTCCAGGTTAGAAAGCGGCGGCAGGCCTTGCTGATGAATTACCGTGGTTCCTTTTGACTGGATGCCGATAGAAATTCCGGAGCCACTTAGGCGGTTACCTTCAACGGCGACAAAAGCCACGTCGGAGGATTTAAAGCAGCGGATCACCCGCGCTTTGATACCTTCTTCCTCAATACCGGCAATGACTTCGCGTAGAATATTTTTGTGCGATAAACCGACAATATTGGCGGTTTGCGACAAGCCAAATGCCGGGCCGACAGCGATGATGACTTCATCCTGATGAGTGCCGGGACGGGCTTCACCGACTTCAGTGAGAAAATCCCCGGACGCAACAGCCGCTGCCGCGGGTTGGGTATCTTGCTTAAAGGAAACAGTATTTTTGTCTCCCTGCATTTCCTGTAATACGCCCTCAATAATTTGGCGTAACAGTTTTTCGTTAATATCCACCATCTCGTGAACCCCTTAGCCAAGCTCATTCGGATCAAGCGCGTTTGGAATATTTTTAATTTCTTCCCAACGTGCACCTTCCAGCCGGTAACCGGTCGCTGGCCCCGCGTAGTCATTGACATCATTCACCGCCGACAACACCTGATTGTCACCTTTGATGATGGCCGAGGTATGCAGATAGTCGCCGGCAATTTTGGCTTTCTGGATGTTGAGCATGTCTTGCGCCACATCTTCAAAGCCGCCTTGCGCCAGGGCTTTCACCACTTCCAGACCGGTGCGGTTTTTGCTGATGATTTCCTGAGCGAATTTGATGTCTTCGACGATGTTACGCTCCGGCATATCTTTCGATCCGTGGGCATAAGTTGCGGCAATCACTTCTTCGTCGGTAATTGGCGGTAAACCCATTCCGGCGAATACTGCTTGCAGGGCGCGCGCGGCTTTATTGCGAATGGCCACCACGTCAGCTTCCAATACCGGGCGTAGGCCGCCATCGACTTTCAGATCGCGCTGCAACACGTTGTAATCATCAAAGTCTTCGGCATCTTCGTTGGAGCCTGCGAACATGTTGTCGTAGTTCGGCACCGCAGAATAACCAGAGGAAATAAAGTCAGTGCCCGGCAGGAATTGCATCAGCAGACGGGCGGTACGGCGCATATCTGAGTGGGTAAAGGTTTGGTCGTTACTGGACGCGCATTCTAAATCCAGCGCCGAACAAATTAGGTTTTCGGCCAAAATGGCGCGAATGCCGGATGGCACCGCAGACGGCACACCGACGCAACTGACCGAGCCGTTTTGTAGTCCCTGAACCCCGGCGGCTTTGGTGATGTAAATACAGCGCGCTTCGAGATACAGCATTGATTTCCCTTCGGCGTAGCCCATTTGGACTTCAGAGCCGGAGCCGGAGGTAAAGCGCATTTTCAAGCCTCGTGATGCATAAGATGAGGCGAGAAAACCTTTCGACCATGGGGTGTCATCGCCGTCGGTAAACACCGGCTCAGTGCCATAAACCGAGATAGTTTCGGCGTAACAGGTGTGGCCCAGCATTCCCAGTTTCAGCTCGGTGGCTTCTTCCAGCGAACATTGAGTCAGTACACCGGGGCGGCCAACTTGCGAGCCGACCAACAGCGCAATGGCGTTGAATGGTGCATAGCGGGCAACAGCCACGGTAGTTTCTTGCTCATCGAAACCACGGAATGCGCCTTCCGCAGCATCGGCGGCAATTTGCACCGGATTATCTTTCACGTTGGTCACGTGAGCTTGCTGTGATGGAGTCCGACGGGCGCGCATTTTCTGCATCGACATCATCATTTCCACCACATTCATGTGGGAAACCACCTCGACGATTTTGGCCGGTGTCATGGCGGTCGTCAGTGGCACAATGGTGCGGCGCGACACATTGGGGTCACACAGCATATTGGCCAGCTTGATGGAATCCATCTTCATCACTTCTTCCGCATGCTCCAGATTAATACCGTAGCGGGCGATAAAGTGGTCAATCAGGTCAAAACTGCTTTGTGGTTTGCCGTCTAGCTCGGTCACCACACCATTGACAATCTTGATGGAAGGTTTTGGATCATTCGGGCTTTCCATGGCAATAAAGCCTTCCTCGATCCATTCTTTGACAAAGCCGTCCTGATTAACCGGGCGTTTCGCCAACGCTTCAAATCTTTTCGATTTCATGAAACAGCCTCACTGTGGCGTCAGATATAAGACGGGCGGTCGTTTTTCGGTTCAGCACCTAAAGTGGCTAATACCGTTTTGCCAATCTCACGGGCAGAAATAACTGCCTGACGGACTGCGCCAGAATCGCCGGAGATAACCAGAATCACTTCGTTACTAAAGCTGGTGCCCTGTGCGGGGGAGCTGTAAGCCACCACATCAACATTGGCGGATTTCACGGCGGTATCGGCCATCAAAACACCAATCGAAGCTGGTGCGCCGACGATCACGCCGCAAGAGCGGCCCAGTGGTGCGCCAAAAGCTTTTTCCAGGGCATGACTGGCGCGAGCGCTGTATTGCAGTTCAATGTGGCCAGCTTCATTGGCATAAACATCGCCGAATGTCCGGTCTAACTCTTTCAATGCCACTTCGACGGCGCGTTTTACGTCAGAAACATCATCACCGCCGAAGATAATTAGCGAGCCATGACCGGCACCGCCTTTGGTATCACGGGGTAATTCAATACTGACCACCTCGGTATTGGTGGCTTTTACTGCTTCATCAGCTGCCATGATGTGTGGGCCAGCGCCAGTACGTGCGCCCAAAATGCCAATCGAGCGATAGCGTTTTTCTAGCTTCATGGCGTCCAATAGGGCGCTATCGACGTTAGCGATCACCAGTCCGACTGTGTCGCCGATCGCGGTTCCAACAAATTCCGTTAAACTGCAAGTTTTCTCAGCCATAGCCGTACCTCGTTGTTTATAAGAGGGTTGTGCAGAAGACGCTGGGGCGTGCTCGCTGACTTTTGCTATCACCTGCGCCATGATTTGGTCGACCAGGTCATTGCTACTCATGGTTTATTTCCCTTAGGTAAATTGCCCTTTGGTAAAAAAGCTTCTACATCGGTATGGGGGCGTGGGATAACATGGGTAGACTTCACTTCGCCCACGTTAGCGGCGGCAATCGCGCCTGCATCAGTGGCGGCTTTAACGGCCCCCACGTCACCCCGGACGATAACGGTGACCAGGCCAGATCCAATTTTTTCATAGCCCACTAATGTCACATTGGCCGATTTCACCATGGTGTCAGCAGCTTCAATGGCTGCGGCCAACCCTTTGGTTTCCACCATTCCTAGTGCTTCTTGTTGCATATATACCTCGACGAATATCAGGTGCCCTTACCCGTCATACTTCAAGCTGCATGTGCGTTGGCTGCTTTCGTTCACCCGAATCACTTACCTGAGTAAGCTCATCGGGATTTACTCAATTTCCGCCTTCCTGCAACTCGAATTATTTAGGGTATTGCTTTGGCTTGAATTGCCATGTTCAAAAGTAATGTTGTTATATTCAGTAATAACGTTGTCAGGTTCGTGCTGAGACTGAATATACAAACAAGCAATGAAAAAGAATGGCTGTATTGAATTTACTGGCGGGAATGGTTAGCGATGAAATAACAAATTATTGTCACGAAATTATTTAACTAATTATTTTACAAGCCTATTTAGTTATGAGGAGGTGATAATAATTGGTTTTTGCATATTCATAATTACAATTAAGGTGATGACAATTGGTATTTTATTTGATAATCGCGCACACAATGAAAAGATGAAGCATGGCTCACATTAAAGCAGGAAATGCGAGCTTGATTGCAATAACGGAAAGAATAAAAAGCAATAAAGTCACATTTTTTAATTAAATCATAAATTGCGTATTGACTGGGTTCCAAGAGGGTTCTGGCGGGGGTAATAGCAATAATTTGTTATAGAAACTCTATTTTTTGTTTAATTAATGGCGAATCACAACAACACTTTCATTTCCCGTCTCTTTATAGTTGTTGCGTCAAGGGCCGTGCAATACCATACCCGTCATACTTCGAGCTGCATATGCGTTGGCTGCTTTTGTTCACCCCAGTCACTTACTTATGTAAGCTCCTGGGGATTTACTCAATTGCCGCCTTCCTGCAACTCGAATTATTTAGGGTATATAACGTATTAATTTAACCGTAAGCAGGGTAACCCTATGAACGACTCGCTCAAAGCTCAATGTATGGCTGAATTTCTCGGCACCGGGCTATTTTTATTTTTTGGTATTAGTTGTTTGGCGGCGATGAAAGTGGCTGGTGCCAGTTTTGGTTTGTGGGAAATTTGTATTGTATGGGGGCTGGGGATTTCACTGGCGGTCTATCTAACCGCCGGGATTTCCGGTGCTCACCTCAACCCCGCCATCACTATTGCTCTCTGGCTGTTTGCTTGTTTCCCCGCGCGCAAAGTGATTCCTTACAGCATTGCACAGATTGCCGGTGCTTTTGGTGGCGCAGCGCTATCTTATATGTTGTATCACAACTTATTTACTGATTTTGAAACTGCCCATCAGATGGTGCGCGGTAGTCTGGAAAGCCTGCAATTAGCTAGTATTTTCAGTACTTTCCCTTCACCGGCTATCAGTGTATGGCAAGCTGCATTTGTTGAAATCATAATTACCTCGATATTGATGGGGCTGATTATGGCGCTGACGGATGATGGTAACGGAGTACCGCGCGGCGCATTAGGGCCGTTATTGATTGGTATTCTGGTGGCGGTGATAGGGGCTTCAACCGGGCCATTAACCGGTTTTGCCATGAACCCGGCCCGTGATTTTGGCCCTAAATTGTTTACCTTCTTTGCCGGTTGGGGAAAAATCTCGATGACCGGTGGTCGTGATATCCCTTATTTCATTATCCCGATTATCGCACCAATTATTGGGGCTTGCCTCGGCGCAGCGGTTTATCGCTTCTTCATTGGCAAAAACCTGCCGTGTAATACCTGCAAGTTAGAGGATGAGGAAGCCAGTATATAAATGAATGCCAGTTTCCTCATCTTGAAAGAGTGAAACGGGATGAGGAAATTTCGTGATCTATTCGGGCTAATGGGCTGATTATAGTCCCCTGTTGATTATGACTCTGGTAAAGTGAATTGTTATTTTTTTCATTTTACCAAAACATAAACCTTGATAGGGAAATAGGTTTCTACTGGGTAAATAGGAGTAAAATATAACAAAAAAATAACACATTAATCATTTCAGGGATGACATATGGCAACAAACAAAAAACTAATAACAATAAATTAACTGAGAGGTTTTATCATGATTTCTGCCAGTTCTCTAAACTCAGAGCTCATAAATAAAATCGCGCAGGATTTTGCTCAGGCAACTGGGCTGGCTGTGGTGGTGGTCAATATTCACGGCGAAGAAATTTCTGATCTCTTTAATTTCACGCCATTTTGTCAATTGATGCGACAAGACCCGGTGAATCATCTTCGTTGCCGCATGAGTGATCGCTGCGGTGGTTTGGAAGCCTCAAAATCCAATGAACCTTGTATTTATCGCTGCCACGCCGGGTTAACTGACTTCTCTATTCCGCTGGTTATTGCCGGTCATTTGGTAGGGTTTGTTTTATGCGGGCAGGTGCGGTTGCACTCAGATGTTTATCTTATTGATATTCTTAATGTTGATAATCATTGGCAGCAAGATCCGGCACTGATGGATGAATTCCACAATGTGCCCATTATCGATTTTTCGCGCGTGATTGCGTCGGCAGATTTATTAAAGCTGATTGTTGAAAATTGTCTCAAAAAACATCTCAACTTTGTGGTTATCAATGACAACATGGGCAGCAAAGAACCCGGCAGAATACGGCCGGTTCATCCCCATGACAGCAAAATGAAGAAAGCACTGCGTTATATTGATGCGCATTTATCGGAAGAATTGCGGCTGGAAGAAGTCGCGGCTAAGGTGTATCTCAGCCCTTACTATTTCAGCAAGTTGTTTAAAAAATATCACGGCATCGGCTTTAATGCCTGGGTCAATCAGCAACGGATGGCTAATGCCAGAGAGATGTTGCAGCACAGTGATTGGAGCATTGCTAGCATTGCTAAGAATCTAGGTTTTTCCCAGACCAGCTATTTCTGCAAAGTGTTCCGTCAGACCTACAATGTGACACCGCAGGTATTTCGCTCACTTTCTTCTGAACGCAGCAAGATGGAGTAACCATCATTGATTTAATATTATGCAATTTGGTCGTGCACTTGGGTTTTCTATTTAAATAAACAAACTAAAAATTAACTACTTAAAATAATTAATGACAATAATTTGCTATAGGCCAAGTGGGCTTAAAACTTTTTAAGTTACTGTTTTTAATTTTAAATCACTCATGGTTTCGACAATAATTTGTTGTGGTGATGCAAAAAAATCCCTATCAAAAAATCAAATTCACCATTTTTTATGAACAGAAAAGGGTATATTAATTTTAAGAAATTCCATCAGACTAATAATGAATAAACACTCTGTTATAACAGTGTAAATAAAGAGATAAATGAGATAACGAAACAATAAATTAAATAACAGAATCTACTGTAATTAGATAATTGTAGTTACTGAAATGGTTATGTCGTGTGCTTGTCCTCAAGACATGATTGGGAAGGGGGTGACAATCCCCCGCAGCCCCCGCTGCTGTGATGCTGACGAACCCGCTGAAACCACTGATCCACAGGATTGGGAAGGTAGCGGGGGAGGGTGACGCTAAGCCAGAAGACCAGCCAAATCAGTAAAAGAGTTTCAACTCCTTCGGTGGGAAGCGGGTTGTCATCAGATGCGCGCAGCGCTGACGTTGCGTAGATGCACCTTTTTGACACTGCATATCCCGCTTGAAATGGCGGGATTTTTTTATGCAATGCTCAGGCAAACAAGCATTTATCATCGCAGGAACCGGCAGCGGGTGCGGTAAAACCACCGTAACCTTGGGTATTTTGCGGGCGCTGATGGCGCGTGGATTGTCGGTGCAGCCGTTTAAGGTCGGGCCGGATTATCTGGATACTGGCTGGCATACCGCAGTCAGTGGCGTGACGTCGCGTAACCTCGATGCTTTTATGTTGCCGCCGGCCACCCTCAATGGGCTGTATAACCAACATATGCGCCATGCTGATGTCGCCGTGATTGAAGGTGTCATGGGGCTATATGACGGCTATGGCACTGACCCCGATTATTGCAGCAGTGCGGCGATGGCCAAGCAATTGGGCTGCCCGGTTATCTTGCTGGTGGATGGCAAAGCGGTGTCGACATCCGTGGCGGCGACGGTACTGGGCTTCTGTCAATTCGACCCTGACCTCACCATTGCTGGGGTGATTGTTAACCGCGTCAATTCAGAAAATCACTATCAACTTATTCGCCACGCTATTGAACACTATTGCGGAATTCCAGTTTTGGGCCGCTTGCCGGTCATGGACGATGTGGCTTTGCCATCGCGCCATTTAGGGCTGATTCCAGCACAGGAGCGAGCCGGTGGGCTATCCAAACAACCCGATAATTCGCCACGCTGGCAGCAGTTGGCCCAACAGGTCGAAGAGTTTATCAATCTTGACCGGTTACTGGCCCTGACCTCTTGCACTGAACTTCCGGTTGGAACCCCGCCGACATTACCACCTCAAGCTTTGGCCGACGGGCTGACACTGGCCTTAGCCGAAGATGAAGCTTTCAATTTTTATTACCCCGATAACCTTGATTTGCTGGAGCAGGCTGGAGTGCGTATCCAGCGCTTTAGTCCGCTGCATGACCGCAGCTTGCCTGATTGCCAGATGATTTATTTGGGCGGCGGTTATCCCGAAATTCACGCCAGTGCGCTGGCAGAAAATACCGCCATGCACACCGCATTACAGCAAGCTCATCGCCAGCAAATCCCTTTGTATGCCGAATGTGGTGGCTTGATGTATTTGGGTGACGGTCTTACCGATGACCGCGGGCAGCGCCATGGGATGGTGGGGATTTTGCCCGGTGAAAGCCGCATGGGGAAGCGCTTGACCCGATTTGGTTACTGTCAGGCGCAAGCCCGCAGTGACACATTATTAGCTGCGCAAGGCGAAATATTGCGCGGCCATGAGTTCCATTACTCCGATTTTACCAGCCCGCTGACACCCGTTTTTGATAGCAGTAAATGGCGCGACGGCGAGGTTATCCAGCGCTGGCACAGTGGCTATCAAGTGCAACGTACCCAAGCCAGCTATCTGCATATTCACTTTGCCCAACGCCCCGGTTTATTGAATGGCTGGCTGACCGCGGCCCGGAGTGTGCTATGACCCTCGCGGCGTGGTTTGTGGCTTTCCTATTGGACAATTGGCTCGGCGATCCGCCGCGTTGGCCGCATCCGGTGCGGTGGATTGGCAACTTGATTACCGGGCTGCAACGGAGGATTCGTGCTGTGTGTCATAGCGAGCAGGCCCTGAAATGGGGCGGTGCCCTGTTGTGGGTGTTGGTGGTGGGCATCACCTGGCTCGTCAGTTGGGGATTTTTATGGCTGATGACAGAGATTAACCCGTGGCTCGGCTGGCTGGCGCAAGTGTGGATGATTTACACCTTGCTGGCTGGGCGTTGTTTGAGTGACGCGGCATTGTTGGTCTTTGATGCGCTACAGCAGGGTTCTTTGGCACAAAGTCGCGAAAAACTGTCATGGATTGTCGGGCGCGATACTTCGCAGTTGGAGACGCCGCAAATGACCCGTGCGGTGGTAGAAACCGTGGCGGAGAACAGTGTCGATGGCGTGATTGCGCCGCTATTTTTCCTGCTATTAGGGGGCGCGCCGCTGGCAATGGCCTACAAAGCGGTCAATACCCTTGATTCGATGGTGGGCTATAAAACGCCGAAATACCGCGCGATGGGTTATGTCTCCGCCCGAATGGATGATTGGGCCAATTGGCTTCCCGCGCGCCTGAGCTGGCTGCTGCTCAGTGCCGCGGCCTGGCTGATCCAAGCTGATTATCGTCAGGCTCTGCGTATTGGCTGGCGCGATCGCTATCAGCATTCCAGCCCTAACTGTGCCTGGTCGGAAGCCACTGTAGCTGGGGCGCTGGGCATTCGTCTGGGCGGCCCGAATGATTACTTTGGTGAGCGGGTCGAGAAGCCGTGGATTGGTGATGACCGGCGCGAAGTCGCGCTGAGTGATATTCCGCGCAGCATCCATTTGATGATGATGGCGTCGCTATTGGCCCTGTTATTGTTCGCCCTGATCCACTTGCTGTTGGTTGGTATTTAATAAGGATAACTCCATGAACTATATGAAAAACCCGCAGGAAATCGAACAAAATAGCTTTGTCATTATTGGTGACATTATTGCCACTGAGCGGCCGGACTATCGTTTCGCCAGTGAGATGCACCAAGCGGTGATCAAGCGGGTTATCCACACCACAGCGGATTTTGACTGGCTGGATATTCTGCATTTCTCACCGGATGTGCTGGCCTACATTGCCGAGGGATTAGGCCGGGGATGCACGCTGTACACCGACACCACCATGGCGATGTCGGGTATTAACAAAACGCTGCTGAAGCAAATGGGATGCGAATGCCGCTGCTATATCAGTGACCCGCGAGTGGTGGAAACTGCGCCCGCGCAGGGCATTACCCGCTCGATGGCGGCGGTGGATGTGGCGCTGGAGGAACCGGGCGAAAAGTTGTTTGTGTTCGGCAATGCCCCGACCGCGTTATTCCGTTTATTAGAGCGGCAAGCTGCACCCGTGGCGGTCATCGGCGTGCCAGTGGGGTTTGTTGGCGCGGCAGAATCCAAAGAGGCGTTGGCCGAAAGTCATTTGCCGTGCATTGCTGCATTGGGGCGCAAAGGGGGCAGCAATGTGGCGGCGGCGATTATCAACGCCATCCTCTACCAGTTGCGAGGTGCGCAGTTGTGAAGGGAGAAGTGGCGAGGCGAGCTATGAGTGACGGTCGGGTCAGTGATGATATTGCGCGGCAAAACCAGCAATTAGACAGCATTTGGCATAACGGCAAGCAATACCGCAAAGGCTATACCACTGGCTCCTGTGCCACGGCGGCGGCCAAAGTAGCGGCGCTGATGGTGCTGCGGCAACAAGTGATTGACCAGATTTCCATTGTCACTCCGTCTGGCATCACCTTGTGTCTGAATGTCGAGCAGCCGCTAATTGAAGGCCAGCAAGCCACGGCGGCGATTCGCAAAGATGGTGGCGATGACGTCGATGCTACCCACGGCATGCTGATTTTTGCTCGTGTAACTCTCACTGAACAGGCTGAAATCACCTTGCGTGGCGGCGAGGGGGTTGGAACTGTCACCCGCAAAGGCATTGGTCTGCCGATCGGCAGCAGCGCCATTAATCGCACACCGCGCCAGACCATCGAGGCCGGCGTGCGCGAGGTTATTGGCCCGTTACGCGGTGCAGAAGTCGAAATCTTCGCGCCGGAAGGCGAGGAGCGAGCAAAGAAAACTTACAACGGGCGGCTGGGGATTTTGGGCGGGATTTCCATCATCGGCACCACCGGCATTGTCACGCCGATGTCTGAAGAGAGCTGGAAACGTTCGTTGGCGTTGGAGTTAGAGATGAAACGGGCAGCCGGTGAGGATCGCGTCATTCTGGTACCGGGTAATCACGGCGAGCGCTTTGTCCGCGACCATTTGGGGCTGGATAGCCAGCAGGTGGTCACGATGAGTAATTTTGTCGGCTATATGCTGCAAGAAACCGTGCGATTGGGATTCCGCCAGGTCTTGTTGGTCGGGCACCCCGGTAAGTTAGTCAAAGTGGCCGCCGGTATCTTCCACACTCACAGCCACATTGCCGATGGGCGCATGGAAACGCTGGTGGCGAATTTAGCATTAATGGGCGCGCCGCATGCGCTATTACTCGAAGTTAATCAGTGCGATACCACTGAGGCGGCAATGGAACTGATTGCTGAGCAGGGGTGGCAGGGCGTGTATTCGCGTATCGCGGAGCGCATTTGTGAGCGTATTAGCGAAATGATGCGCTTTTCGGTTAATCCGCCCCAGTGCGATGCCATTTTATTCTCTTTTGATAATCAGGTGCTGGGTAGCAGCCGAGCACTGGATGAGATTGTGGAGGTATTTCGATGATAACTGTGGTGGGCATCGGCCCCGGTAATACTGATTATCTGACGCCAACAGCACAAAGAGCGATTGAGCATGCCGAGGTGCTGGTGGGGGGCAAACGCCATCTGGCGACATTGAGCTGCGGTATCAAAGAGTCGCGCTTGTTGGATGCCGACCTACTGGGGCTATTAGAGTGGCTGGATAACAATAAAAACCGCGCCATTGTGGTGTTGGCTTCGGGCGACCCTCTGCTATACGGCATCGGCAAATTGCTGGCGGCAAACTTCAGCGCCGATGAATTGCATATCGTCCCCGGCATCAGCGCGATTCAATATCTGTGCGCCAAAGTGGCGTTGGACATGAATGACCTTTTCCTCACCAGCAGCCATGGTCGAGAACCCGATTTTGACTGGATCTTCCAGCACGACAAAGTGGCGATGGTGACCGACAACATTATTGGCCCACGGGCTATTGCGGATGCGCTCCAGCAACGCGGCCTCGCGCGCACCTTGATTATTGGTGAAAACCTTTCGCAACCCGACGAACGAATTCATCGCCTGCCCGTTGAGTGCGTGGCGGCGAGTTATAACATGAATGTGGTGGTGATCCTCAATGAAAGATGAGCTGTTTATTCGTGGGCAAAATACGCGCGGACAAAAAGTCCCGATGACCAAAGAAGCGGTGCGAGTGTTAGCGCTGGAGCGGCTGGATTTGTCGGATGCGACTCACCTGATTGATGTTGGCGCGGGTACCGGCAGCGTGGCATTGGAAGCGGCGTTGCGTTTCCCTCATTTACGCGTCACTGCCATTGAACGCAACCCGGCCGCCCTTGAGTTGATTAATGAAAACTGCCAGCGGCTAGGGTGCAGCAATGTGAACATCGTCGCCGGTGTAGCCCCTCTTCCTCTGCCCGATAAAGCCGATGCCATTTTTATTGGCGGCAGCGGCGGCCATTTAACTGATCTTATCGACTGGTCGCTGAAGACGCTTAACCCCGGTGGTCGTCTGGTTCTGACCTTTATTTTGCTCAATAACCTCAATGAGGCGCTAAGCCATTTACAGACCTGTGCCGTTAGTGAATTGGATTGTGTGCAATTGCAACTCTCCACTCTGACCCCTTTGGGTAGCGGGCACTATTTTAAGCCGAATAATCCTACTTATCTTATTTCCTGCCACATGGAGGCGAGCAATGTCCGAGCATCCTAATACCGTATCGACACCGGTTATCCCTACCTCTGCTATACCCTCCTGGGATACGCAAAAGGTCTGGTTTGTTGGTGCCGGGCCGGGTGACAAAGAGCTGATTACGCTAAAAGGCTACCGCTTGCTGCAACAGGCGCAGGTGGTCATTTATGCCGGGTCGCTTATTAATACCGAGCTGTTGGCGTATTGCTCCCCCCAAGCGGAATGTCACGACAGTGCGGGCTTGAATCTGGAGCAAATCATCACCCTGATGGTGGATGGTGTGCGCGCGGGCAAGTTGGTAGTGCGGTTGCAAACCGGGGATCTCTCTTTGTACGGTTCTATTCGTGAACAGGGAGAAGTGTTGGGCGAGCACGGCATAGGCTTTGTTTCCGTACCGGGCGTCAGTGCTTTCTTGGGGGCCGCTGCTCAACTGGGGGTGGAATATACCGTGCCGGAAGTGGCGCAGAGCTTGATTATCACCCGTATTGAGGGGCGCACCCCGATGCCACCCTTGGAGCAACTGGAAGCTTTCGCCGCTCACCAAACCTCAATGGCGATTTTCTTGTCGGTACAAGAAATGGACAGAGTTGCCGAGCGCTTAATCGCTGGTGGCTATCCTGCCAATACGCCGGTTGCAGTGGTGTACAAAGCCACTTGGGCTGAAAGTCGCACGGTACACGGCACGCTGGCAGATATCGCCGAGTTGGTGCGGACAGCAGCCATTCATAAAACGGCGCTGATTTTGGTGGGGGCGTTCCTCGGCGATGAATACCACTATTCCAAACTGTATGACGCGGGGTTTAGCCATGAATATCGTCAAGCCTGAATCAATCGCGGTATTTTGTCTGACCCCCGGCGGAGTGCGGCTGGCGCGGCGCTTGCAGACCCACTTACCGCTGACTTGTTTTACCAGTGACAAGCTATTGGAAGCGGGTTTTTTGCCCTTCAACGGCAGCTTTGGCAATACCCTGCGCGAGGCATTCAAGCAATATTCAGCGCTGGTGGTGGTGGGGGCAATTGGCCTGACAGTGCGCGTTATTGCACCGCTGGTGAATGACAAAATGACCGATCCTGCGGTGGTGGTGATTGATGAGCGCGGGCAACACGTCGTCAGTTTGCTGTCGGGTCATGTGGGCGGGGCGAATACCTTAACCCGCTATTTGGCAGGAATTTTGGGGGCCGATCCGGTGATAACCACCGCCACGGATGTTAACGAAATGGCGGCGCTGGACACACTGGCGACCCAATTGGATGCTGAAATGCAGGATTTCCGCCACGCGGTCAAAGTGGTCAATCAAATGTTGGTCAGCAGCCAAAAAGTCGGGCTGTGGTGGGATGCACCGCTGTTGGCGGAGCGGGATCGCTGTGACACGCGAGGGTTCGTGCCGGTTGACTCTTTGGATCAATTGCCCGCGCTGGATGCATTGGTGTGCATCACGCTGCGCGATATTTTGCCGCTGCCCGCCGAGCAACTCGCCGCCTTACCGGTTTATAAGCTGGTGCCGCGCCGGGTGGTAGCAGGGATTGGTTGCCGCCGCGCGACCTCGCTGCAAACACTGGTTGAATTACTGCAACAGCAAATGGCTGAAAATCACTTCGATATCATGGCATTGAGAGCCATCGGCAGTGTCACTATCAAAAAAGATGAGCCGGCGCTGCATCAGTTGGCGAAATGCTGGCGGGTGCCTTTCGAACTGTTCAGTGTCGGCGAACTGAGCCGCCACGAGCAACGTTTTCCTGCTTCTGATTTTGTCCGCCAAACGGTGGGTGTCGGCAGCGTTTCACAACCGGTCGCCTGGCTGATGAGCGACGGTAAATTGGTTGGCAATACTCTGCGCCAGCAGGGCGTCACCATCACTCTGGGAGTATCGCATTAATGTTAACCGTGATTGGCATCGGGCCGGGCAGTGAATCAATGATGACGCCGGAGGCTATCGCCGCTATCCGCGAGGCGGAAATTATTGTCGGCTACAAAACCTATACCCATCTGGTCAAGTCCATGACCCTGGATAAGCAAGTGATCAAAACGGGTATGTGTAAAGAAATTGAGCGCTGTCAGGCGGCGATTGATCTAGCACTGGCCGGTCATAAGGTGGCGCTGATCAGCAGCGGTGACGCCGGCATTTACGGTATGGCGGGCTTGGTGTTGGAACTGGTCACCCAGCAACAGTTGGATTTGGAAGTGCGACTGGTCGCCGGTATCACCGCCAGTATTGCAGCCGCCTCTTTACTCGGCGCGCCGCTGATGCATGACTTTTGTCATATCAGTCTGAGTGATTTGATGACGCCGTGGGCCGTGATTGAAAAACGCATTATCGCGGCGGCGCAGGCGGATTTTGTTATTTGTTTCTATAACCCGCGCAGCCGTGGCCGCGAAGGGCATTTGGCGCGGGCGTTTGAGCTGATGCAGCCGTGGAAGAAAGCCGCAACACCGGTGGGTGTGGTGAAAGCGGCGGGGCGCAAAAAACAGGAAAAATGGCTCACTACATTAGGTGACATGGATTACGAGCCGGTGGACATGACCAGTTTGGTGATTGTTGGCAATCAGGCCACTTATTGCCGTAACGGGCTAATGATTACCCCCCGGGGCTATTCATTATGACGGATTATTCATTATGACGGATTATTCATTATGACCAAGGGCTATCCGCCTATTCATATTTTCGGTGGAACCAGTGATGCACGGCTGATTTGCCAATTGCTGGATGAAGCTGGCGAGCGCTACAGCCTGTCGGTCGCCACTGATGCAGGTAAACAACTGGCGGGTGATATTGGTGGCGAGATATTAGTCGGGCGGATGGATGCGGCGGAAATGGCCGATTTTCTTATCAATCGGCAAGTGCGGTGGGTGGTCGATGCTTCACATCCCTACGCCGACCTGCTCAGTGACAATGTTGCCGCCGCCTGCGGGCAATCTAAAGTGGCGCTGACACGTTATCAGCGCCCGAGTGAAATTGCAGCGCTCAATCACCCACTGCTCTACAAAGTCGACAGTGCAGCGGCAGCTTGTGCCGTGGCGCAAGACTTGGGGCCTCGAGTGTTATTGACCACGGGCAGCAAACAGTTGGCGGAGTATCAACAGGGGCTGACCGGTAAAACCCTATTAGCGCGAGTGTTACCGACGGCGGCAGTGCTGAGTCAATGTGAGGCTCTGGGGCTGGGGGTGGACAATATTATTGCGCTGCGCGGGCCATTTAGCGCGCAATTCAATCACGCGCTGTATGAGTTTTGTCAGCCTGATGTGGTCATCACCAAGGAGTCTGGCGCGCAAGGTGGCTATCAAGAAAAAGTGGCTCCCTGTCTGGCCCTGAATATTCCCTGCATTGTGGTGCGCCGCCCGGCTGCCGTGGTGTTGGGCAGTTTTGGGCAACAAGTGACTTCATTGGATGAATTCACCCAACATCTGATGCACTGGCAGCAATCTGACCCACTGACAAGAACAACGAGGACAATAAAATGAAAAAAGCACTGTTGGTGATCAGTTTCGGCACCAGTTATGAACACACCCGGCAAAAGAATATTGATGCTTGCGAGCAGCAATTAGCGGCGGCTTACAGCGATCGCGATGTGTTCCGCGCATTTACCTCAGAAATGATCATTCGCAAGCTACGCAAACGCGATGGCTTGCAGATCAATAATCCGCGAGAAGCGCTGAAACAACTGGCTGAGCAAGGTTATCAAGATGTCGCCATCCAATCATTGCATGTGATTAATGGTGATGAATACGAAAAAATCACCAATGAAGTGCGCAGTTTTAACGACTCTTTTCGTCATCTGGTGCTTGGTACGCCGCTGTTGAGCAGTTTTGCCGATTACCAGCAATTGCTGGTGGCGCTGCAAGCGCAAATGCCCCCACTGGCGGTGGATGAGCGGGTGGTATTTATGGGCCACGGAGCCAGTCACTATGCTTTCTCAGCTTATGCCTGTCTTGACCATTTAATGACCTCGCTGAACTTCCCTGCCTTGGTTGGTGCGGTCGAAAGTTACCCGGAAATCAGCCACATCATTACCCGCTTACAGCAGCAGGGGGTGCGCAAAGTGCACTTAATGCCATTGATGCTGGTGGCGGGCGATCACGCCATCAATGACATGGCTTCTGACGAGCCAGATTCATGGCGCACACAACTGGAGTCCGCCGGTATCAGTGCTCAGTCATGGTTGCAAGGATTGGGGGAAAACCCGTTGATTCGGCAGATGTTTGTCGGGCATTTGGGCCTCGCTTTACAGCAGAAACAGCAGGAGGCAGCGTAATGAGCGGCAGACTTTATGCATTGGGCGTCGGCCCCGGAGCCAGTGATTTAATCACGGTGCGGGCCTCCCGGTTGATAGCCAAACTGGATGTGCTGTATGCCCCGGCGGGGCGCAAAGGCGGCGATAGTCTGGCGCTGTCCATTGTGCGCGAATATTTATCGCCAAATACTGAAATTCGCACCTGCCATTTCCCGATGAGTGCGGATAACAATGAAAAACAAGCGGTCTGGGATGAAGTGGCGCAGCAGTTACAGGCGGAAGTCGCCAAAGGCCGTCAGGTGGGCTTTATCACCCTCGGTGATGCCATGTTATTCAGCACCTGGGTATTTTTGCTAGAGCGTATTGGTCGGCCAGATTGGTTGGAAATTGTGCCGGGTGTAACTTCTTTTGCTGCCATTGCCGCCCGCGCTGCATTGCCATTGGCGATGGAGCAACAATCGCTGGCGATTATGTCTTGCACCGCCCCAGAAGCAGCGCTGGAGCGCGCGCTGCAAGACCACGACTGCGTGGTGCTGATGAAAGTCTATGGCCGCTTTGCGCAAATTCAGGCGCTATTGGGCCGGCTCAATCTGTTCCCACACGCGCTGTTGATGTCAGAAGCCTCATTGCCGGGAGAAGTGTGTTGGCGGCAGTTGGATAGTATTGCCGCTGATCAGCCATTGCCCTATTTCTCGACCATTTTAGTGAATAAGCAGCAGAGAGTTATTTAAAAACAAATGATTATCTGATTCTACTTAGATGCTCAACGTGATGGGAGTCACTCATGGAAATGGAAAAAGAGTTAAAAAAACTTTCGTACACCGGGGTTGTTATGGCAATCCTGCTAACGATGGCCCCGAATGATGTTTTCGCCATGCACATCATGGAAGGTTTTTTACCGCCGATGTGGGCGCTGGCCTGGTGGGTGCTGTTCCTGCCGTGCTTGTTTATGGGGTTGGTGCGCTTAAAGCAGATTGTCTCCGAAGACAGCAATCAAAAAGTGCTGCTGGCGCTGTGCGGGGCGTTTATTTTCGTGTTATCGGCGCTGAAAATCCCATCAGTGACCGGCAGTTGTTCACATCCGACCGGTGTCGGGCTGGCGGTTATTCTGTTCGGGCCGGTGGTGGTGGCGGTACTGGGGGCCATTGTGCTGCTGTTCCAGGCGTTATTACTGGCGCACGGCGGCTTGACGACTTTAGGCGCTAACGGCATGTCAATGGCGGTTATTGGGCCGGTAGTGGGTTACATGGTATGGAAACTGGCCTGTAAAGCGGGGTTGCGCCGTGATGTCGGGGTGTTCCTTTGCGCCATGCTGGCGGATTTAACCACTTACTTTGTCACCTCGGTGCAGCTTGGTTTGGCCTTCCCTGACCCGCAATTTGGTGTCAGCGGTTCGATTATCAAATTTATGGGTGTGTTCTGCATTACCCAGATCCCGATTGCCATTGCTGAAGGTTTATTGACGGTGATGATTTATGACCAATTAACCAAACGGCAGTTAATTCCCGCAGGGAGTCACTAACATGAAAAAGACACTTATTTTGCTGGCGATGGTTATCGCGCTGGTCATATTGCCATTCTTTATTGACCACGGCGGCGAATTCGGCGGCTCAGACGGTGAAGCTGAAGCCCTGATCCAGGTGACGGCTCCTGATTATCAGCCGTGGTTCACGCCGCTGTATGAACCGGCCAGTGGTGAAATCGAAAGTCTGCTGTTCACCTTACAAGGTTCCATTGGCGCGGCGGTGATCTTTTATATCTTGGGCTATTACCGGGGGAAACGCGGTGAGCATGCTGGGGATTGATAAACTAAGTTATCAAAGCCGCTGGCGACAGGCCGACCCAATGGGAAAACTGGTGCTATATGCCGTTTTCCTCTTGTTGGCAATGCTTAGCCCGCCGATGTATCAGGCGCTGTTATTGGTGTTTATCGCCGGGCTGACATGTTATCTGCTGCGAGTGGGGCCGCGCCGCTATTTGCGCTGGCTGGCAATACCACTTTCTTTCCTGTTGGTGGGATTGGTGACCATTGTGCTATCCCTCTCGCGCCAACCGGAGAGTTTGTGGTGGGGCGTGCAGATCGGTCATTGGTGGTTTGGGCTGGATAGAGTCGGTTTAACCACCGCCAATCAAACCCTGTGGCGCAGTTTGGCGGCATTGGCAGCCACCTTCTGGTTTGTGCTGAATACGCCTTTCCCGCAGCTTATTCAGATACTTAAGCGCTGTCATGTGCCGCGTTTGTTGACCGAGCAAATTCTGCTGACCTGGCGTTTTATCTTTATTCTGATTGAAGAGGCGGCCGCGATTCAACAGGCGCAGTCTTTGCGATTTGGTTATATCTCATTGCGTACCGGCTACCACTCGCTGGCAATGTTGGTTGGTATGCTATTTACCCGCGTGATGATTCGCTATCAGCAGATGGTCATCTCGCTGGATATGAAACTCTATCAGGGCGATTTCCACCTGTAAGGCAGAATGTAATGTTAGCCACCCGGCAGCTAGGTTTCAGCTATCAAGATGAGCAGGTATTGCATGACCTGACACTGGATTTCAGTCAGCATGCGGTCACCGGTGTCTTGGGGGCCAATGGTTGTGGTAAATCCACGTTATTTATGAATCTGACCGGTATTCTGCAACCCCAGCAAGGTGCGGTATTGTGGCAAGGCGAGCCGCTTAATTATAAGAAAGCTAGCTTACGTGAATTGCGCCAGCGAGTGACGACGGTATTTCAAGACCCAGAGCAGCAGATTTTTTATACTGATATTGACAGCGACATCGCGTTCAGCCTGCGTAATTTGGGCATGCCAGAAGATATTATTGCCCAGCGGGTTGACCGGGCATTGACCTTGGTTGATGCACAGGGATTTCGCCATAAATCTATCCAACATTTGAGCCATGGGCAGAAAAAACGGGTAGCCATTGCTGGTGCGTTGGTGATGGAGGCGGAGTATCTGTTGCTGGATGAACCCACCGCAGGGCTAGACCCGGCAGGGCGGCAGCACATGATTACTCTCATTGAGCGTATTGTTGCAGAGGGAAAACGGGTTATTCTCTCCAGCCATGATATTGATTTGATTTATAAGGTTTGTGATTACCTTTATGTCTTATCCCATGGCCACCTGATGATTGCCGGTGAAACCACCGAGGTATTCCTGCAACAAGATAAACTGCAAGCCGCTGGGCTGGTTCAGCCGTGGTTGATCAAAATGCACACTGAGCTGGGTTTGCCGCTGTGTAAAACGGAAGAGCAACTTTTTGCGCTGATGCGTCAGCGGGAAACGGAGGAAGTGCGATGAGTCGCCCAGTGATGAATTTATCGATAATGGTGCAAGGCACCGCCTCTGACGTCGGTAAAAGTGTATTAGTGGCAGGGTTATGCCGCATTTTTATGCAAGATGGCTATCGCTGTGCGCCGTTTAAATCGCAGAATATGGCGCTCAATTCGGGCATTACACCGCAAGGTGAAGAGATGGGGCGGGCGCAGATTTTTCAGGCCGAAGCCGCTGGAATAGCGCCGGATGTCCGCATGAACCCAGTGTTGCTCAAGCCCACCAGTGACCGCAAGGCACAAGTGGTTTTAATGGGTAAAGTGGCCTGCAATATGGATGCGGTGGAATATCATCAATACAAGCCGCAATTACAACAGCAAATCAGCGAGGTTTACCACAGTCTGGCGCGCGAATATGACGTCATGGTGCTGGAAGGGGCGGGCAGCCCGGCGGAAATTAATCTGCGCGACCGTGATATCGTCAATATGGGTATGGCTGAAATGGCCGATGCGCCAGTATTGCTGGTGGCCGATATTGATCGCGGCGGTGTTTTTGCGGCTATTTATGGCACTTTGGCCTTGCTGCATCCACATGAAAAAGCGCGAGTCAAAGGGGTGATAATCAATAAGTTTCGCGGTGATATCGCGCTGCTGACTTCCGGCCTGGAACAGATTGAAGCCCTGACAAATGTCCCGGTGTTGGGGGTGATGCCGTGGTTAGATATTGATTTGGAAGATGAAGATGGTGTCGCGCTACAAAAGGGTAAATATCAGGATACGGCAGAAAAGGCACTGGATATTGCGGTAATCCGCTTGCCACATATCGCCAACTTTACCGATTTTAATGCACTGGCCGCTCAGCCCGATGTGCGCCTGCGCTATGTTTCGCAGCCATCGGCGCTAGGCCAGCCAGACCTGATTATCCTGCCCGGCAGCAAGAATACTCTGGGGGATTTGCAATGGTTGCACCACAGCGGGCTAGCGGCGGCGTTACTGGCGCAACATCAGCATAATGTGCCAGTGATAGGGATTTGCGGCGGTTATCAAATGCTCGGGAAACGCATTATTGACGGCGTGGAATCGGGTCTTGAGCAGATGGATGGCTTGGGGTTATTGGATGTAGAAACTGAGTTCGCGTCAGAGAAAGTGACCACGCGAGTGAGTGGCTATTGCCAAACTAACCTGCCGGGAATACTAGAAAATTGCGCTGATAACTCACTTGAAGGCTATGAAATCCACATGGGTGTTTCCTTGTTGGGCAGCGGCGCGATCCCTTTTGCGCGCTTAACCTTACGCAATGGGCAAGCCGAGCAGTGGGGGGATGGCGCGGTGAATTCTGAGGGCAGCGTCTTGGGCAGCTATATCCACGGGCTGTTTGACAGCCACCATTTTACCCGCGCGTTATTGGATAGCTTGCGCCAACGCAAAGGGCTGACCGCCTTCGACGGCGTAACAGTGAATTATGCTGAACATAAACAACAACAGTTCGATATTCTGGCATCAAGCATGCGGGAAAATATTGATATAGATAGAATTATTAAACTAATGGCAGCACATCAACAGGAGCGCGTGCAGTGATTTTAATTACCGGCGGAGCGCGCAGTGGCAAGAGTTCATTAGCCGAACGTTTGGCAGCGCAAGCTGCCGATCGCGTGTTTTACATTGCCACCTCGGTGGTGACGGATGCGGAAATGGCCGAGCGGGTTGCATTACATCGCGCCAGCCGCCCAGCACACTGGCGAACTTGGGAAGGTTATCAGGATTTGGGTGCGGTACTGGAGCAGCAGGTCGAACCCGGCGAAGCTGTGATGTTGGAATGCATTACCACACTTATCACCAATTTATTGTTTGAGCTGGCGGGCGATACGCCGCCGGAGCAGATGGATTTTGCGGCGCTTGAAGTGAATATTCAGCAGCAAATGACTGAGTTGCTGGCCGCTTGCACCCGTAGCCATGCACCCATTTATTTGGTCACCAATGAATTGGGCATGGGGATAGTGCCGGAAAACCGGCTGGCGCGGCATTTCCGCGACATCGCTGGCAGAGTCAACCAGCGCCTGGCCGCCGCCGCTGATGAGGTGTATTTAGTGGTGTCGGGCATCGAGGTAAAGATTAAATGAGCCTGCGTTTATTTCTCGCAACATTGCAGTTTATGACCCGCATTCCAGTGCCAGAGCGCTGGACTCAAGGGCTGGCGATGGATAACTATGAGCGCGGAATTATTGGTTTCCCCCTCATTGGCCTGATTGTCGGGGTGCTCGGCGCGATAGTTTTTAGCGTGCTGTCACCTTGGTGTGGCATACCACTGGCGGCTTTGGGGTATGTGTTGGCGCTGGCGCTCATTACCGGTGCTTTTCATCTCGACGGGCTGGCCGACACCTGTGATGGGGTGTTTTCTGCCCGCAAACGCGAACAAATGTTGGAGATCATGCGCGATAGCCGCCTCGGCACCAATGGCGGTTTGGCGCTGATATTTATCGTGGTGGCAAAAGTGCTGGTGGTCAGTGAGCTGGCCCTGCGCGATGCGCCTATGCTAATGATGCTCACCGCGGCTTCAGTGGCCGGGCGCACGGTGATTGTGCTGCTGATGTATCGCCAGCGCTATGCCCGTGAAGGCAACGGGTTGGGCAATATTTATATCGGCAAAGTGACGGGGAAACAAACGGCCGTCACATTGGTGGCTGGCGCGATATTAACCCTGTTACTCGGCAAAGGTGCGGCGCTATTAGCGTTGGTGATCAGCATGATGGTGGTGCTGTTATTGGCCGCTTATCTGCACCGCCGTTTAGGTGGGCAAACCGGTGACACGCTGGGCGCAGCGGCTGAAGTAGGCGAGTTGGTATTCTTACTGGCGCTGCTATGACATTGCCGATTTCTGGGAACTCTTAATGAGCCATTCTATGCGACTTTTTCTAGTGCGCCATGGGCAAACTGAAGCTAATTTACGCGGTGTTTTTTGCGGGCTGACCGATGTGCCGTTAACCCCATTGGGGGTAGAGCAGGCCGGTAATGTCGCGGGTTGGTTGGCGGAGGTGGAGTTTGCCCACGCTGCTAGCAGCCAATTGCTGCGCGCCCGCCATACCGCCGATATCGTGCTGGCGGGGCATTCACTCAATGCGGAAGTTGATAATAAATCAGTTGATAACAAATCAGTTGATAACAAATTAGTTGATGACCAATTAAATGAAATGAATTTCGGTGAATGGGAAATGCGCCATCATCATGATTTACAACATGAAGATCCTGATGCGTGGGCGGCATGGGTAGCTGACTGGCAACAGGCCAGCCCCACCGGTGGGGAGTCTTTTCCACAATTTTCAACCCGAATAGAAAGTGTGGTTCAGTCACTGCTTTCAACCAAAGATAACGAAAAAAATCAGTTAGTGGTGGCCCATCAAGGGGTCTTAAGCTTGATGCTGGCGCGCTTATTGGCTATGCCAGCGGTCGCCATGTGGCATTTTCATTTTGAGCAAGGGGCATACAGCGTGTTGGAAATCCATGATGGATTTGTCACTCTGCGTGCGTTCAACAGCCGGGCTGTTTGGCAGCCCGCAACACGAGGTTAAAGGCATGCAAACACTTTCATCCATTCTGCGCAGGATTGGGCCGTTGGATAGTAGGGCGATGAGCCGAGCAAAAGTGCGGCTAGATGGCCTGCTCAAACCCTGCGGCAGCTTAGGCCGTTTGGAGCAATTGGCTATCCAATTGGCAGGAATGCGCGGTTTATACGGCCATCAAGTTGATCGCAAGCAAATCATTGTCATGGCGGCCGACCATGGGGTTTTCGATGAGGGAGTGGCTATCTCACCGCGGGCCGTGACGATGATTCAGGCATTGAATATGGTGAAAGGCGTAACCGGTGTTTGCGTGTTGGCGACTAACGCGGGTGCGGAAGTGAAAATAGTGGATGTGGGCATCGATAGCGATACACTCCCCGGCGTGATCGATATGAAAGTGGCGCGTGGCAGTGGCAATATTGCACGTGAAGCGGCCATGACTCGCCAACAGGCCGAAGAGTTACTGGTTGCCAGCGCCACGTTAGCATTACAGCAGGCGGCGGACGGAGTGAAAGTGTTTGGCGTCGGTGAGCTGGGTATAGCGAATACCACCCCCGCAGCGGCGATGGTTAGTGTGTTTACCGACAGCGACCCACAATTAGTGGTAGGCATCGGCGCGAACTTCCCCAGCGAGCAATTACATCACAAAATCGCCGTAGTGCGGCGCGCGATTGAAACCAATCAACCGGACGCCAATGATGGTATTGATGTACTGGCGAAAGTGGGGGGGTTTGATCTGGTGGGCATGGCCGGGGTGATGTTAGGCGCGGCGGCGGCGGGTTTGCCGGTAGTGCTGGATGGTTTTCTCTCTTATGCTTCCGCATTGGCAGCTTGCCGTATCGAACCCAAAGTGCGTGATTACCTGATTCCGTCTCATTTGTCGGCCGAAAAAGGCGCGGTTATTGCTCTAAATCATTTGCAATTGGAACCTTATTTACAAATGGACATGCGGTTAGGCGAGGGCAGCGGCGCAGCGCTTGCTATGCATTTAGTGGATGCGGCCTGTGCGATGTATAACAATATGGGTTCGTTGGCGGAGAGTAATATCGAATTGCCCGCGCCCCCGTCGCCCTAAACATTGCAGGGGTGTTAGCTATATCTATCTGAAAATCCAATGGCTTTGAATCATTCGGGTGGTTTTTTAGTCATTGGGTAATCAGATAATGTTAGTATCAAAAACATAATGCAGGTTAAGCAGTAAAATAATTGGATATAATGCATGCAGAAGCTTCTTTTTTCCGGCCGTATCAATTTAAAAATGATTCGCTATTTTTTAGTCGTTTCAGAAGAATTGCACTTCGGAAAAGCCGCTGAACGCCTACATATCTCTCAGCCGCCACTCAGTTTACAAATTAAAGAATTAGAAGATGCCTTAGGATTCCCTTTGTTTATACGGGATAGCCGCAATGTTGTATTAACCCTTGCTGGCGAAATGATGCAGGCTGAAATGAAAGAAGTTTTCGAGAATATTGAAAATTCATTAAGCCGTGTCTCTTATATTGCTCGCCATGAACAAAGCCACCTTAATATCGGTATCATTGGTTCAGCTCTTTGGCATCAGCTATTAGAGAAGTTTAATAACTTCAATACACTTAATCCTAATACCACGTGGTCTTTGCATGAATTCCCGCCGAGTAAGCAGTATGAAGCATTATTAAATAAGAAACTTGATATCGGATTTTGGCGCTGTGCTGATTTGGAACAGAATCCTGCGCTAGTCTATCAGCGGGTCGAAAAGCAACGCGTAGCGGTGGCGGTATCTCATGAGAGTGAACTGGCCGAGAGTGAAATACTTTCTCTAAAAGACTTATCGGGTCAGAACTTAATCTTTCTCACCTTTACTAACTCCGGTTACTCAAAAAATATATATAATAGCTGCCTTAGTGCTGGCTGTAAGCCGCGGACTATTTACCAATTTGATGAGCCACAAACCCAATTGGCTTTTGTAAACAGCAATCTGGGTATCGCCTTAGTTCCTGAAAGCATGCAGGAAATTCCTTGGCCAAATATTAAATTTATCCCACTGAAAGAAAATCTCTCTGCCGATTTGTTTGCCGTTTATCATCCTGGCGCGATGACTCAGGCATTAGAGCAGCTGCTTGAGTTATTTTAAATGCGGGCTGAGTCAATATCACTTAGCCTTGACCAAAATAGCCATCGCGATAATGACTAAAACGGCTCCAACGGCTATCTCCTGCCAATTTATTACCTGTCCTAACATCACATTTGTCGCAATAACTGACAGCGGAATCAGATACACATAACCGGAGACTTTGGCTGGAGACAGCACAATACAGGCTTTTTGGAACAAAAAGAAACTTAATGCGGTAGCAAAAGTGGCAAGGTAAAAAACGCCACTCCAGGTTATTACGCTGATATTGCGCCATTCAATCTTAGGAAGTTGATAAACAACGATCGCCGTCAATAATAACGTGGCGCAAATTAAGCTCCAGCCAGTCAAAACCAGTGCGGGTTCACCTCGATGTAATTTTTTCACCACGATAGGATTCAGTGCCATACCCAGGCAACCAAATAGAAATAGATAATCAGATGGAATTAATGACAATTGCAATAACTGGGACAAGTCGCCTTTAAAAATGATGAGTAATGCCCCCAAAATACCCATTAATAAAGCTGTAAATACTGACCATGTGGATCTTGCTTTCAGTAATACCCCGCTCATTATCATGCTCATTAAGGGCACCGTGGTGTATAACGCACTTGAATTTAATGCACTGGTCGTCTGAAGTGAAAATATCATACAAGCAAAATAGAGCAGCGGTGGCAGGCTAATGAGAGTATAGCGGCCTAAGTCGCGATAGTTAGGTCGCTTTAGTAAACCCTGGCTTACCAGCAAAACAATAAAAAGCAGGCTGGCGATGGCATATCTCAGCCAAGTAATAACCATGGGCGGTAATGCATTACTGATGGTTGCGCTGGCAATAAAGGAACCGCCGAGTAGCGCGGTAAATCCCAGCATTTGTAAATGTGCTTTAAGTATCCTGGTTGTCATGTCTATCCCTATTACCATCTTGTGATCGACGATAATTACGTGGAAACAGACACTGAACCATTACCTTTTAAGTATCGATAAGCAGGTTTTTAGTATTGGTTACGTCATAACCCACTACGATAGATTACCTATGTCTCTACAATATTTATTATTTAACATGCTTATTTGATAGACATTAAATGAAAATAATTAAGGGTTATTATTATGACAACAGTAAATTCAAATATTGATGCTGATTTCAGTGAATTACCATTTCAAGCTGTCGATGTTATTCAGAAAATAAAACCCGGATTTAAGCCCCGAATTGCATTTATTTTAGGTTCAGGACTCGGTGATTTAGTCGCCCAAATTAGCAATGAAACCACCATTAGCTACGCTGATATCCCCGGTTTCCCCGTAAGCTCAGTTCACGGTCATGCCGGTGAATTAGTTTTAGGCACCCTATTTGGTGTTCCTGTGATGTGCATGAAAGGCCGTGGCCACTTTTACGAAGGTAAAGGCATGAGTATCATGATCAACCCAGTGCGCACATTTAAACTCATGGGTTGCGAATTCCTTTTCTGTACTAATGCTGCCGGTTCATTACGGCCAGAAGTATTACCAGGTTCAGTGGTGATGCTGAAAGATCATATTAATACCATGCCGGGCACGCCACTGGTTGGGCCTAATGACGATCGTTTTGGTCCACGTTTCTTTAGTCTGGCGAATGCCTATGATAAAGATTTGCGCGCCGATATGGCTAATATTGCCCAACAACTTGATATTCCTCTGACCGAGGGGGTGTTTGTCTCTTATCCTGGCCCCTGTTTTGAAACGCCAGCTGAAATTCGCATGATGCAAATTATTGGCGGTGACGTAGTGGGCATGTCTGTGGTGCCAGAGGTTTTGTCTGCAGCACACTGTGGTTTGAAAGTGATTGCATTGACCGCGATTACTAACTTGGCTGAAGGCCTTTCCGATGTGGTTCTATCCCATGAACAAACCTTAAAATGTGCAAAATTAGCGTCAGTTAACTTCACCAAACTGATTGAAGCTTTCTTGAAAAGCAAAGCACAAAGCTGATCGACAAACTCTAACCCTTTCGTATTTGGTGTTACCGCTCATAACCGCGCAATTTCAAGTACGAAAGGATATCTCTGAAGAGGGAAGTCCCCTACAAACTCAATAAGCAAAAATAACTCCCTCGACACGTTAGTATCACGGAGAATAAAAATGATAATAAAAAAACGGCTTAAAGTTATGTTCTTTTTGCAGTTTTTCATCTGGGGAGCTTGGTTAGTGACACTGGGCGCTTACATGATGAATACGCTGAATTTTACCGGTTCACAAGTCGGTTTGGTCTATGGGGCCAAGGGAATTGCCTGTATTTTAATGCCGAGTATTATTGGTATCATTGCTGACCGTTGGATAAAAGCCAATATTCTCTATGCTTGTTGCCATCTATTGGGGGCAATTGCATTGCTGATTGCGGCGAATATCACAGACCCTAATTTTATGTTCTTTGTTATGCTGTTCAATGCGATGGTTTATATGCCGACGATTGCATTAGCTAACACCATTTCTTATATTTGTTTAGAAAAAGCCGGGTTGGATACAATTAAAGATTTCCCGCCAGTGCGCTGGTGAATCCCCAGAAAAAAGGACAGGCATAGAGAAAATATGATCTACTGATTGTGCAACCAATTCAGCGAGATCAACTCTATGCCTGCCCGTAAAGTATGCCAGAACTTTTTCCGGGGCGCTTTAGCCCCGTTTCATCAATATCGTCAAAATGCCCTGATTGATGCAACCGTCGCATTGACGCGTGGCGCTTCTCTGACCCTGACCAGTATCGGACGCCATCTGCCGGGAACCGCTCAGGTAAAACACAAGATAAAACGGGTTGACCGGCTGTTAGGTAATACGGCTCTTCACCATGACATCCCTCTGATATTTCGTAATATTACTTCGTTACTTACGCGCCGACTTCCCTGGTGTGTTATTGCTGTTGACTGGAGCGGTTATCCCTCACAGGCATTCCACGTCTTACGCGCCAGCCTGATTTGTGATGGTCGTTCCATCCCGTTAATGAGCCAAATTGTTCCCTCGCATAACCAACAGAATGCATTGATACAAAAAGAGTTCCTGAATTCTATCGCCACCGCTATTGCGCCTGATAAAAAGGTGCTCATCGTCACTGACGCCGGTTTTCAAAATGCCTGGTTTCACCATATTAAATCATTGGGTTGGGATTTTATCGGGCGAGTCAGAGGCAATATCCAGCTCCGGCTGGATAAAAAAGGTGAGCACTGGTTCAGACGGCAGGAATTATCGGCCAGTGGCCAACCTGAATATCTGGGGCCGGGGACACTCGCACGTGCAGAATATGCCCGCTGTGATGGTCACTTTTACTTGCATAAAAAGGAACCCAAAGGGCGGCAGAATAAACGTGCCCGTTGCCGGATATCTCGCTATTCGCAAGAGCGGGACGGACGCGCCGCAGCAAAAGAACCGTGGCTTATCTTTAGCAGTACAGAGGAGTTTAAACCACGTGAAGTCATGAAGTTATACAGTCGCAGGATGCAGATAGAGCAGAATTTTCGCGATGAGAAAAGTGAACGTTTTGGCTTTGGGCTTCGCGCCAGTCACAGCCGCACAGCGGGGCGTATACTGGTGTTAAGTCTTCTGGCAACGTTAAGCACGGCAGTATTATGGTTACTTGGCTATCATGCTGAAAATAAAGGGTTACATCTGAGGTATCAGGCTAACAGCCTTAAGTCACGACGGGTTATATCTTATCTGACATTAGCGGAGAATATCTTGCGACACTCTCCGCTAATTTTAACGCGAACAGCACTGGATGCAGTTCTTAATCACCTCGCCAAAACCTACCGAAGTATGGTGTTGGTTTATTAGCGCTGAATTAGTGGGGATCCCTCAGCGCCAGTGCGCGTTTTTGGCACCATTGGTTTTATTTTTGCCATGTGGGCGATCAGTTTGTCCGGGTTTGAATTGAGCAATATTCAGCTTTATATTGCTTCAGGTGCTGCATTGATATTAGCGATGTACGCTCTTTCGTTACCCAGCTGTCCAACCTCTAATATTAAAAAAGACCGCACGTGGGTTAATATTTTAGGGCTTGATGCTTTCGTATTATTTAAACAGAAGAAGATGGCCATTTTCTTCCTGTTTGCTATGTTGCTGGGTGCCTCATTACAAATTAGTCATACTTTCAGTAGTCCATTCCTGCATGATTTTGCAAAAAATCCGATTTATCACGACAGTCTGGTAGTTCAATACCCATCAATTTTATTATCGATGGCACAAATCGCCGAAGTATTTTTCATTCTCACCATTCCGTTCTTCTTATCTCGCTTTGGTATTAAGCGCGTGATGATGATCAGTATGATTGCCTGGACTCTACGTTTCACCTTGTTTGCCTATGGTGACCCGTCTGCCACTGGCATCTTTTTATTACTGTTATCCATGGTGGTATATGGTTGTGCCTTTGACTTCTTTAATATTTCTGGTGCAATTTATGTCGAGAAAGAAGTGGATCATAATATCAGAGGCAGCGCACAAGGCTTATTTATGACGATGGTCAATGGCGTCGGAGCTTATGTCGGCGCGATAGCCAGTGGGCATGTGGTTGATTATTTTACTGTCAATGGTGTAAAGGATTGGAATAGTATTTGGTTATCTTTTGCCGCGTATACTGTTGTTCTGGTGATTATTTTTGTTTTTGCTTTCCAATATAAGCATGACCCAGTTGAGTTTAAAGAACGGCAGTTATCACATTGATTATTATGATTTTAAGTGGCGTTCTAAAGTGGAGCGCCATTGCAAAAAAAACCGGATCACTTAAAACTGATCCGGTTGGTATTTAAAAAAGAGTTACTTGTTCTTATCCTGAATCCCGCGCGCGCCCAAATTATTATTATCCACCTGTGGCAAACCTACCTCGGCTGAAGAAGATAATAACCCAGTGGTGGCGTAGCTAAAGAGTTTCTTACGGGTATCAGTGATATCCAGATTACGCATAGTCAACTGACCAATACGGTCATCTGGTGAAAATACAGAATCGCCTTTTTCCATGGTCAAACGCTCTGGCTGATAAGTGAGATTTTCAGACACAGTATTCAAGATGGAATAGTCATTACCACGACGCAGTTCTAGTGTCACTTCACCGGTGATTTCGCTGGCAACCCAACGCTGGGCCGAGTCACGCAGCATCAGCGCTTGTGGATCAAACCAACGGCCTTGATACAGCAAACGGCCCAGAACACGGCCATTAGCATGGTATTGCTCAATGGTATCTTCGTTATGAATACCGGTCAGCAGGCGCTCATAAGCAATGTGCAGCAATGCCATTCCTGGGGCTTCGTAAATACCACGGCTTTTAGCTTCGATAATACGGTTTTCAATCTGATCGCTCATCCCCAAACCATGACGCCCACCAATACGATTGGCTTCCATCATCAGTTCTACACTGTCTTCAAACACCACACCATTTAGCGCAACCGGATACCCGCGCTCAAAACGGACAGACACTTCTTCCGCTTTCACCACGACATTTTCGTCCCAGAATTTTACGCCCATAATCGGATTAACGATTTTGACGCTAGAGTTCAGGTATTCCAGATCTTTGGCTTCGTGAGTCGCCCCCAACATGTTGGAGTCAGTGGAATAGGCTTTCTCGGTCGACATTTTGTAGTCGAAACCGGATTGAATCATAAATTCGGACATCTCATGGCGGCCACCTAATTCATCGATAAAATCGGTATCCAGCCAAGGTTTATAAATTTTTAGTTCAGCATTAGTCAACAGGCCGTAACGATAGAAACGCTCTATATCGTTACCTTTATAAGTGCTGCCATCACCCCAGATATTCACGCCATCTTCTTTCATGGCGGCAACCAGCATGGTGCCAGTGACAGCACGGCCCAGTGGGGTGGTGTTAAAGTAAGTTACACCCGCGGTGGTATTGTGGAAAGCGCCACATTGAATAGCGGCAATCCCTTCAGCAACCAGTTGTTTACGGCAATCAATCAGGCGAGCTTTCTCTGCACCGTACTCCATGGCTTTACGTGGAATAGCTTCGTAATCTTCTTCATCAGGCTGGCCCAGATTGGCAGTATAGGCGTAAGGAATCGCCCCTTTTTTCTGCATCCATAATAGGGCCGCGCTGGTATCCAAACCACCAGAAAAAGCAATACCAACACGCTGATTAATAGGAAGGTGTTTGAGAATAGTTGTCATCAATTAAATCCTGTATAAATTAGGTCTGTCTGGCAAAGGTTTCAATGCCTACATTGATATCGCAAAACTAGGGGTAGAGTCAAAGAGATTTTGCATATTTATGTGTGTTTTATTGCATAACTATTTCATTGGTGTTTTTGTGAAATGATGTTTCATATAAATTAATTTACTGTTCTGTTATAATGTGTATATCGACTTTTATCGAGTATATACCTTAAATAATTCGAGTATATTAAGTTGAAAATCTTTTGCGAAAATGCATGGTATAAAAAGCGGAAATCCTATCGAGTGCTGTTTTGGCGAGAGATAACGCCGCTGGCGATCCCACTGTTTATTGAGGGTCTGTGTGTGCTGCTGATGGGGGTGTTTAGCACTCTGTTAGTCAGTTGGTTGGGCAAAGAAGCCATGGCCGCAGTCGGGTTAGCCGACAGCTTCAATATGCTCATCGCCGCTTTTTTTGCCTCTGTAGCGCTTGGTACGTCGGTGGTGGTGTCATTCAGTTTGGGGCAACGTAAGCGCAAACAGGCACAAACCGCAGCGCGCGAATCCATCTCTCTGCTGGTCTTAATCTCGCTATTATTGGTGCTGCTGGTACATTTTGCCGGAGACACCATTATCAATCTGATGGCCAGTCAGGCTGATCCTGAAGTCAAAAAGATGGCGCTGACCTATCTGCATTTGACGGTGTGGAATTACCCGGCAATGGCGATAACTCTGGTGGGATGCGGCGCATTGCGCGGTGCCGGTAATACGCGGTTGCCGATGTTTATCAATATCGCCATGAATATTCTCAATATTGCTATCAGTAGCGTGCTGATTTATGGCGTGGGGCGTTGGCCGGGACTGGGCTTTGTCGGGGCGGGTATCGGCATCACGCTTTCCCGTTACTTAGGCGCTTTGGTGGTGGTGTTAGTGCTGATTTTCGGGGCAAATAATACGCTGCGGATCCCCTTTAAAGCCTATTTTATGCCCTTTACCTCAGCCATTATGTTTGAGGTTTTAAGTATTGGTATTCCTGCCAGTGTTGAGTCGGTGATGTTTAACATCGGCAAACTAATTACACAGCGTTTTGTCGCTGGAATGGGCACCGAAGTGATAGCGGGTAACTTTATCGCGTTTTCCATCGTCGGGCTGATTAACTTACCGGGTAATGCGCTGGGATATACCTCGACGATCATTATCGGGACTCGCTTGGGGAAAGGGCAGATCTTGCAGCCTATTCGTCAACTCAAACATATCTTTTGGTTATCGACTCTTGGGGTGTGTTTTATTGCCCTGCTGTCGATCCCCAGTGCCGGATTTCTGGCGTCGTTATATACCCATGAACCGGGGGTTATCGCGGTCGTTAAGCACCTAATTTGGATTAATGCGCTATTTATGCCGATTTGGGCGGCGGCTTGGGTGCTGCCCTCAGGGCTGAAAGGGGCGAAAGATGCCAGTTACACCATGTGGGTGGCACTCGCCGGAATGTGGGGATGCCGTATTGTCGCTGGTTATATTCTGGGGGTGACATTAGGGTTTGGTGTTACCGGCGTTTGGATGGGGATGTTCCTTGATTGGATAGTGCGCGGCGTGTTGTTTTATCGCCGCATGTCCACTGGCCGTTGGTTATGGCGTTATCGGCCAAAGGCTTGATTATGATGGCAGTCATGGCGGCTTATTAGCCGCTATCGATTATGTCTGCAATAAACCACTCTGCATTCTTCTGTTTGATTTCCCTCTTTAAGTGACGATCGTCACTAATATTTGAACTTCATCACGAAAACAACAAAACAAAATAAAACAACAAAAAGCAACTTTGTGGCTTTTAATGTTGACCTATCTTAATTTTAAAGAATATTGGTTTAAATTGTTGAGAGTTTTACTTTCTTGATGAAGTTAATAGCTATTAGGTTAATGGGGCTAATAAGTGATGTTATGTTGTTTAATGTTGCTTTGAATTGTTATTTCTGTGATTGTGAATTGCAGTTAAAAACATAATAACACTTTATAACATTTCTTATCTTTTGAGGCCCGACATGAAAAATGTAGCAATACTCGGAAGCAGCGGGGGAAATCTGTTCAATCTCGGTGGTGCATACCCCGAAAGACTTCTACAAGAAATCTATACTCAACTTCACTCTGTGGGGTTAGGTGTCAGTGCGGTGCAATTTATTGCAGCGGAAGAATCAATGGATGTGGCAAAACCGACCACCGCCGCTGCTGTGTATTCAATTACCGCAGAGGACAGCGATAAACCTCAGATTAGCTTTCAGGGAAAATTGTCAGAGGTGAATGACGCGGTAAAATCCTCGGATGCAGCCATTGCGGCCCAAATCCGAGCTGGTGCTATCGACGGCATCATCATTATGAGTGCTGATCCTGATCGCAGTAATAAAGAAGCTATTCTGGCGGCGATAGAAAAGAAAATCCCAATTGTCGGCACTGGCGGCACCTCAATGGCGATTATCACTTCCAAAGGTGCCAATGTGATTGCCACCTCCGGCACCACTGGCACCAATAGCCGTACCCGGGCCATCTCTTTTACTGCCTCTTTGTGCAAATACTGGCAGATAAAATATACCCCAGTATTGGGCAGCGCCGATGCCAATATGCCGGGTAGCGATAAAAGTCTGTTAAAAAGAATCAATATTCGCAGCATCATGATCCCGGCTTTACCCGGTTTTATCGCCATGGCTATTGTGTTGGCGCTCAGCCATATCCCAGGGCTGCAATCACTGAATGCTATCTTTGAATTGTTGCTCAAGGGACTGCCGGTGATTGTCGCGGTTATTGCGGCCAAACAGGTTTCCGAGCTAGATGAAGTGTCGATTGTGGCGGGTGTGGTTGCCGGTGTGCTATCAGTTGAAGGCGGGTTAATTGGCGGTATTCTGGGCGGGATCGGCGCGGGTATTATGGTGCGCTATCTGTTCGGGCTGTGTCTGAAATGGCAATTCCCAATGACCACTACCAACATTGTGGCGGGCGGTTTGTCCGGTTTATTCTCCGGTTTGGTGATGTATTACCTGCTTAGCCCACTGGCCTTAGCTGCGGGCGACTATATTAAATTAGCTATCGAAGCCACCCTGGCTTTCAGCCCAATTTTAGCGGGATTACTGGCAGGTTTGGTTATTTGGCCGGCTATTCTGGGGGGAGTTTATCACGCAGTAATATTGCCACTGGTCTTGCTGGAAATGGAAAAATCCGGTGTCAGTTTCCTTGGTGCCGTGGATATGGTCGGGCTGGTGATGGTTGCGGCCGGTATTAACCTGGCAAACGTCATTGCACCACGAGAAAAAAGTGAAGCTGCGGTTGCCGCCCCAGGATTATTAATTAACTTGGGTTTCGGGACGTTCGTCGAATCAGCTTATCCGTTTATGTTCTCTAATAAAGTCGTCTTCGCTGGCGCGATATTCTCAGCCGGTGTCGGCGGAATGTTACTGGGATTCTTAAATATTAAAGGTGTGGCTTATGTCCCTGCTTTCGCCTCACCATTCTTATCAAATAACGCTTTTTATATGGCGATAGTTATGACGGTAACACTGGTGTTGACCTGCGTTATCACTCTGTTAGCTAATAAATTTGTAGCAATTAAAAAGGCTGTACCCGAATCACCAACACCAGGGATTTCGGCTAAAAGTTAACAATTAAAAAAGCAGTTTTATATAAATCAAGTAGAGGTAAATATGTTCAACGCTGATATGAGTAAAAAACGTTCCGTCGCTATGGATAAAGTACGCAACGCAATTGCGTTACATGGCGGTCAAACTATTCTGAGTACCGGAATAACCGGAGATGATGCTCGCTTAGCGAAAGCAGTATGCGATTCAGGTGTTAAATTATTAGAACCGAATCACCCGGCATTAGCATTGGCGCGTGGCCATAATGGTGTGACGAATATGCATGCTGCCGAGCGTATCCGCCATGAAATAACTATCGGGCAAATGGCGGAAGCGGTGCAGGGGGTGCGCAATGTGGTGGCGGACGATATTTTCATTACTGTCGGAATTGCCGGAGGCTTTACTGAAACAGTGCCCACTCCGGTGACTGAGCAGGATATTTTATTGATAGCTCAATCTGGTGCTGATGGTTTACATACCCATAAATCCAGTTTTGAAGATTTAAAAGAATTGGTCGATTTAGCCCATAAATATGGCCTGACAGTGGATGCTTATATTGGTCACCCGAGTGATTTGCATACCTTCGGTATTGCGGCTGAAACCCCGGCGGATGTTGCTGAAGTGGCGAAAAAGATGGAGGAATTAGGTGTTGATATGATTGGTTTAATGACCGGCATGAGCTATGAAGGTGTTGGCGCTGGCGATATTCCTGATGTTATCAAACAGCGCCTGTTGGCATTGGTCGGCGCGGTTTCTGTCCCGACGTTAGCCGAGGGCGGTATTAACTTGGAAAATGCCAAAGCATTTAAAGATACCGGCGTTAATATTCTGGTGGTGGGTACCGCGATTGATAATGTGGTCTGCAATGCGGCCAAAAATGTGGTAACGCAGTTTATTACTCACTGATGGTAGGATATTAGCCAGGTGGGAGAATGTATTAGCAATAATATTTTCTCCCTTTTTATTGGAGTTAAAATATGTATAGGTTATTGGCTCTTGATCTTGATGGCACTTTACTCAATCAGGAAAACCAAATATCAGCTGAGAATATCCGTGCAATAAAGCATGTTATTCATCATCAGGGCACGGTGGTTTTATGTTCAGCCCGGCCGGTTAAGGCTATCGCAGCTGTTATTCATAATACTGAGTTAGAACCTCTGATTCGCTACTTTATTTCGTTTAATGGCGCATGGATATATGACGCAGTTGAGAGGAAAGATATTTGTTTTACACCGTTGAGCTGCGGGGCGGTGCAAAATGCAATAACCATGCTGGCAGAAAATGAATTCCCACATCATTTTTTTACCCGCGATAATATTATATCCAGCTCAGCGAATGTCAGTGATTACACGCGCTATGAATCTCAACTCTTTGCTATGAAATTGGTGTCTATTGAACCTAAGGATATTACTCAGCGAGATGATATTGTTAAAATCTCTATTGTCGGTTCGGCTGATTTTATTAATAGTGTTGCCGATAAAATAGATGAAGATTTTCACCACCAATATTCACTCAGTAAAACCAGTCACCATTATTATGAAATAATGAAACAGGGCATCACTAAGGGTGAAGCATTGCATTACTTATCTCAGCACTTAAATATTAGCTCAAAATTTGTGGTCAGTATTGGCGATCAGGAGAATGATGTCAGTATGTTTCAGTTTTCTGCTGTCGGCGTGGCCATGGGCAATGCCAGTGATTTTGTCAAATCTTGCGCAGATAGAGTCAGTCAGGATAATAACCAGCACGGGGTTGCTTTTGCCATTAATCAACTCTGGCCACTGTGACTGAATCGCCTTTTTTTTCATGAAATTATTGCGTAGAATGACACGAAATATATTGCACAGCTTCGGGCCTTTATTCTTATGAATCAGATCAAACGTAAACAGTTTATTTTGGAAAAGCTGGATAGTCTTGGTGAGGTTTCTGTTATTGGTTTGTCCGAGGAATTGGGTGTGACGTCTGAAACGATCCGCAGAGATCTTTCCTATTTGGAAAAGAGTGGCGAAGTGACTAAAGTCCACGGCGGTGCGATAAAGGTTCAGAATATACAAGAGGGCAGTTTTGCCCAAAGAATGGATTTAAATCGCCAGGAAAAAATGTTAATTGGCCAATATGCCGCCTCACTGGTGACTGAAAACGATAGCTTATTTATTGATTCGTGTACTACCACACTTATTTTCGCTTCATTCTTACCATTAGTAAAATTCACCGTTTTTACCAATTCATCCTTAATTGCCGATCAAATAAAAAGTAAAAATAATATGGCTGCCGTGCATGTCTTAGGCGGCGAATATAATCATACTTATAAAGCGAATTTAGGTATTCAGACAATTGAACAAATGAATGACATTCATACTGATTTCACCTTTGTTGGGGTGGGCGGAATAGACAGTGACTTTGGTGTGATGGTGAAAAATCTGGATGAAGGGCGTATAGCTAAGAAAATGCTGGCAATGGGCCGACAGAAAGTGATTTTATGTGATACCAGTAAGTTTGGTCAAAGCGGGTTAATGAAAATAAGTGATATCAACGATATTGATATTATTGTCACCGACAAAAAGAAAAATATGCATAAGCAAGCAATTGAAGCACTTTATTCCGATAAAATTATCTACGCCAATTAATTCTATTTAAAACACCCACCGAATAGTGGGTGTTTTATACCCGTTATACTTCAAGCCGCATGTGTGTTAGCTGCTCCCATTCGCTTGCCGCCTTCCTGCAACGCGAATTATTTAGGGTATAGACTTATCACTTCAACATTTTGCAGCGCGCATTGCGCTACGAATGCCCGGCTTGAAGCCGTATTGCTGAGCTTGCCACACAATAATTAACCCCAGGAATAATAACCCTAGCACCGCCCATGGGAAACTGGCTGCACCGGCGCTTTGTAGCAGCAAGCCACCGACTATCCCACCGCCCGCAATCGCCAGATTCCACGCCACCACAATCATTGACTGCGCCACATCAGCATCTTGCCCTGCGGCGTCCGCCGACGCAGTTTGCAATAAGGTGGGTGCGCCGCCAAAACTCAGCCCCCACAACACCATGCTGCCGTAAATAGCGGCGGGCGTTCCTCCTTCAATAGCCAATATCAATGCCGCCAAAACAAAGGTGCCAATGCTCAGTAATACCGCGCCACGCAACCAGCGATCCACCACTAACCCGGTCAGCCAAATTCCCGCCAGCGCACTGATCCCAAAGACTAACAGCACTTTATCGACCTGATTTCCTAACCCTGCGGGAGCGATAAAAGGCGCAATATAGGTATAAAGAATATTGTGAGCCAGCATCCACAGGACGATAACCGACAAAACGGGGCGCACGCCGGGGGTGATGAAGACTTTGCGCACGGGTTGCTGCTGTTTGGCCGATTGCCCCGGATAATCAGGTACTTTCACGATAACCCAGGCAATCAGCAGCAAAGTTAATCCTGACATAATGGCGAATGCGCTGCGCCAACTGAGGACTGTGCCCAACCAGGCTCCCAACGGCACACCCAGCGCCAATGCCAGCGGTGTGCCGGTCATGGCAACCGCCATTGCGCGCCCTTGTTGATGAGGTTGCACCATGCGGCGAGCGTAACCGGCAATCAGTCCCCAGGCCAGTCCTGCCGCGGCACCGGCCATAAACCGGGCCAGCAAGGTTAAGCTGAACCACGGCGAAATAGTCGTCAGTGTATTGAATAAGAAAAACCCGACAATAGCGCTGAGTAAGGCTTTACGCCGCCCCCAACTGCGGGTCAGCGCAATCAATGGGATGGCCGCCACTAACGAACCCAGAGCATAAAGAGTGACCCATTGGCCCGCCAATGCTTGTGAAACGCCCAATTCCTGGCTGATTTGTGGCAATAATCCGGCGGGCAATGTCTCGGTCATGATGGCAATAAAGCCGGTCATCGCCAGTGCCAATAAGGCCGCGAGAGGAAAGGGTGCTGTTTTCATTATTGGCCTCCAACACCATGCTCTCCAACACCATAGACAGCATCACGCAGGTCGTTAACAAACTGTCCGGACATCCCTTCGTAGAGAGTATTGGTCAAAGCGACGACGCTTATTCCTTGAATCTTATCAACAAACCATGAGTGGCCATACGCGCCGCCCCAGCTCCATGTACCGACGGACTCGGGGGAGTTGGCCTCGAGTGGCGAGCGCAGGACGGAAAAACCTAAGCCAAAGCCCAATCCGGGGGAATCCGGTAAGGTCATACCGCGAGTTTGATCCTGGCCCATCTCATCAACCCATTCAGCCGGAAGTAAGGGCGAACCGCCCTGACGCAGGGTTTCCAACAGGCGCAATAGATCGCTGGCACTGCCCACCATCCCGGCACCGCCAGAAGGAAAAGCATCGCGATTGAGCGCGCGAGCAGGGGAAAATTCAATACCTACGGTATCTGGAAACACCACGGCAATTTCCCCTTCCTGCAAGGGGTGGGGCGCAGGAATGTCATTGACATAAGGTGTCGCTAACCAGCTGACATCATGGGCAAAAAAGTCAGTATCATCCATCTGTAGCGGCCCGGTGACCAACGCCCGCACGGCTTTATCTAATGGCTGACCATAAACTTGCTCAATCACTGCGCCTAAAACATCAATTGCCAATGAATAAGCCCATGCGGTTCCCGGCGCATAATACAGCGGCACCTGCGCCAATCGACGTAAATTTTCACTCAGTGTGATGGTTGATTGGTCCATGCCATCGGAGATGCCCGCGCGCGCATAAGGCCCATTTTCATCCGCTTCAACAAAACGATAGCCCAAACCGGCGGTATGGCTGAGTAATTGGCGCACCGTAATTTGGGGTAATTCCCCGTCAGCCAGTCGTGGTTGAAAGTCAGGTAACCAGCGGCGAATATCGCCATCAAGGTCGAGTTTACCTTGTGCGACTAACACCATGGCGGCGGTGGAAACAATCGGTTTGCTGATGGACGCGAATCGAAACAGAGTGTTGGTCGCCATGGGATGTTCGTTTTCGCGGTTCGCCCAACCCGCTGCTCGGTTGAAATGGGTTTCGCCATTAAGCGCCACCATGACCACAGCACCGACCAAGCGCTGTTCGGCGAGCGCCTTGTCAATCACGGCATTAATTCTGATTGCCAGCAGTTCTGGCTGTGTTGGCGCTAACGAATTGGCAAACATAGTAATTCCTTAATCTGAATGAATGATGACTTAACTCTGGATTGCAATCTAACAATAGATAGCTACGCAATCCGGATAAAGTGGGGTAGATTTCCAGTGTTAAAGGACAAGAATGTCCGCAATAGGAGATGTGATGGATAACTTGAGCAGTCTGGCGGTGTTTGTCCAAGTGGCCGAGACCCGCAGCTTTGTGGTGGCAGGGCGTGTCTTGGGCGTTTCTGCTTCAGCGGTCGGTAAAAGTATTGCCCGGCTTGAAGCTCGGTTGGGGGTAAGGCTGTTTCACCGCAGCACTCGCAGTATTGCACTGACTTCTGAAGGCGCACTTTTTCTTGAGCGCAGTCGGCGAATTTTAGCCGAGGTCGAGGCCGCTGAGCTGGAAATGTCGCAATTAGCTGATAAGCCACGCGGTAAATTGCGGGTCAGTTTTCCCTTGGTAAGCACCTTGCTGTTGCCGGTATTGGCTGATTTTATGTTGGCTTATCCCGATATTGCACTGGATCTGGATTTCAGTGACCGGATTGTTGATGTAGTCGAAGAGGGGTTTGATGCGGTGATCCGCACCGGTGAACTGACAGATTCCCGTCTATCTGCCCGTAAGTTGGGGCAGTCCAACGTGCTGCTAGTGGCTTCACCCGCCTATCTGGAACAGTATGGGGAGCCGATGCACCCGAGTGAGCTGGCTAACCATATCTGCCTGCACTACCGCTATCCCAACAGTGGCAAATTGGAAACCTGGCCGTTGCCCAATGAGCCGGATTTGCAAATCCCCATTTCGATGGTGTGCAATAACATTGAAACCAGAATGTGTTTTGCTCTGCGCGGCTTGGGGATTGCTTGCCTGCCGGACTTTTCTATGGGAAATACACTGGCGGAAGGTAAGTTGCGCACCTTGCTGAACGGCTATATGAAACGCACCGTCAGCTTGCATGTCGTGTGGCCCTCCGGGCGTTATATCACGCCTAAGTTACGGGTATTTATCGATTTTCTTAGTGAAAGAGTGTTTGCGGGTCAGTAGCAGTTTAGCGCGCGGATTGAAAAGTTTTCTCGGTTTCATCAGTCGAATGATTAAGCATTTTCTACCCATTGCCGATAATAATAGAGAGACAAGTTTCTCTATCTTAGAAAAAAGGTACCGGGGAAAGTATGGATAATTTTCAAAAAGAGATTGAAGAGAGAACGAATCTCACCTCCTCTAACAGATTTGAGTTGTTACTGTTTCGTTTGGGGGAATCTCAGGAGGAACAACAGTCTGAACTGTACGGTATTAACGTATTCAAATTACGTGAAATAGTCCCGATGCCAAGCTTAACCAAAGCGGCGGGTATGGCTTCACCCATGATGGGCATGGCGAATATTCGTGGGGAAATCATTCCTGTGATTGACCTCCCGGCTATCGTCGGCTGTGTACCCAAAACTGGGTTGAACATTTTACTGGTGACGGAATATGCCCGCAGTACCCAGGCATTTGCGGTGGAATCTGTTGATGATATTGTCCGCTTGGAATGGAGCCAGGTGCTGGCGGCCGACGCGGGGGTCAACAGCCGCAATATCACCAGCATCGCGCGTCTCGACAATGATAAAGCCAGTAACCGGCTGGCGCTGGTATTAGATGTTGAACAGATTTTATATGACATTATTCCGGCCAACCGCAATGTTCAAATTGATAGCGAGAAGACCAAAACTTTCGATTTGAAACCGGGCGCGGTGGCCATAGTTGCTGAAGATTCTAAAGTCGCCCGCTCCATGCTGGAACAGGCGCTAAAAATGATGGATATTCCCGCAGAAATGCATATCACCGGCCTGGAAGCGTGGAATAAAATCAAGAAGATAGCGGAAGAGGCAAGGGCCGAAGGCCGCCCAATTTCGGATAAAATCTCATTTGTGCTAACCGATTTAGAAATGCCGGAGATGGATGGCTTTACACTGACGTTGAATATCAAACGGGATGAGTTCCTGAAGAATATCCCGGTCATTATCCATTCTTCGTTATCGGGCAGCGCGAATGAAGACCATGTCCGCAAAGTAGGGGCCGATGCCTATGTAGCGAAATTCGAAGCTAACGAATTGGAAGCCGCTATCCACAAGGCGTTGGATGCCAAAAAAGCCTTGAATCAGTAATATGAGCATTATCCTCGATGGCCTTTCTCTGCTGGTGAGTTCAGTAGGGCGGGGCTGTTGAGCATTTATTGGTGGCTAACATGCTATTTTTTCACCCCATAAAGCTTTTTTAGCCGCATCAAGAAATTCATCCCCAGCAGTCGCGCGTGCCAGCATGTTGGCAATTTGATCGTGCGGTGTTGTCGTGACGGTATTGAGCGCTGAAATAGAAAACGCCCCGGAATTCAAAAGAATTCCAGGGCGCTAAAATTTGGCTCCTCTGACTGGACTCGAACCAGTGACATACGGATTAACAGTCCGCCGTTCTACCGACTGAACTACAGAGGAATCGTGTGAACGAGGCGAATAATAGCGGGGGTGGTGCCGTTTGTCAAAGTAGAAAAACATTAAAAATGCGCGTTTGCTGAGAGAATGAGCTTATTGGCTTGTTTTTCAGCAAACTTGTGCATTTTCTAGTCTTTTATTGAATTTTGATTCAGATTCATTGGTCAGTGTTACGGTGTCACTTTTACTAACTGACTGTTTTTTACTTGGTTACCAGCATCATCAAAATATATATAGTCCAAGGTGAGTTCACCGCTGAGTGATGTGGGGGGATGCTCAAATTGATATTGCCGCAGGGTGAATGGAGTCATCATCATGTTCATCTCCTGCGCGATGATATGGCTTTTCTGGCGGTCTTTTAGCTGAATCTGACCGAATGAAACGTGATATGGCGTGGGGTTATGAGCAGTGAGAGCATATTTTTGATTTTGTTTTTGCAGGGTAAAACTGACCTTTTTCATTGCTTCATCGGGTTTAGGTGTTAATCCATTGGGACGATAGAAAATCTTCATCTGGGTGTTCATTGCTATCGCCACTTGAGCATAAGCCTCAGCATTGCGGTTTGATTTTGGTGGGATTTCATACAAATTAAGCCAGTACACGGATTCCCGATCCGTGGGCAGATTGTCACCTTTATTAATGATTCGCAGCCCTTGTGCGGCTCCGGGCTGCATTTTAAATACCGCAGGTAACACCATAAAGGGCGCTTTAGCTTGATCTGGTGTGCTGTCCACATCCCCATCATCTATCCAAGTTTGTACCACGACTGGGTAATCATTGGTATTCGCCAGCATCAGCGTGCGTTCGCGTGACTCTGGCTGATAAATGACTCGGGTTGAGGCTGCAACCAGGCCCGCGATAGCCGGTTGATTAACACTGAATATAAGCAAAAATAGACAAAAGTATCTCATTGTATTTTCACCAAAACATAGGCGGTGGCATCCACTTTACCGGCTGTCGGAGTGCCGTTAGGCAGTTTTTTTAATGTCGCGGTAAAGTGATGTAGATAATTGTTGAATCCCGCAGCGTTACTGCCATTGGCACTGGCTCCTGTGAGAATCGGGTACCAACCGGCACTGGTCGTGGCGGCACAATTGCTGATACACCCGCCCCAGCCGACAAAATTCATGGCATTTCCGTTGCTGTCACTGAGACTGATCCCAACGCCAGTGGCAATACGGCTATCAGTGCCATAATGATCGGAGAGTAAGTAACTGACCCCGCCAGCAGAATTGACCAACCCTAACCCTTGCGCTATCAAATACCCCGGTAATGATGTTTGGATACCCAGCGCTGTTTGTCCACGATTAATACCCGATTCTGTGCCGGATTGGCATTCGATATCGACGGTGATTTCTGTGCTACGTGTTTGATTATCATTGAGTTCATTGACGGTGATAATGGGGAAAACCACATAAGGCGTAACATTGCGCACCACACAGGTATTTTTACGTGTCAGGATAGAAACCGGCGAGGTATTCATACCAAATGCCATATAGCGACCTGTTCCCCAAGTCTGATAATTAGTCGCTGAATCATATCCGGTTTCCGGCACTGGCATGCCGGGGCCTTTGAATACCACATAACCATTAGGCTGATTACAGGTGTAGCTGCCGGAATAGTTGTCTGCCGCAGGTCCAGGGCACCCCCAACTGGAAGGGCCTGGAGTGCGATCCACCGAACCCACCTTTTTCAACTCTGCACGTATTTGACTGAAATGCTTGCCTTTAATCTGAATTTTATTACCCACTACATCGTATTTTTTTAGCGGGACTTGCTGCCAGATTCGGTTGAACTCGATGCCACTCTCGACGTGAATCAGTTTTAATGCGGTATAAGGGAAAAAGGTCTGAAAATAGTTGTCGCCCATATTGGTGTAGCCACCGACATTGCTGTCGCCATTAGTGGCAAACACTTCAAATAAACTGTCTTTATCGGCCACATCACACTCATAGATAACAGCTTCAGGGTCTGACCAGAAGCGGGCAGGGACTAGGCTGATGATGCTGGAAGCCAAAATTGAATCAACGGGTTGAATGTAATTGCTGGTTATATTGACGCTGCCGAGTTGCAATGAAGCGCCGTAGTTATCGCCGCCGATATTGGCACCTTTCCAGACGCATTGAGCATAGCCGGGCATCGCGAAACTCAATAAAACGAGTGAGAAAAATAATCGCAAGCGACGAGAGAAAAGGGGCTTATCTCGGTAGAGATGAGTGCGGTGGCGTATCATAGGATTCATACTGTTTCTCTGCTTCAATGCTGGGTAACGACACACAAGGCATCGAGTTTATACAGCTGTTTATCATTGTTCGGCGTGCCTAAATCGTAATCTAACAGGCAACTTTCATTGACGGCATCTCCCCATACCAATAACAGCGTCCCACTGGCATGTTCAGCGCGTAAATAGGCCTGACTGGCTTGGCCTACCATCCCGATCTCCACATGTTGAGGGGCATCGCCGTCCTTGTTATCAGCGGTGCCTATGGTGCTGTAAACCACCGCCCCCATAGGCACTTGGCTACCATCAGACAATTTGACCGTCACTAAGAGGGGGTATCCGCTGAGGGTACGGAACTTAACTTTCACCGCTGAACCCGCGTAGGGAGCAATTTGCCGCTCGCCATCCTGAAGTTCAGTATTGAAATCCATCCCATCGGGATCGAGGGTGATGGTATTGTAGCGATACGGCGTCAAGGTTGGGACCAAGGCATAACCGAAACGGTCAATTTTCGCCCCTTGTCCATACATCACTTTGGCCCCACTGGCACCTTTGGCCTCTATCAGCGCAAAAGTATCACTCAGATATGGCCCCAACGTGACACCGCCGCTGTGGAAGGCCACCGCACCTCGCGCACTGGTGGAACCTTGCCAATAACCAGGGCTGCGTGATGCACTGCTGCTTAAGCTAGTACTTGGCAAACGTTTTTGTAAACTGCCACTAAAGGTGTTTTCTTTGGTTTGTTCACTGCGCGCGAAGTCCATACTGTAACTGGAAGACTGATCGTCACCCATCACGCCGGCGAGGGAGGTTTGATAACTCGCACCACTGACCCGGCTGTTAACCGCTCCAGCGGAGATATAAGGTGCTTGTGGGCTGCCCCCTAATGGGAATGAAATGGACATTTGCACCACAGTCTCATTAGTCGCGAGCTGATTCGCTCCGTTGGCTGCTGGCATACCGCTGCCGGGGTCGACAAAGTAAATTTCATTGTTGCCGCCACCGGTTTTTTGCTGTGAAACCGCAAGGTTAAAGCTGGTATTGCGCCATAGGGTATTGGCATAACCCAGTTGCAACTGGGTATCCCGCTTGCGCGAATTACGATAATCCTGCGAAGAGGCGGTTAAATACAGCGAACCGTAATTGTTGAGATTCTGGTTAAGTGATATCTCAGCCCGGCTGCGCTGTTGGTAAGTCCCTGAGCTCCATGCTTTGCCATGACTTGCCGCCCGTATGCCCAAAACATCACTTAAATCACGATAACCTTCAGTGGAATAGCGGTAGCCTGCGACGGATAATGTGGTGTTGGTCGCTTCAAAGGTACGGCTGAAAGAAGCACGCGCCATCCAGCCATTCTGTTTTGTATTGCGGGATGAATCGCTATTATCGGGTGAATTGATATTACCGGGGAGGTTGGCATGTGAATAGGTCGCATCCAACCCCAAGGCCCCAATATAGTGAGTGAAAACGCCTCCCAGCATAACGGCCTGATATCCAGAGGCTATGCGCACCCCAGTATTGGCCGTAATAGCATTACTGACCCCCTGTTGGTAAGTCAGTTCGCTGAATACCTCATGGCTACCAAGATCACGAACCTGGCCGACTGCAAAGTTGTAGCGGGAATATCCGGGGCGTAATGATTCGGGTACAGAGGAGAAAGGCACTTGGAAGGTACTGATACTGCCATCGGCTTCCTGAATCTCAACAGTGAGGTCGCCACCAAAATTGGTGGCAGATAAGTCATTGAATTCAAAAGGGCCGGGTGAAACGGTGCTTTGGTAAATTGACCGATTATTTTGATATACCGTGACTTTTGCATTAGTCCTGGCAATCCCTCTGACAACAGGAGCATAGCCCCGTTGCGACTCCGGCAACATGCGGTCATCCGTGCTTAGGGCTATGCCGCTAAACCCGAGACTGGAGAAAAATTGGCCTGAGCTGAATGTCTCACCCAAGGTTATTTCACTGCCAATAGTGGGCAGGGCGCGTTGGCTGTACAACCGGTTAGATGTCCAGCCTGCTCCACGAATATCGTCGTAGCGCAAAGAACCTTGCTGACGAAAGCGCCACATCCCAGCATTGATACCACTGTTCAAACTCAAATAGCTTGAATTGGTGCTGCGTTTAATTCCCTCTTTGTTATAGCTCACATGATATTGGTTTAAGTTGTAATTGCTGAAACCAATAGTTTCTCCCGCCGTAAGATTACGGGGGTCAACATAGCCGCGCGGGACATGCTTAACAAACAGTTGCGGAACCGATAAATCAAAACGCAATTTGGCATAATCGAAGTGATAGTCACTGGCTGGCAGCAGGGATTTAAAATCCAGGCAGTTATCTTCCGGATTGGCATTTTCTAGCGCATTTTCATTAACGCCAGCTTGTAGCAGTTGTGACACTGATAAGCAGGGAACAACAGCATCACCTTTGGTGATAAACATCAGCTCGATACGATCAACAAATTTGCTGTTCATATAGATATCAACCTGGTATTTGCCTGCTTCATAACTGTCTTTTTTATTAAAGCGGGAGATGGAACCCAAGCCGAGGGTTGAGCCGCGCAATAGCGCATCTTCAAACACATATTCGTCTTGTTTGCTCTCATCTGCCGCTGACACGGAATGACTGACTAACAGACTCTGTGTGAGCAAATAGGATAGCCAAGGAGCAAACCTCACGGGTTATCTCTGTCGTCAGGCGCGTTCAGGGTCATTATCACAGCAGCATTACAAATGGTAGTCGTAGGAGATGCTGGTGCCATAATCATTAACCATGTTCAGCGTCAACAATTCGCCTTTTTTGGCTTTCACCCCAGAAGGAAAAGCCAGGTCAGTGGTTGAGTTAGGAGCAAACATCTCATTGGTAGCAAATGAAATAGTTTTCCCATCACTGACCAGTTTGGCATCGCGCAGGCTGATATAATAAGCTGTGGGATTATCTATCTTGATTTTGTCGCTGCTGGTACTTTCCACACTGACACGAATCTTTTCACCTAAGGTGTCGACATTTTCTTTTAATGCTGCTGGGCGATAAAAGACTTTCAACCGGTTATTAACGATCAAAACAAGCTTGTTCTCAGATTGTGTATTTTCTTTTTTTAAGGCGGGAATTTGTAAGAAATTCAGATAGAAAACCGATTCGCGATCTTTAGGTAAATTATGCTCGATATATGACAAACGGACTACTTGCCCACTTTGTGCTTCCATACGGAATATTTGTGGCGTCAATGCAAAAGGGACATCACTTTTTGATGGCGAAGACTGATTATTTCCGTCATCCATCCATAATTGGACCAAATTGGGGTGGTTATCTTTATTACTGAGCTGTAACACTTTCTCCCGTGTACCCTCAGGATAAATGATTCGTGTCCCTGTCATGACAACACTGGCTTGCGTCCATAAGGGTACGCCGCTAAGCAGCAACAACGAGCAGGCGATAATTTTGTGGGCAATCAGTGTCATAGTGCTTACTTATCCTTATTTTTTCTAGTTTGTATCGGCTCCGTTACCGGTTGGCCAACATATTCATGAAGTCGTTCGGATTTCACGAATAGTCAGGGGTAGGTGATCGCATATTGAGCTGAAGCGATAACGCTCCCAGCAGTCGCGCGACCTTCTTCCGTAATATATTGAGCAGCTAAATCCTGTGATGCGGATGTCGCGCCAGTGACCAGCGTAATTCCAGGAACTGAAACACTGCCTCCAGACATACGGATTGGTGCGCCATTAGTGTCAAGTAACTGAATAGCGACGTTTTTTGCTGTCCCAACATTGCCCAAATTACCTGCGGGTGTGACATTCATCCCTTGAAAAACGGAACTAATTTTGGTGTCTTGTATGGCGATGTTGCAGCCAGTAAGGTTGATAGTGAAATTAGTTTTACCGGCGATTGAGTTAACTTGATTCAAGTTACTGGTCGAGACGGTTGGTAACAGAACAACGGGGGTGTTGGCTGTGCCATTGATATCAACCATACAAGTTTGTTCGGCAACTTCTCCCTGAAACTTGATAGTGTTATTTGAAGTCGCAGCTAACGCTATGCTCGGTAGGGTGAGTAGCGCCAACGCTATTAGTGTTTTTCCCATGAGATTCCCACTTAAATTTATGATGTTTCTCCCCATCATTCTTCAAGCTGCATGTGTGTTGACGGCAACTCGAATTATTTAGGGTATATTTTTTTGTAAACGGCGATCTTTATCATTCAACAAAATAAGCGATTATTACGTTGAAGATGATCCTCCATTATGTGTATTCACTACCCGGTTTTGGGGCCGGTGGTAGTGTAAGGGGAAAGCCTGAGCGACAGAATGAGAGGCGTCCTTGTTTTATATGTGAAATTTCCCACAAAACCTGTAGGAACTTGTCCTTTTAAAATGAGGTTGAATTATAATTTTCACTTATTACAATGAGTTATGATGGATTCTTATATAAAGTTATATTTTCGTCATTAAATATAAATAATCAGAAATTAAAAAAGCCCGTCAAAATTCTGACGAGCTTTCAGTAATAACATCATTTTAATTTCTATTTTATGGCGACGGGCTGTCTATCTCAGAGTATGAAGCTATCAAATTTACCAATAATTGGTTCATCTCAGCCAATAGCGCCAGATAGCCAGTACCATGAGCCAAAGCAGCATGTCTATCTTGTTCGTGCAGTAAGGATTCGAATTTAATACAACTATCTACCAGTATCTGGGCATCAATTAATTGTACACCACCCTTAATCCGATGAACCAAACTCGCCATTTCTTTATAAATATCAGCAGAAACTGTGTTGTCATCATCAACAGTGAGGCGCGTATACAGTTGTGTCAGCACCCCGGTATCGTGCATATTGCTTTCCAGTAAAAATTGTAATAATTGCAACTCCACTTCAGCATTGCCTCCCGATAGGGATTTTAGTTTATCCTGCGCTGCTACTAGAGGAGATTGTTGTTTAGTAACAACAAGATATTCGCTCTCACCTGAATTTATCTCTTCCTGCTGACCGCGATTCTGCACTGTAACATCATTAATCACAGTGTGATGATGTCCCGTATCCACATAACTGCCAATAATCTCCTGACGCAGCAAAGTGGTGCGCAGCGTATCGATAGTCACGGGTTTAACCATGCAGTCATTCATCCCTGCATCATTGCAACGGGTGGCACTTTCTTCCCGCGCATCAGCGGTGCAACCAATGATGATCATATCTTTCATCGTCGCACTATTACGGATGTGGGTGGCCAGTTCGTAACCATTCATCAGCGGCATATTGTAATCCGTGATGACAGCATCAAAACTATAATGCTGCAATATTTGCCAAGCTTCAGCGCCATTTTCGGCACTCATGACTTGCTCGATACCAATAAAGGCTAATTGTTGCTGTAGCAATTGGCGGTTAGCGGGTAAATCATCCACCACCAAAATACGCAAGTTTTTCAACTGATTAAGTTGATTTTCATCTACGTCAATAATGATTGAATCTGGTGGCAAATCACTGATTGTGGCAATTTCCAGCGGCAATGCAATAAACAGACTGGTTCCTTTGCCAAGCTGACTTTCTAATGTTATTTCCCCACCCATTTTGTGAATCAATTGATGACAGATCCACAGCCCCAGACCGGAGCCACCGAAACGCGGTGATTTACCCTCGTTAGCTTGGCTGAATGGCTGGAATAATGTGGCCTGTGCCGCAGGGGAAATGCCAATACCGGTATCTGTAATATCGATATTCATTACGCCATGTTTCTCGTCAATGGCCTCCCAGGTGATATCCACTGACACACCGCCCTGTTCGGTAAACTTCAGGGCATTACCCAATAGATTGCCCATCACCTGCCGTACCCGCAGCATGTCAACCATCACCAAATCAGGGATATGGTCATCCAGCCAGCCAGAGAATCTTAGATTGCGTTCATCGGCGATAGGCTGATAAATCGTGAACATCCGCTCTATTTCCTGACGGAAATCCACCACAGTAGGGTGAACACTCAACTGCCCGGCTTCGATTTTGGCGGAGTCGATGATGTCATCCAGCAGTAGCATCAGTGATTGAGCTGATTTGGAAACTGTCACCAGCGTGTTTTTATCCACCGGCTGGTCGCTGCGTATTTCCAGCTCCAATAACCCCATAATGGCGTACATTGGTGTGCGCAGTTCATGGCTAATCGTCGCCAGGAACGTACTCTTAGTGCGGTTAGCACTTTCGGCTTCGACACGGGCGGCTTCCAGTTCGCGCTCAACAGTTTTGCGTTGGCTGATATCCAGCCAGCCGCCCAGCAGACTGCGTTCCGCATTATCCAGTGGAATAATCCACAGGAAAATATCACGCAATTCCTTGTTGATCTCAAGAGACAAATCCACCATTTGGGGCTGTCTGTCTCGTAAGACATAACGACAATATTTATCTATCTCACGATCAAGTGGGCTGGTCATTGGCCAGTGGGCTTGCTCAGTCTTCTGATTGAGCATGTCGTTCAGCTTATCTTGATGTGCAGCGGCAAAGTGACTGTTATAAACCGCTAATTCACCTTTTTTAGTGCGAATAAAAACAGCGAGTGGCAGGGCATTAATAATGGATTCTTGTTGCCGTAAACGAGCCTGTAACAACTTGGCCTGGCGGCGTTTATTGAACACCAGATAACAAAGATACAAGCCGAAGACCAACAGCAGACCGGAGCTTATTTTTAGCGCCAACATTAGCCATTCATTCTCCAATGAATGCTCATCAAAGGAGGTCGGTTTAGGTTTGAATGTACTCCACTCACTGATCAGATTGTCTAACTCTTCCGGAGGAATTGACTCAATGACTTTATCAATGATGGCTTTTAATTCAGGTAATTTCGGGCTGATGGCAAATGCCATCATCAAAGGTTCTTCTCCGGTGACGGCCACCGTTTTAATATTGGGAGTGAAGTTCTGTGCCGACAGGTAGTTAGCGGTCATCATATTCTTGATAATCGCATCGACTTTTCCTTGTTGTAACCAACGCACTAATGTCATGGTATCAGGCGCGTCTACAAAGGTGATTTTTTGGGCTAAAAGAGGGTTGCTAATAATTCCACCGGAAGTGCTGCCCGCTTGTATACCGACCCGTTTGCCCGCTAAATCCGCTACGTTGTTGATATCAATGCGATCTTCTCGCGTCAAGATGCCCCACAAAGATTGGGCGAAAGGCAAGGAGTAAAGGTTGTTGCCGTATTGCCCATTACGGACTGCCACAATGGGCAGCATATCTATTTTCCCAGCAATAAAATCACGCATCGACTCACCGGTATCTTTGCTATAAACCGGTTTAAATTTAATCCCGGTTCGGCGTGAAATAATATCAATGAGATCTATAGAAAAACCGGCCATTTCGCCTGTTTGGCGATCACGAAAAATCAGCGGAGCCAGATCCAATGGCGCCACATAACTCACCACCGGATGATGTTGAATCCAGGCAACTTCTTGTTCTGTCAAAAGTAATTTGGCATCAATATTGTAATGATGCTTACTGCCAAACCAGCGCTGTTGAATATCACCCGTGGCCCGGCTGGGCAGTAATTCCAGAATCTGATTAATGTAATCGATCAGTTTTTGATTTTTTTCCAGCGCCAGAAAGGTGTAAGGGGCGGGGTGATAAGGGGCAAAATTACGAATTTGCAATGTCAGCAGTTGCAATTGGTCAATCAAATAGTTGGCTGATGTGGCGTTGGAGACAAACACATCGGCATTACCATAGGCTACAGCCAGTAATCCTTGCAATTGATTCGGATAAGCAACGATTTTATCGGCATGATAATTAAACAAAAACTCCGGTGAGAGTGGCTCATTATTCACGATGGCCACCGTTTCCGGATGGGTGCGTTTGGTGGGATCCCAATTTTTGCTGCGAACCTCCACATGCCGGTTAGTAAAGAAAGCATGGGAAGCAATCAGCCCTGGTTGAGCGGGCATCGGGGTGCCAGCCATTAAATCAACCTGACCATTTTCTAATGCATTCAATACCAAGCCATAATCACAATAACCAATCATCTGAAAAGAGAGTTGGCTGGCATCACTGATGATTTTTAGATAATCCGCAACAATACCTTCAATAGAAGTATCATCGCGATTCACGACAAAGGGTGTATTAGCATCAATAACCACCCCCACTTTCACAGTACGCCGGCTTGATTGGCGCGCGTCAGTGGACGGGGGCAGCAGTAAGTCTTCACTGTAACTGTTCGCGATACTGTGTATTGTCAATGGTTGACCAGTATCACATCCCTGACGGCTTGTCATTGGGGCTGCATAAAGTTGCCCACTTAGTAATAGCAAACAGCACAGTAAAATGCGTAAAGAGAACAAACGATATAAAGATAACGCGGTACGCGGTAAATTAGACCAGTCTGAGCTAGACCAAATTATGGGTATGCGCATAATCCGCCAGTTCAATTACAGAACTTAGTCCTAGTTTAGTTAGGATACGTGTTTTATAGGTACTGACAGTCTTGTTACTGATAAACATCTCATCGGCAATCTGTTTATTAGAGAGACCATTGACCAGGTAACGTAAAACATTAATCTCGCGTTCTGACAACAAGCGAGCCCGATTGACAGGATCATGACTTGAGGGTTGCCCAGCTAATTGGGTCAAAGTCTCAGATGGGAAGAAAGAATACCCACGTAATACGTTCTGTGCAGCAAAAAGAATTTCACTAATATCTTTATTTTTACTAATGAAGCCATTCGCGCCGGCTTGTAATGCTCGCACAGCAAAAACCTGCTCATTTTTAGCGGACAAAAATAATGACTTACCGGTAAAACCACGTTGCTGTAGTTTTTTCAGCAATGAAAAACCATCAAAGTTCGGCAGTTCAATATCGATAATAACCAGATCAACAGGATTATTTTTTAATGTTTCTAGGGCTTCACTGCCGTCAACTGACTCGTAAATAGTTGAAAACTCATTGCTTTGTGACAGTAAAGCACGAATAGCGACACGAATTGCTGGGTGGTCATCAACTATCATTACTGATTTTGTCATGTTATCTCCGTAAACCGTTATATCTTGGGATTCGCAGAGTTAATTCACTGCTGCTCGTTAGCACCGATCGACTTTAAATGATTACCCAAGATGAGATAAACAAGAACTGCTACTGCCGATGCTCAAACTATTATTATACCCGCCATACTACAAACTGTATGTGCGTTAGCTACCTTTAATCACCCAAATCATTGACTCATCAGAGTTCTCTTGCTTGCCGCTTTCCTGCCACACGAATTATTTAGCGTATATGTAAGGTACTATTTCGGTGATTTTAATCTCTAATTATAGATTATCAAGAAAAGATTCTTACTCATGTAGCGGCTGCTTAACCAAATTCATACCATCAGCTTTATTCTGCTTAGTGAATTGATTATAAAAGAGTTGGGATTTTTTTTATTAAAATTCGAATTAATCATTCAAAAAAAGAGAAAAAATAGTCAAATAATCATTCTAACTGTAAAAATATCCGATTTTTCATTACTGCATGTAGGAAACTTCCATGATATGTCGTTTATCCTATTCCAGTATAAATATCAGATAGATAGCAAATTATTTTATAATGGATTAATCAGGGCGAGGGAATGAAAAATTCATAATGGTGCTTTAAGAATCTCGCTATTACGATAAATGGTGAGATCAAAACCAAAGCAAAAAGCCCGCTTAGTTTCCTAAGCGGGCTTCTCTAATATGGCTCCTCTGACTGGGATCGCCTTTGCCAGTAACTGGCTAACAAATAAGCTAAACCTGCATTCATATACTGTCAAGACCACCATAATGACCACCAATCGACGCTGATGAGAGAATGGCTGGGATGTAGTTATTTATTGTTGGAATACGGGGCATGCAGCGGCATCAGTTCAACGATCCAGTCAATAAAAACTCGCAGTTTGGCGTTGACATGGCGGTTCGGCGGAAACGCCAGGTGCAGGGGCATGGGGCTGATACGCCATTGTTCAAATAGCGGAATTAAAGCGCCAGCAGCCTGATGCGCTGCCGCCATGTAGATTGGCAGCGCAATCACGCCTAAGCCGGCTAATCCGGCCTCGAGGTAAGCATTGCCATCATCCACGGCGAGTACATAGCTGCCCGTGATTTCAATACGTTCACTCTCACTGCGCAGTACCAGAGGATCAATCTTACCGGTGCGCGAAGACAAAAATCCCACGATGCGATGGCCGCTGTTTTCCAGCTCCCGCGGGTGCGCAGGGACACCAAGGCGTTCTACGTAGCTCGGCGCGACGTACACACCGATTGGCAAATCGCCGACGTGGCGTGCGATCAGGGACTGGACGTTGATTTCGCCCCCACGCAGGACGCAATCCACGTTGTCGCCAATCAAATCCACCACCCGGTCGCTCACGCCCATGTCGAACTGGATATCGGGGTAGCGGGCGTGGAAAGCCGGTAGCGCCGGCACCAGGACAAGGCGGGCCAGCGGACTGGGCACATCCACCCGTAGCCGCCCCCTGGGCGTATTCGCCGCACTGGACAGGCTGTTTTCAGCATCCTCCATGTCCGCCAGCAGGCGGATGACGCGTTGGTAGTAAACCGCGCCATCGGGAGTGACGCCGAGCCTGCGGGTGGTGCGATGGAGCAACCTGACGCGCAGGCGCGCTTCCAGCTGCTGAATGAGCTGCGTCACCGTGGTTTTACTCATATGCAGCGTTTGGGCAGCCTTTGTGAAGCTACCGGCCTCCACCACGCGAGCAAAGGCGCGCATCGCATCGAAACGATCCATTCCTTATCCTCTCTTTTCGGCGATTGTTTGGATTTTACAAACAATGATGGACAAAGTCGCTTGTTTATCCGCCCGATCTGGCTCCTGTAAAGTGTCTTTATGTTCAGCGGGCAGATTTCGCCCCATTGCAAAGGTACAAACATGACGGCACGCGAAGCAGTATTTCCCATCGGTAGGCAGGCACTCTATGAGCGCAATCGCTATTCGCCGGCCATCAAATCCAACGGTTTCCTGTTCGTTTCGGGGCAGGTAGGTAGCCGTGAGGATGGTTCGCCCGAGCCCGATCGACAAGCGCAGGTCAGGCTGGCATTTGATAATCTTAATGCCGTTCTCTCGGCGGCGGGCTGCACGTTTGATGACGTGGTTGACGTCACCCTCTTCGTCGTCGATCCTGAGTCGAACCTCGACGCTATCTGGAGCGTCCTGCCAGAATATTGGGGGGAGGCGCCTTACCCCACGTTGACCGGGATCGGCGTGACGTGGCTTTACGGATTCCAGTTTGAGATTAAAGTGATTGCCAGGCTGCCGTAAGCATTACGCAGCCATGCGGCAGTGGTGACTGCCGAGCGGTCAGAGAGACGGAGGAGTACTTGTGAAAGCAGCGGTTTATGATGCGGAAGGCGCGCCCGGCGTCCTGAAATATGTCGATATCCCCGATCCGGTCGCAGGGCCTGACGACGTCCTGATTTCTGTCGAGGCCATCTCGATTGAAGGGGGGGATCTGATCAACCGCCGTTCAACGCCGCCGCCTCATCCTTCATGGATCGTCGGCTACGCGGCCGCGGGCGCGGTGATTGCGGTCGGAGCGAACGTCCGTAGCCGCAGGGTTGGGGACCGGGTCGCTGCTTTTAACATGCAGGGCTCGCATGCGGAGCTTTGGGCCGTGCCCGCGGAACGAACGTGGCTGATACCCGATGGCGTGGAGGCGGCAGAAGCGGCGGTGCTACCGATCTCTTTCGGCACCGCACATCACTGCCTTTTCACGCGGGGTATGCTTCGCCGCGGAGAAACCGTCCTTATTCAGGCGGCAGCGGGCGGCGTGGGTCTCGCCGCCGTGCAGCTTGCCTCACAGGCGGGCGCGACGGTCATCGCCGTGGCAAGCGGAACACAGCGCAGGAGCCGGCTGCTTGAACTGGGTGCCGACCATGTCGTGGATCGCGCCGCGGATAACGTGGTGGACAGCGTCCGACAGCTCACCCGCGGCGCCGACGTTGACCTCGTCATCGATCCCGTGGGGACAACGCTGCCTGCTTCACTTTCTGCGCTTGCTGCGGAAGGTCGTCTGGTCTTCGTCGGTAATGCGGGTGGCGGCAGCCTGACTGTCGACCTGTGGCCACCCATGCAGTCTAACCAGACGCTGATGGGGGTATTCATGGGACCTCTTTTTGCAAGGCCCGCAGTTCGCTCAAGCGTGGACGACATGCTGCAGGCCGTAGCGGCAGGGCGCATCAGGGTTGTCATCGACCGCGTATTCCCCCTGGCCAACGCTGCCGAGGCTCACGAATTCGCCGAGACCGCAAAACCGCTGGGCCGCATCGTGATGAAGCCATGAGGCGGGTTTGAGCTGCCTGACGTCAGGCAGGGAGGCTGTTAGCATCCCGCTAAAATGAACCATTCATTTTTAGCGATCTTTTGTCATGGTCATCAGTTTTATTGCTGAAATAAGAGTTTTATTATCAACATCTCTCATCGGTATTAAATCGGTTGAGACGATAATAGTGACATGGTTAGTAAATAACGGTAATGACTTTGTCTGTATCGAGTTGATAATAACCGGTGCGCTGGAATCCCGCTGCAAGCGCGGGCGTCAGGGCGTACGTCAGCTGAATACAGAAGGTTTGATTGCGCGTGTTTATATCGGTAATTATAGCGCTGTCAAAACCGAAAACTTTCCTCACCTGAGGATATAGCGCCTTATAGAGACTCTCTTTTGCCGAAAACGCGATGTGTAATGCCGTGTTATAATCTATTTCACTTTCCCTCAGGCGTTTCCGCTCACTTTCTTGAACGATCGTTTCGGCTATTTCCTCCAGCGCTTCGGGGTTAAAATTCTCAATATCAATACCGAGCAGGTATACTTTATTTTGCGGGGCGATAACCGCTATCGCACAGCGTTCTGTATGAGAAATAGAACCAAGCCATCCCTCTGGCCATATGGGCGCCCCTTCCGCTGATTGGGCGACCTGCGCATAGATTTGCCTTTCGTTTAATAGCGTTTGCGCGGCAAGACGCCCGCACAGATATTCGCAGCGACGCTTTACTACCGCGGCGAAGAGCTTTTCTGGAAACGGAATCGAATGCTCCGTGAATAGCTCATCGCGATAGTTGCTTGTTTGAAACGCTACCTCACAGACACCTATTGAGGGTTGACGAATTAGATGGCCGGTTTTATGTGAGCGCATGAATTTGCCATCAGGTAGCTTTTTTGTAAATACAAACATGAGTGAAATGAGACCATGGTTGAAGCTGGGGATATATTCTATTTAGGCTATACGGAGCAGCATGTTTTAGCAATTTTATTGTGGTTTAAGATGTCAGGCGTCGGCTGGGGAAAATTAGCCTCTGTGCCAGGCAGGGCATTTGTCGGGGATACGGCGAACACTTATCCACGTCATTGCAATGGATCTCCGGCGCCTGCAGCGCTGAGCGGAACGGTTTTGAGTTTCACAACTTTTCAGAGTGAAGAGCACATATTCGGTGCTGTTATTTGGCCCTTCGCATATTCAAATGTCTTAAGGCATAACTTATAACGCATGACGGCAGACAGTGATTAAAACCAACATATCTCCTCATCGGCAAGGAAATAGCCGAAACCTGTTTTCGGCTATTTACAGGAGATATCACCACCATGAGTTCGCCAGAAGCGCTGTTAAAAAGTCTGTTAACCCGACTGTTAGGTGTGCCCTCAAAGCAGTTGCATGACGAAAGTGACTTAATCTGTCACGGCCTGGATTCGATGCGCACTATGCGTGCGGCCAGCGAACTGCGCCGCGCAGGTATATCCGTCAGGTTTACCGAGCTGATTGGAAAAAGAACGCTGGCGGAATGGATTGCCGTTGTGCGGGCGGCCAATAGCATTACCGAGCCTCCAGCCACGCACGTCAACGCGGGCGAAGCCCCTTTTGAACTGGCGGCGATGCAACATGCCTTCTGGATCGGTCGCCAGGAGCAACAGCAACTTGGCGGTGTCTGCGCCCATTTTTATGCCGAGCTTGATGGGGCGGAGCTGGAACCTGAGCGTCTTAATCAGGCGTTTAAGCAGCTTATAGCCCGCCATCCGATGCTACGGATGCGTATCAATAGCGAAGGGTTACAGCACACCGTCGCGGTTTCAGATTGTCAGCTACAGGTGAATGACTTAACCGACCTCTGCGCGACGGAAGTGGCGCTACGGCTGGAAAAATATCGTCGACGCTACACCCACCAGCGGCTGGATATCGAACAGGGCCAGACGATGATGCTGGCACTGACGCAACTGCCCGGACGGCGTAGCCGGCTGCATCTGGATCTCGATATGATCGCGGGTGACGCCGCCAGTCTGCGCATCCTGCTGCGCGAACTGGCCTCGCTCTATGCCCGGCCCGACGCATCCCTTCCTGAGCTAGATTTCAGCTACCAGAGCTATCTCCGGCAAAAGCGTGAAAACCAGCAGTCGCAGTGGCAGGAAGATCGCCGCTGGTGGCAGCAGCAATTAGCCGATTTAGCCGGTCCGCCGGCCTTACCGCTGCGCACCACCAGCGCTGTTCCCCGTACTGAACGCAAACACTTTTGTCTTAATGAAGCTCAAAGTCAGACGCTGTCGCAGCTGAGTCAACAGGCCGGGCTGACCGTTCCGGTCGTGTTGGCAACGTTGTTTTCTGAGGCAGTGGGTTTGTGGAGCGGAGCCGCTCCCTTCGTGCTTAACCTACCTGTATTTTCCCGCCACTCCGACCATCCTCAGGTCGATCTGCTGGTCGGTGATTTCTCCAGCTCGGTGCTGGTGACGATTGAACCTGCCAGTCAGCCTGACTTTATTGCCCAGGCGCGAGGATTCCAGGGAAAGCTGCATCAGGCAATGGCGCATTCGACCTACGGCGGCGTGGAGGTGCTGCGCGATCTGGCCCGCCAGCAAAATGGCGAACAGGTACTGGCTCCGGTGGTTTTCACCAGCGCGCTGGCGCTGGGTGAATTGTATGAACCCCAGGTCAGGCAGACGCTGGGCGACCCGGTTTGGTCAATCTCGCAGGGGCCGCAGGTGTGGCTGGATGCCCAGGCCACAGAGTATCAGGGAGGTATCCTGCTGAACTGGGATTTCCGCGCCGATCTGTTCTTACCCCAGGCTATTGACGCGATGTTTGACTGGTTCCGTCAGTGTACGCTTGCGCTGCTGGACGATCCCGCCAGCTGGCGGAAACCGCTTGCCACGCCGGTTCCGCTGGTCTCATTCCCTCAGCCCGAAGCGCCTGTCGCATCGGATATTCCGCTCCATCAGCGCTTTTTCGACCAGGCTCAACGGCGGCCCCAGGCGATTGCGCTGATGTGGGGGGACAAGCAGCAGCTGACCTATGGCGAGCTGGCGCATCAGGCGCTATGCGTTGCCGGATATCTGCAGCAGCAGGGCGTGAAGGCAGGCGACTACGTTGCCGTCAGCATGGGGAAGGGCATCGGCCAGGTTATCGCCGCGCTGGGTATTTTGGCCGCCGGCGCAGCCTATGTCCCCTGCGGGATAGATGTGCCGTTACAACGCCGCCGGCAGGTGTATCAGACGGCTGACGTGCAGTGGGTCCTGAGCGACGATCGGCCCGGTTGCCAGCCGTCATGGCCAGAAGGGGTCGCCGTGGTGCCGCTCAGCGCGGCGCTCGCCAGTCCGCCATTGCCATCGTGCCTGCCGGTTTCGCCTCAGCAGGCCATCTACGCGATCTTCACATCCGGATCGACGGGGACGCCAAAAGGCGTGGCCGTTTCACATGGCGCGGTAGCCAATACCATTGATGCCGTCGACGGCCTGTTCCGGTTCACGTCGGCGGATCGCACCATCTCGCTTTCTGAGCTGGATTTTGACCTGTCGGCTTACGATATCTTCGCCAGCCTGAGCCGCGGGGCGGGCCTGGTGGTAGTCGATGAATTCCAGCGCCGGGACGCCCACGCGTGGGTGGCGTTGTTACAGCGCTGGCAGGTCACGATCATCAGCTGCGTTCCGGCGCTATTGGATATGATCCTCACCGCCGCGGCCGACACCCCCCTGCCATCGCTGCGTCTGGTGATGATGGGGGGCGATCGCATTCCGGCGGAGATGGCCTCGCGCTGGTGGTCGCTGACCGGGCAGGCCGCATTTGTCGGGCTGGGCGGGATGACGGAAGCCGCTATCCACTCAACGGTGTTTGTCCTGCAACCGGATGATACGCGATGGTCAGCGGTGCCTTTCGGGCAGCCGCTGGCAAATATGCATTGCCGTATCGTCGATGACCGCGGTCGCGATTGCCCGGCCTGGGTCGGCGGCGAGCTGTGGGTTAGCGGACCCGGCCTGGCTCTGGGTTATCTGAAGGATCCCGTCCGTAGCGCGGAAAAGTTTGTTGAGGATGCTGGCCGCCGCTGGTATCGCAGCGGCGACCGAGTTCGCTACTGGCCTGAAGGCATCATTGAGTACATTGGGCGTACCGATCAGCAGATTAAAATACGCGGCCACCGTATTGAATTGGGTGAGATTGAAACCGCGTTACTCAGCCATCCCCAGGTGCTTCAGGCAAGCGTTGGCATCGTATCGCCGGCGGCCAGACAGCTGTGCGCCAGCCTGGTGACCTTGCAACCCCTGAGCCATGCCACGCTGCGCAGCTGGCTACAGGCGCAGCTGCCGGCCTATGCGGTGCCGGAACACTATCAGTTCCTCGCAGAAATGCCGCTGACGGCGAACGGTAAACTGGACCGTCGCGCGTTGCAGCAGCAGGCAGAGCGGCAGCTGGCGAGCGCTGAACGACAATTTCTGCCTCCCGAAGGGGAGATTGAGCAACGGGTCGCCGCCCTATGGCAGCAGTTGCTGCAGGTCGCGCAGGTGGGGCGCGAGGACAATTTCTTCGTGCTGGGTGGCGACAGTCTGATCGCCACGCGCTTAATCGCCAGAATGCACGAGCAAAGCCTTACCGCCCCCCTGGCCGAACTCTTCGCCACGCCAACGCTGGCGGCATTTTGTGGCCATGTCCGACGCCAGCATCAGGTGCCTGACCAGCCGCTTAGCGCCGATGAAGCCAATCGTTATCAACCGTTCCCGCTCAGCGATATCCAGCGCGCCTTCTGGATCGGTCGCTCCGGGGAAATGACGCTGGGGGCGGTAGGGTCGCACTTCTACATTGAATTCGACGGCCAGGGCCTGGATGTCGTGCGGCTGGAACAGGCCTGGCGTCAGCTGATGCTGCGTCATGACATGTTGCGCGTTCGCGTAACGGAGGAGGGGCAGCAGCAGGTCGCGGAGCAGCTTCCGGCGTGGGAAATTGAGCAGCACTGGTTGAATGAAGATGCGCAGGCTGAACTGGCAACCCTGCGCGAAACGCTGTCGCATCAGGTTTACGATCCCTGTCGGTGGCCGCTGTTCGCCATCCATGTCGCCCATTATGCGCAGCGCCAGCGTTTATTCGTCAGCCTGGACAGTATGATGCTGGATGGCCGCAGCATCATGGTGCTGTTTACTGAATGGGATCGGCTGTATCGCGATCCCCGCTCCAGCCTGCCGGAACTGGCTATCCGCTACCGCGACTATGTCGTGCAAAATCAGCCCGCTGCGGAGCGCGAGCGGCAGGCACAGGCGTGGTGGCAGCAGCATCTCTCAACGTTACCGGAACGTCCCGCGCTGCCGCTGGCGATCGCGCCGGAAACCCTGCAACAGCCGCGTTTTCGCCGCTGGAGTCACGAGCTATCTCCCGACCGCTGGCAGCAGTTAAAGGCGGTGGCGAAAAGTTACGGCATTACGCCGAGCGTGGTGCTGGCCGCCGCCTATGGCGAAGTGCTGGCTCGCTGGAGCAACCAGTCCGCGCTGGCCATTAACCTGACGATGTTCGATCGTCAGCCGCGCCACCCGCAGATTAACCATGTGGTCGGTGATTTTGCCTCCATTCTGCTGCTGGGTTATCAAAGCAGCGCCGGAGGTGATTTCCTCGCCGCGGCCCGTCGCCTGCAGCAGCAGGAAGGGGCGGCTCTGGCGCAACGCGGCGTGTCCGGGATCTGGGTATTGCGCGAACTGGCCCGCCAGAAGGGTCAGACCATGGCCTCAATGCCGGTGGTGTTTACCAGCGTTATCGGGCTGGATAAAGACGCGTCTCTCGATCTTTCGGATGCCTTCCCCCAACAAATCTATGCCATCACGCAAACGCCGCAGGTGTGGCTGGATGCAAAAATAAGCGAGTCGCGCGGGCGTCTGCTGCTGGAGTGGGATGCGCTGGAGGCGTTATTCCCGGCGGGCATGATCGAGGCGATGTTCAGCGGCTACTGCCAGCTGGTGGCGCAGTTAACCCAATCCGACTGGCGCCAGCCGGTGGCGCTCCCCTTACCGGAGAGCCAGCAGCAGGTGCGCCGGCTCATCAATCAGACCGCTTTCTCCTTCCCGGATTCGCGACCGCTGTACCTGCGCTTCTTTGCCGAGGCCCGTCAACGTCCGGACGCCGACGCGCTGCTCTGGGGCCAGGAAGGGCGGATGGATTACGGCACCCTGGCGCAGCAGGCGCTGGCGGTTGCGGGGTATCTGCAGCAACAGGGGGTGCAACCCGGCGACAGAGTCGCCATTACTCATGCCAAAGGCTCCCGGCAAATTGTCGCGGTGCTGGGCGTGCTTGCAGCGGGGGGCTGCTATGTTCCCTCCGGCATCGGTTTACCGCAAGCGCGCCGCGCGGTGGTCTATCGCGATGCCGGGGTAAAGCGGGTGCTGTGCGATGAAAACAGCTTGCACCAGCTCAGCTGGCCGCAGGGCGTAGCGGTAACCAGCCTGAGTGAGGCATTGCGGGCGCCCCCCCTGGACGCGCCCCTTGTGCAGCCCGCGGAGGCCGCGAAGTACATTATCTTTACCTCCGGTTCAACCGGTACCCCCAAAGGGGTGGTGGTGAGTCATGGCGCGGTGGCGAACACCGTTGATGCCGTCGCGGCGCGGTTTGGCATCAGCGACAGCGATCGCTCCATCACCCTGTCGGCCCTCGATTTCGATCTCTCAGCCTACGACATTTTCACCTTCCTCGGGCGCGGCGCCTCGCTGGTGGTGGTGGACGAGGCGGAGCGCCGTGATGCCGCCGCCTGGGTAGAGTTAATTAACCGCTGGCAGGTCAGCGTCATCAGCGCCGTACCCGCATTGATCGAGATGATTACCGTTGCGGCTCAGGCGCATGGACTCACTCAGGCGCTGCGTCTGGTGATGGTCGGGGGCGATCGCGTGGTGCGCCAGCTGCCGCAGGATTTATGGCAGCTGTCGCCGCAGGCGCGTTTTGTCTCCCTCGGCGGGATGACCGAGGCGGCGATTCACTCGACGTATTATGAGATCCAGTCTGACGATCCCTGGTGGGCATCGGCGCCGTACGGCGTCCCGCTGGCGAATATGCAGTGCCGGGTGGTGGACCAGCAGGGAGGTGACTGCCCGGACTGGGTCAAAGGCGAGCTGTGGGTCAGCGGGGCCGGCGTGGCGACGGGCTACCACGGTGATGAACAGCGCAGCGCAGAGAAGTTTGTCGCGTGGCAGCAACGCCGCTGGTATCGCACCGGCGACGTCGCCAGCTATCGTCCCAACGGCGTGCTGGAGTTCTTTGGCCGGGCCGATAATCAGGTCAAGATCCGCGGCCACCGCATTGAATTGGGCGAGGTGGAAGGCGCGCTCAGTCGTCTGCCGCAGGTGGAGAGCGCCGTGGCGGTGGTGTTAACCGGCACAACGCGGCAGCTCGCGGCGGCGCTGGTCGCCTCCAGGCCGATCGACCTCGCAGCGGTCAAACACGCCGCGCGGGCCAGCCTGCCGGATTATGAGGTGCCTGAGCACCTGATTCAAATCAGCCAGATTCCGCTTACCGCCAATGGCAAAGTCGATCGTGAAGCTATCAGCCGACAGATTGCCGAGCGGCTGGAGCAGGCAGCACATGCCGGTGAGCCACTGCCCATCAGCGGCGAGGCGGAGATCCTGCTGGCGCAGCTGTGGCGTGAGCTGCTGGCGGTGCCGCAGGTTGCCGTGAGCGATAACTTCTTCAGCCTTGGCGGCGATAGTCTGGTGGCAACCCGCCTGATGAGCCGACTACAGCAGGCTGGTTTCCGTGGGGCGCTCTCGTCCCTGTTTAGCACCCCTGAGCTACGCCCGTTTGCTGCCAGCCTGAAACGTGAAGCAACGGCGCAGCAGCCGGTGCTAACGCATGATGCAACCTGCCGCTACCAGCCCTTCCCACTGACTGATGTGCAGCAGGCGTACTGGCTGGGCCGCCAGGAGGCGTTCACGCTCGGTGATATCGCGGCGCAGTGCTACAACGAATATGAACTGCCGGGTATGGACCTCGCGCGCATGGAGCAGGCATGGCATCAGCTGGTGCTGCGTCATGACATGCTGCGTTGTCGCATCACCGCAGACGGCCAGCAGCAGATTATGCAGGAGGTCCCTTTCTACCACTTCCGCCAGCATCATCCGGGCGCCGCTTCTTTGGATGAACTGCGTCAACAGATGGCGCGACAGAAACTTGCCCCCGACAGCGGGCGTCTCTACGACGTCCAGGTCATCCATTACGGCGATCGCCAGCTGCGGCTGGCCGTGCTGCTCGACAACCTGATTGTCGATGGTCTCAGCATGCTGACGCTGTTCACCGAATTGTTCCATTACTACCAGCACCCTGAGCAGCCTTTGCCGCCGCTCGGCGTAGGGTTCCGCGATTACCAGTGCCTGCGCCAGCAGCAGGGGACCGCCGCGGAATCCCGGCAATACTGGCAGCAGCGGCTGGCTTCGTTGCCTGCCGCGCCGGCATTACCGACGCAGGTTGAACCGGAGACGCTGGCTCAGCCTCTATTCCATCGCCTGCAGGCCAGGCTGGCAACGCCGCAGTGGCAAAAGATCCTGCAGCGGGCGCGCCAGGCGCAAATCACCCCCTCGGTGCTGCTGTTGACCTGCTTCTCCGAGGTGTTGAGCCGCTGGAGCGGGCAGCGCTCGTTGGTGGTTAATATGACGCTGTTTGACCGCAAGCCGCTCCATCCTGATATCAACCGGGTTATCGGCGACTTTACCTCGCTGATACTGGCGGAGTACCACGCCCGGGCGGATGAGAGCTGGCTCAGTCATGCCCAGCGGATGCAGGCGCAAATCTGGCGCGATTTGGATCATCAGGAGGTCTCCGCTGTCAGCGTGATGCGGCAGCTGGCGCAGCATCATGGCGGGGAAACGCGCGCGGTTCCGGTGGTGTTCACCAGTATGCTCGGCGTGGCCGATGCGCTGGCGAAAGCCGCGCCCTGGCCCGATTTTACGCTGTCTCAGACGCCGCAGGTGTGGCTGGATCATCAGGTGATTGACCTCGAAGACGGCCTGCTGCTGAGCTGGGATTATCTGGAGGACCTGTTCCCGCCGCAGATGGTGGAGCAGATGTTTGCCAGCTATTGTGCGGCCCTGCAGCGGCTGGCCGACGACGACTGGCAGCTGCCGCCGCCGCGCCAGCTGCCGCTCGCTCAGCGGAGCGTTCGCCAGCGGATCAATGCCACCGACGCACCGCAGCAGGGCCCGGTACTGCTGCATCAGGGCTTCTTTGAGCAGGCGCGTCGTCACCCGCAGCGGATAGCGCTGTGGGACGGGCAGAGCGGCGCCATCAGCTACGGCGAGCTGCGGGAAAGCGCGCTTGCGGTGGCGGCGGGTCTTCAGCTGCAGGGGGTTAACGAAGGCGACTGCGTGGCGATAGGTCTGCCGCGCGGCGTCGGACAGATAGCGGCGGTGCTGGGCGTGCTGGCGGCGGGCGCCGCCTATCTGCCCGTCAATGGCAAACATCCGCCCGCCAGGCAGGCACTGCTATGCCGTAAAGCGCAGGCGAAGCGGGCGATTGGCTGCGTGGACGGCTCCATATCTCTTCCCCTGCAACAGCTACTCAACTGCGCGCCGCTGCCTGAACCGGTGCTGCCTGATGCGGCCAGCCTGGCCTACATCATCTTTACCTCCGGATCGACCGGTGAACCCAAAGGCGTGGAAGTGGAACACCGCAGCGCCAGTAACACCGTTGACGACATTTGCCAGCGCTACGCCATCTGCAGCCAGGATGTGTTTTTGGGGGTGGCCGCGCTCGATTTTGACCTGTCGGTTTTCGATATCTTCGGCGCCTTGAGCCAGGGCGCGCAGCTGGTGCTCAGCGCGGAAGAGGAGCATCGTGATGCCGAGGGGTGGCTGGCGCTAATGCAGCAGCAGCGGGTCAGCGTCTGGAACAGCGTCCCCACGCTGATGGAGATGACGCTCGAAATCGCGCAGCTGCGCGGGGCTGAACTACCGGACCTGCGTCTGGCATTGCTGTCAGGCGATTGGGTTAGTCCGGACATTGCCGCCAGGCTGGAACCTATCGCGCCGCAGTGCCGGACCATTGCGCTGGGCGGTGCGACGGAAGCCGCAATCTGGTCCAACGCCTGGGCGGTTCCGGCCCGGCCGCCGCGCGACTGGACATCGGTCCCTTACGGTTTACCGCTGCGCAATCAACGCTTCAGGGTGGTGGATGAACTGGGCTGCGATCTGCCGGATTGGGTGGCCGGGGAGCTGTGGATTGGCGGGATGGGGGTGGCGCGCGGGTACTGTGGCGATCGGCATCTGACCCAGGCCAGTTTTAGCGGCGACTACCCGCAGCGCTGGTACCGCACGGGCGATATAGGACGTTACCGCCCCGACGGCGTCCTCGAATTCCTCGGGCGACGCGATGGTCAGGTGAAGTTACGTGGCCACCGCATTGAGCTGGGTGAAATTGAGCAGCAGCTGCAGCGTTGTCCGGGGGTACGCCGCGCTGTGGTGTTACTCAAGGGGAGCGGCGTCAGCGCCAGCCTGTACGCCTTCTATGAGGGCGAGGCAGCAATCGACGCGGTGCAGCGCGGGCTGCGTAGCCTGTTGCCTGGCTGGGCGATCCCTGCGGCCATCGCTTCTCTCAGCCACTGGCCGCTCACCGCTAACGGCAAAATCGATCGCAAGGCGCTGGCACAGCTCAGCGCGCAGACCGCGGAAACCGCGTTGTCGCTGGACGACCCTCACCAGCAGGCGCTTGCGGACATCTGGCAGCAGGTGCTGGGCGCGCACCCGGGCCATGCCGGCGAAAGCTTCTTCAGCGCTGGCGGTAATTCGCTACTGGGCACCCGCCTGGTGGCGCAAATCTGCAAACACTTCGGTATCCGTCTGACACTACGAGATTTTTTTGCTGACGCTACCCTCTCGGGCCTTTGCGCATCCGTCGAAAGGCATTTGGCTGACAAAAACAGTATGGAAGAAGGTTTATTGTGAAAATTTCTGACGTTATCGTACGACTGGAAACCCAGGGCATTGAGCTATGGCAGGAAGAGAACCAGCTGCGCTTTCGCGCCCCCGCGGGCGTGATGACCGAAGCCATTATGCAGGAGCTGCGCGACCATAAACCGGCCATCCTCGACTGGCTCAGGCAGCAGGAGAGCGGGGCAGCGCTGCAGGCCGATCCCGATGCGCGTTTTGCACCTTTCCCCTTAACGGAGGCGCAGCAGGCCTATTTTGTCGGGCGCCATAGCGCGTTCGCGTTCGGCGGCGTCGCCTGCCGGGGGTATCTGGAGATCTGTTTCGAGCGGCCCGTCACGCCTGCGCAGCTCAGCCGGGCGCTTAATCAGCTGATTGCTCGCCACGACATGCTGCGGGTGGTGATTGAGGAAGAGGGATTCCAGCGCGTTTTGCCGCAGGTGCCGCTATTCCAGCCGCAGCAACACGAATGGCCAGACCTGCCCACCACAGAGGTCGGGGCGCGTATCGCTGAGCTGCGCGAAGCGATGCTGGCTGCCCCGGCGGATTACCAGCGCTGGCCGCTTTTTGCCGGGGCCACTATCCTCGCGGCAGGACAAACCCGCCTGCTGTTGTCGATTGAGCTGATCCTGGTGGATTCCGCCAGCCTTTATCTGCTGGTGGATGAACTGGATCAGCTGCTGTTTGCCCCCGAGACGCTGCTGCCCGCGCCCTCGCTGGGGTTCCGTGACTACGTGATTGCCCGGCGCGCGGCGCGCCAGGGCGTACGCTATCGTAAGGCGCAGCAATACTGGCGGGAGCGGATCCCCGAGCTTCCCAATGCTCCGGCCTTGCCCGTTAGCGCCGCCGCTGAGAAAGCCACCTTTGTCCGTCGCCATCTGCGTTTGTCCCATCAACAGCGCCAGCGGCTGAACCAGCTGGCCGCGAAGGCGCAGGTGACGCTGAACGCGCTGCTGCTGGGGGCGTTCTCGCAGGTGATGGGGTTCTACAGCGACAGCCGCCACTTCACGCTCAATCTGCCTATTTTCCGCCGCGAGGGGCAGCATCATGACCTTGAACGGGTGGTCGGGGATTTCACCTCCGTCACGCTGCTGGAGGTCGATCTGCGTGGGGATGAGGCGTTTGCTCAACAGCTGCTGACCCTCAATCAGCGCCTGTTTGCCGATCTCGACCATAGCGCGTTCTCAGGTCTGGAAACGTTGGGCGAACTGTCGCGCCATCATGGTGAGGCGGTGCTGATGCCGGTGGTGTTTACCAGCACGCTCGGCCAGGGGGAGCGGCAGGCGGCCCCGGCGCGCTATCGTATCGAGCAGGGTTTAACCCAAACCCCGCAGGTGTTGATTGACTGCCAGGTCACCGCCCAGCCCGATGGCATGATGCTGGCGTGGGACTCGCGCGAGGGGCTATTCCCCGCGCGGTTTATTGAGCACGCGTTTGATGCGTTCAGCGGTTTAATCCAGCGGCTGCTGGAGGAGGGGGAGTCTTGTCTTAACCAGCGTCAGCTGCTGACGCTGCCTGCGGCACAAGCCGCCGTTCGCCAACAGACTAACGCGGATAGCCAGCCAGATTTTGCCCGGCTGCTACAGCAGGGATTCCTGGATAAGGCGGAACGGCAGCCGGATGCCATTGCGCTGTGGGACGATGAAGGGAGCATGACTTACGGCGAGCTGGCCGCCCGGGCTTACGGACTGGCGGCGGATTTGCAGCGGGCGGGGCACTGTCCAGGCGAAGCCGTCGCGGTGATGTGCGGGAAAGGGCGGGCCCATGCGCTCGCCCCTCTTGCCGTCCTGCTCAACGGCGGGTGCTACGTACCGGTTGATGCGCAACAGCCTGCCCGCCGTCGGGAGGCGATCTTGCGTAACGCCGGGGTGCGCCGGGCAATCTGTGACGATCCTGAACAACTGCCTGAGGACGTAGAACCGATCGCCTGGCGGACGGAGACGTCGGCGGGTGATTTCCAGCCACTCAGAATTGGTCTCCATCAGCCCGCCTATATTATCTATACCTCCGGGTCCACCGGTGAACCGAAGGGCGTGGTCATTAACCATCATGCCGCCTGGAATACGATTGCCGATATCAACCGTCGCTTTGCGGTGGGCGCCCGGGATCGGGTCCTGGCGGTGGCTAACCTGAGTTTCGATCTGTCAGTGTACGATCTGTTTGGCGTGCTGGCGGCGGGAGGCGCTCTGGTCTATCCGCAGGAAGCGAGAAAGTCGGACCCTTCACACTGGGCTGAATGCATCGCTCAATATGGCGTCACCCTATGGAACAGCGTGCCGGCCCAGCTGCAGATGCTGGCCGATACGCAACAGCCCCTGCCGACGCTACGCCTGGCGCTGGTATCGGGAGACTGGGTTCCGCTCAATCTGCTGGAACAACTGCAGGCCATCTCAGCCGATGGTCAACTGATAGCGCTGGGCGGCGCGACTGAAGCGGCAATCTGGTCGGTATTCCATCCGGTCACGCACGTCGCGCCGTCCTGGCAGAGCATCCCGTATGGTAAGCCGCTGGCCAATCAGCAACTGCATATTGTTGATGAGCGCCTGCACGATCGCCCCGACTGGGTCAGCGGCGAGATCGCCATCAGCGGTGACGGGCTGGCGGACTGTTACTGGATGGACAGAGAGAAGACCGCCGCGCGTTTTGTGACCCGCGATGACGGGCGGCGCCTGTACCTGACCGGCGATCGGGGACGATACTGGCCGGATGGCAACATCGAGTTTCTGGGGCGGGTCGATAGCCAGGTCAAAATCCGCGGACACCGCGTTGAGCTGGGTGAAATCGCCGCGGCGATGCGCCAACACCCGGCGGTCGCCGATGCGGCCGTATGCCTGACGGAAGGTCATGGCACCGCCAGCAACCTGCTGGGATTCGCGGAACTGGCGGCGGGCGAGCAGCCCAGCAGTCGGCCGGCGATGGAAAGCGCCCGGCAGCGTGCACGGCATATTGAACAGCAGATTGATGGTGCAGCTTTCGAGGCGTTAATGGCGGGAGCGGATCGCGTGGCGATTCTCGCGATGTCCGATCGCCTGCGCCAGGATGGCCTGTTCGCCGCGACCGATTCCCGTCACGCGCTGGAGGAGATCTATCAGGCGACCGGGGTGGCGGAGGTGCATCAGCGACTGTTGCGCCGCTGGCTGGCCGGATTGGTCAGCGCCGGTGCGCTCACCCAGGACCAGGACGCGCAGGGACGCTACGCAGAGCTGATCCCCTGCGATGCGGCCACCTTGCAGCAGGGCTGGCACGAGGTGGAACAGCTTGAGCAGCGTGCCGGATATGGCAGCCAGACGCTGCACTATATCCGCGTTTGCAGCGATTGCCTGAGCGGGCTGCTGCGCGGCGAAACCGATGTCCGCGGTATTCTGTTCCCGGAAGGCGAGCTGTCGACCGCCCACGCGGCCTACCGGGATAACCTGGTCAGCCAGAGCATGAACGCGATCGTGATTGCGGCGATCGCGGCGCTGGCGGCTTCCAGCCCCCGCCCGTTACGGGTGCTGGAAGTGGGGGCCGGCGTGGCGGGGACCGCCAGCGATTTGGTGCCTGCTCTGGCGCCCTGGCAGCCAGAATACTGGTTTACCGATCTGTCAGAGTTCTTCCTCGTTGAAGCGCGTAAGCTCTTCGCCCCTTATCCGTGGATGCACTACGGCATTTTTGACATGAACGAAGATGCCGGGCGGCAGGGGATGGCGGCGAATAGCTTCGATGTGATCCTGTGCGCCAACGTGCTGCATAACGCCCGCAACGCGGGTGACGTGCTGGCGCAATTCTCCTCCTTGCTGGCGCCCGGCGGTACGCTGGTGTTTATCGAACCCTTCCGTCGTCATAACTACCCGCTGCTGGTTTCGATGGAGTTCTTCCCGGAGCTGACGGGCTTTACCGATCTGCGCGCCACCACCGACCAAACGTTCTTTACCCGCGAGCAGTGGCTTGACCTGCTGGCGCAGGCGGGGGCGACGATATCCGATTGCGCCCCGCCGGCGGAAAGCGCGCTGTCCAGCTCCGGGCAAGGGGTATTTATCGCCCAGTTCAACACGGACCGCGCCAGCCTCCGCGGCGATGAGCTGCGGGATTTTCTGCGCGATCGGCTGCCGGGCTATATGGTGCCTGCGCATCTGCATCTGCTGGATCGTCTGCCGCGCACGGCTAACGGTAAAACCGATCGTCAGCGGCTGCTGAGCGCCGCGCCGCAGCAGCTGAGCAAGGCGGAGCAGGCAGGCGGCGGTAACGCCCCGCGCGACGCGCTGGAACAGCAGATTGCTGCCGTCTGGGCGGAAGTGTTGGGGCTGGCGGACGTGCAGCGCGATGCTGACTTCTATGCGCTGGGCGGCGACTCCCTGCTGTTATCTCGCATGATCGGACGTCTGCGCGCCCGGGTCGCGGCGGCCGCCCATTTCGAATGGGAAACCCTGCTGCGCCATCTGCTGCGGGAGTCCACGGTGATGGCGCTGGCGGATTTGCTACGCAGCAGCGCGACGCAGGGTGAGCAGCAACAGCAGGCTCGCGCCGTGCTGGTTCCACTCTGGGGCCAGCAGGATTATCACCGCCACTGCTGCGTGCTGCTTCACGCCGGTACCGGCAATCTCCAGCCGTATCAGCATCTGCTGGCGAGCCTGGACAAGTCGCTATTTGCCCGCGGTGTTGGTCTCGAACTGCCCAGCCAGCAGGCGTTTATGGCGCTGGCGCCGCATGAGGCGCTGGTTACGCTGGCCGGTCACTATGCCGATGCGTTGTCAGCGCAGGGGGAAAGCTTCACTTTGCTGGGATATTGCCTCGGTGGCTTGCTGGCGGCGGAAATCGCCCGTCAGCTCAGCGAGCGCGGCAAAAACGTGCGCGAGCTGGTGGTCATCAGCGCGTATCAGCCGCCGCAGGTGGATGACGCGCGGCTGGTGGATTACGTGTTTGCCCGCGCGATCGGGGCCGACCTCGAGAAGCTGGGGCTGCCGCAGGAGCCGGCGCTGGCCGCCGCCGTGAGCGCTATCCTGCAGCGGACCCCGCAGCGTATCGCCGAAGACGCATTTGATTGCCTCGACGGCCATCCGCAGGTCGCGCAGGCGCTGACGCGCTGGTTCCGGCAGCCGCAGGCCGTTCGCCTGCAGGCGCTGCAGACGGCCGGCATGGCCCAGGGGGCCTACCATCAGGAGGATGAAGCCAGCGCGTTGTTTGCGAGTCGTTACGCTTTGTTCGGACATAGCATGGCGTCAGTGGGGCAATATCGCCCCGATCCCTGGTTTGGTAAAACCATTCTGCTGCGTAACAGCGAAAGCGATCCTCTCTTGCCCGGTACGCCCGGCGACGTTCACGACTACTGGCGCCGACTGTGCCTGGGGGAACTCGTTGTTGAAGACACGCCCGGCGACCATTTTAGCTGCCTGGCTCGTCAGTATGCGCCGACCCTAGCTGCGCTGATCGCGCGCCACGCCGCGCCGGGAGAAGCCTGATGAACGACAGCATCATCGCGGTACTCGGCGCCACCGGCGGCGCAGGGCGCTATGTCAGCCGCTGGCTGGCTGAGGCAGGATTTGCATTGCGGCTCGGCGGTCGCCGTCGCGATCCTTTGCGGCAGCTGGCAACGCGGCTGGATGCGGAGGCTCGGCCGGTGGATCTATGGCAGGAGGAGGCGCTTCGCGAGTTTTGCCGGGGCTGTGTCGCGGTGGTGAACTGCACTGGTCCCTCCTATCAGGTGCTCGATCGGGTGGCGCGTGCTGCTGCCTCGGCGCATGCGCATTATGTGGATGTCTCAGGCGATGGCCCGGCATGGCATCTGTTGCAGGAGCAACCTGCCGGCGATAAGCACTGGACTGCGGTGCTCTCCGCCGGGATGCTGCCCGGGCTGGCGAATCTGGTGCCGGGCTGGATGAGCCAGCGTGCCGGCGGCGAGCTGACGGTCTACAGCGGCGGCATTGAGCGGGTGAGCGGCGCGGCCGCCGCCGATCTGGTGCTGTCGCTAAATGAACAATGCAATGCGTTGCAGGGCAGCGACTACTGGTACGGAGAAGCCGGTGCCGGCTGGCGGCTCGGCCGTCGCGCGCGCCACGTTCTGTCAACGCAGCAGACGGATACGCTGGCGCATTTCAGCGGTCACGTTACGTTACTGCCCTGGCTGAGCGCCGACGCCGAACGGCTGGCGCTGCGCCATCATCTCTCCGCTCTGAGCTGGTACAACGTTTTCAGCGGTCAATGCCTGCGGGAAACCCTGACCGGGCTGCGCGGCAAGGTGGATGGCACATCGCAGAGTCTCGCGCTGGCCCGCGCAGCGGTGGAGAAGGCCAGCGAAATCGATCTGGCGGGCTACGCCCCTTATTACCAGATGGTGTTTGACTGGCAGCAGGAGGGAGAGCCGCGTCGGCGCGTCGTGGTGCGCACGGACAGCAGCCTGGCGCTCACCGCCGCCACCGCCGTCAGTACCGTTCTGAGCCTGATGCGCGGCGAGATTGCGCCGGGCGTGCATTTTGCCGACCGCGTCCTGAGCCCGGCGACCGTGCTGGCTGATATCACGCGGCTGCATGCGGGCACCCACATCAGCCAGTATCTGCCGGACAGGCAGCCAGAGCAGGGGGTGATATGACTCCAGCTTCGACACCCCGTCGCCGCGCGATTGTCTGTGGTACCAGCTTTGGCCGCTTTTATCTGCGCGCGCTGGCCAACAATCCGGCGATTGAACTGGTCGGGATCCTTTCCAGCGGCTCTGCCGCGTCCGCGGGCTACGCCCGTGAGCTGAATATCGCGCACTACACCTCGGTAGCAAGCCTGCCGGCCGATATAGATCTCGCCTGCGTGGTGGTGAGAGCAGCAGTCTCGGGCGGCAAGGGCGCGGAAATCGCCTGTAAGCTGTTATCGCGGGGCATTCACGTATTGCAGGAGCATCCGCTCCATCCTGACGAGCTGGCCGATTGCCTGCGCACGGCGCACCAGCATCGCGTCCACTTTGGCATCAATGCCTTCTACCCCTTTGTGGCCCCCGTCCGCCGCTTTCTCGAGGCGGCCGAGATTCTGCGTCAGCGCCAGCCGGTGCAATATATTGAAGGCGTGTGCGGCGCACAGGTTCTCTACCCGCTGCTGGATGTGATTGCGCGCGCGCTGGGAAAACTGCGCCCGGCGCAGCTGGCGCTGATGGAGCCTCGCCAGGTGGGGCCCTACACCTGCCTGCACGGCAGTATCGGCGGCGTACCTCTAACGCTGCGCGTGCAGAACCAAATCCATCCGGCGGACGCCGACAACCACGCGCTGTTGCTGCACCGCCTGACCATCACCGCCGAAAGCGGCGTACTGGCACTCGCGGATACCCACGGCCCGGCGATCTGGAGCCCCAGATTACATACCCATCGCGATGAAACCCATCGCCTGGTGCTGGAGGGCGAGGGGACAGAACGTTTATCGGCAGCCAGCAGCACCCTTTTGCCCGGCAGCGAAGCCGTCAGCTTCAGCGAGATTTTTGAACGGCTGTGGCCGCAGGCCGTTAACTGCGCGGTAGCGGATTTTCAGCGTTCCATCGACGCCCCTGCGCTGGCGCAGCAGCAGGTGCAATGGGCGCTGGGCGTGACCGGATTCTGGCATCGGGTGTCATCGGTGCTGGGGCCGCCAGAACTGATTTATCCCGACACGCCGGCCATCCTGCCACTTATTGATCGGTTAACTGAGGAGACCCCGCGATGAGTCAGCATTTTTTACGTTTTTACCAGCCCGCACCCGCTGCGCCGCTGTTGCTGGTTTGCTTACCCCATGCCGGCGGAGCGGCCAGTACCTTTCGCCCGTGGCCTTACTTGTTCGATGCGTCCGAGGCGGAGCTGGCCGTGGTGCAGTATCCGGGACGCGAGGACCGCTTCGCTGAGCCCTTCATCGACAATATGCCCGAGCTGCTGACCGCCTTGCAGGAGGAGCTGTTGCCGCATCTGGCGGGGCGCCGTTTTGCCCTGCTGGGACACAGCATGGGCGGTGCCATCGCCCATGAGCTGGCGCAGTCGCTGGCCGCCCTCGGCCGGCATCCGGAACTGCTGATCGTCTCAGGCCGCCAGCCGCCGGATTTTCATCCGCTGGATAGCGGCATTCATTTGGGGAGCGATCGGCAAATTATCGAGGAACTGCTGCGCCTCAGCGACGATAACCAGACGCTGCGCGAACAGCCAGAGCTGGCGGAGCTGCTGCTACCGGCGATCCGCAATGATTACCGACTGATCGAGCGTTACCGCCCGCAGCCCGCGCGTTTGCTCACCTGCCCGATAGTGGTGCTGAGCGGCGAAGGCGACGGTGAACTGCCTCTGTCACAGGCCGAGGCCTGGGCGGCATATACCTCAGCTGAAAGTATCGTGCATCGTTTTCCTGGCGATCACTTTTTCATTGCCAGCCAGCGTGCCGCCGTGGTGGCCTGCGTGCGGCAGGCATTACGGCAGTTCTCACCCTTGTTCAGTGAAGGATAATCTATGGAAGACTTCTACTCTCCGGTCGCTGAGTTTTACGATCTGGTTGGGCGCGCGCACTCCGCGGGTGAAACCGCGCTGCGCGAGCGGCTGTCGACATTCACCGATATTCGCGACCCGGTGCTGGATATCGGCGCTGGCACCGGACGAACGGTGCTGGCGGTAGCCGAAACCGTGCCGCTGGTGGATATTCTGGCGGTGGAGCCGGCCCCGGCCATGCGCGCGGTGCTGACCCATTGCGTGGCGCAAAGGCCGGAAATGCGGCGGCGCGTTACGATTATCCCGGACACGGTGGACAAGCTGCAGCTACCCGAGCGCCTGGGCGCGGTCGTCGCCTTCGGGGTGCTGGGACATCTGACGACGCCGGCGCGTCAGGCTCTGTGGTCAATATTGCTGCCGCGGCTGGCACCCGGCGCGCCGGTATTCGTGGAGCTGCTGCCGGTCGAAAAGCCGATGGTATTGCCGACGATGACGTTGGCCAGTGAAACGATCGGCCAGCGTCACTATCACGCAACCCTCGAGGGTGAGCCGGGACCCGACGACACCATGCTGCTGACCTCATGCTGGACGGTAAGCGGCGGCCCCTGCGCCACGCAGGTAATCCGTAACCGGAGCGTCTGGCATACCTTTGGTCTGGACGATCTCGCCCGCGAAACCGGGCTGCATGCGGAACGTCTGACCGCGCAGGCGGGGGTGCTGTATGTCTGAATCTATTGCTTCCCCCGATCGTCGTATCCTGCCGGAGGAGATGCGCTGGCCGGTGGCGCTGGCCGAGCGCTATACGCAACGCGGCTACTGGCAGCCGGAAACGCTCGGCCAGTTGATTCTGCAATGGCGGCAGTATGGTGACCGCACCGCCCTGATCGAACCGGACCGCAGCTGGAGCTATCACCAGTTAATCAACCAGGCCTGTCGTTTCGCCGGTGAACTCCGGCAGCGAGGGATGCAAAGCGGGGAAACGGCCGTCATTCAGTTGCCCAACGGGGCCGATTTCGTGGTGGCCTTGTTCGCGACGATCCTCAACGGGGCGGTGCCCGTGCTGATGCTACCGGCTCACCGCCAGCGTGAAATCCTGCACGTGTTGGCGCTGGCGCAGGCGCGCTGGTTCCTGAGTGACGGCGAACAGGCGGGAATTGCGGCGCAGAGCCTGTGCGCTAAGGCACCTGACTGCCATTGCCTGCTCTCAACGGCAGAGCGGCGTTTTTCCGCCAGCCAGGCGCCGGCGATGGCGGGATTGCCTCCCGGCGATGCGCCCCACAATATTGCTCTGCTGCTGCTTTCCGGCGGTACAACCGGCTTACCCAAGCTGATCCCCCGCACCCACGCCGATTATCACTACAACTTTCGCGCCAGCGCCGCGCTTTGCCATGTCCAGCCGGATGACCGCTACCTGGCCGTGCTTTCAATGGCGCATAACTTTCCCCTCGCCTGTCCGGGCATCCTCGGGATCTTTTCCCGCGGAGGCAGCGTGGTGGTCCCGGCCACCGTCGCCGCAGAGGATGCGTTTGAGGCGATTCATCGGCACCGCGTGACGCTCACGGCGTTGGTCCCTTCGCTGGCAACGCTATGGCTGGACGCGACGGAGTGGGAGCAACCCGACCTTAGCTCGCTGAGGCTGGTTCAGGTGGGGGGCGCGAGGCTGGGAGCCGATGCCGCCCGCCGGCTGCTGGCCCGCTGGGGATGCCAGCTGCAGCAGGTGTTTGGCATGGCGGAAGGGCTGCTGAACTACACGCGGCTGGATGACTCGCCTGAGCTGATTACCACCACGCAGGGCCGACCGCTATGCGACGAGGATGAGATCCGGGTGGTTGACGAGCAGGGCCTGCCGGTGGGGCGCGGGCAGGCCGGGGAGTTGCTGGTTCGCGGGCCTTACACCATCCGCGGCTACTATCGCGCGCCTGAACACAATCGTCAGGCGTTTGCCGCCGAGGGATTCTACCGCAGCGGCGATCGGGTACGGCAGCTGCCCGGCGGCGAGCTGCTGGTGGAGGGGCGAACCCGCGACACCATCAACCGCCACGGGGAGTCGGTGGCCGCCGATGAAATCGAGGAGTGCCTGCGGGCGCATCCGCTGGTACGTGACGTGACGGTGCTGGCAGAGACGCTCGCTGAGCAGCAGGAAGCGATCCATGCGGTCGTCATCGCCCATTCCCCTCTCACCCTGGCCGAGATGCGGGCGTTTCTTGAACGGCAGCAGATCGCACCATTTAAATGGCCGGATCGGCTGACGCTGGTTGATGCTTTCCCGCTGACGCCGATTGGCAAAATCAATAAACAAGCGCTGGCGGCCCGGCTGGCGGTTTAACTTTCAGGAGTCAACATGACGGATACACGCAGCGAACTTCGACTCAATCTGCCCGCAGAGCGGACCCTGGCCGCGATTGTCAGCCTTATCCGGCAGAATCCGACGGAGGATTACTATGTCTATGAACGGCCGCCATGCTGGTATGTTGGCCTGGGTAAACGGGCGAGTTTAACCCTTTCGTCTGATGGCTCACAGGCCATAACCGAAAGCGAAGAGGGCTGTCGGACAGCGCCCGTTACCTCGTCGCTGGCGCACTACGCCCGTCAGTTCCGTGCGCAGCATGCCGGCGCAGGACAACGCGTTTTCGGTATGGCCGGATTTAACTACGCGGCCTGCATTCGTGGGATCGCGTTTCCGCCCGGGGAGTGGCCGCTGCTGTCTCTCCTGGTGCCGCGTGATGAACTGGTTTTTGACGCGGGGGAAGTGACAATCCTGGCGCACAGCGCTGACCAATGTCGGCACCTCGCCCGGCAGTTACAGGACATCTCCCCGGCGCCGGCCGGGGGGGCGCTGCTGGCCGACCTCACCGCGCAGGGGAAAGATTATCAGCACCAGGTGACGCGCGCGCTTGAAGAGATCGCCGCCGGTGAATACACCAAGGTGATTGTGTCGCGTGCGCTGGCGCTGGCCGAGCGCATCGACATGCCCGCGACCCTCTGGCGCGGGAGAATGTCCAATACCCCGGCGCGCAGTTTCTTGCTGCAGCAGGGGGCGTTTGCCGCGACCGGTTTTAGCCCGGAGATGGTGGTGACGGTGGAGCAGGATATCGTCACCAGCGAACCTCTGGCCGGCACCCGCGCGCTATCCGGTTCGGCGGGAGAAGATGCTGACAATCGGGCTGAGCTGCAAAGCGATAGCAAAGAGATTGTGGAACACGTTATCTCGGTCAAAGCGGCGATTGGGGAGCTGGAAACGCTGTGCGTGCGTGACTCGGTGGCGGTCACCGATCTGATGTCAGTACGCGAAAGAGGGAGCGTGCAACATCTGGGGTCTCAGGTGTGCGGCAAACTGGCGTCGGGGCGCGATGCCTGGGATGCTTTTGATGTGCTGTTCCCGGCGATCACCGCATCCGGTATTCCCAAGCTCCCGGCGCTGGCTGCCATCCTCCGCCTGGAGGCGGTGCCGCGTGAACTTTACTCCGGCGCGATACTGATGCTGGAAGGCGAACGATCGTTCGAAGCGGCACTGGTCCTGCGCAGCGCATTTCAGGATGCGCGGAGAAGCTGGATCCAGGCCGGAGCCGGGGTGATTGCTCAGTCGAATGCATTACGTGAGCTGACGGAGACCTGCGAGAAGCTTTCCAGCGTGGCGCCTTACCTGGTGGTTTCGCAGGCGAAATGAGGGATGATGCCTGACGCAACCGGCGCGAGAGCTGTTGATGTTTTGGCTCATTGACCCGTTGCGGAAGCGCCCTCCTGGCTGAGAAGAGCGCTTCCGTAATGCGGCGATCGTAGAGTCTGCCCTCGTTAGTTTGTTGCATGGGCAGAGCGTCAGGCAAGCGCCATTAATTGATAATGATTATTATTTACATATTTATAAACCCCAGTATGATGATTCCCTGAGTTTCGTTTCGGGAACTAAGCTCCCGGCGACTTCGCCAGCCGGGTACTTACAAAAGAGGGTTTTTTATGCAATCCACTCACCAGTTACATTCTCTGCAGCAGTTAACCGATATGGCGCACCAGTGGGGCTATGACTACGAGCTGGCAAATGCCAACCGCTCGGTTCGCCAGTCTGGCGAGTTTGAAGGGACAATCAAAACGGTCACGCTGCCCTATGGCGTCAACCTCTGTCTCAATGAGCTGACCGCCAACGGCGACGATCATCGCAGCGGCACGCTTCAGCATTGTTTGACTATTTTACTGACCCTCGGCGGCGATGAGCCCAATTATCACCTCGATGACGGCAGCCCGCTGCCGGCAGAACGGGGCATGGCGAAGGTGATTGCCACCAAAGATCGTATGCGCCTGTGGTGCCGCAATCCGCGCGGACATCACTGCCGTAGTCTGGTGATTCAGGCCGCTCCCGAACGAATCAGCGATAAAGAGCTGGCGGATCAGGTCGAACGTATTTTGCAACGTAACCATGTCTTTAGCTTAATAATACCGCAGTACACCATCGATCGGGCCAATGAGCTGTTTGGCTTTTGCGATAACTGCGTGATTGGTCGGCTGCAGACCCATAGCTGCGTACTGGATCTGATGGCCCAGGTGCTGCGCGCGGCCAATCAGGATGTGCCCCAGGTGGGGGTGATGGCGCCGCATCGCGACGTGGCGCGGATGCTGAAGGTGCGGGATAAGCTGGTCACCGAACTGGACTGCAACCACTGCCTGTGCGACCTGGCGCGCGATGTTGGCATCAGCGTCAGCGCACTGAAAAGCAAGTTCCAGGCGGTCATGGGGCAGTCGGTTTTTGCCTTCCTGCGCGACCAGCGCCTGACCCGGGCCCGTCAGGGATTAGAGTCGGAAGGGTGGACGGTCAAGCAGGCCGCCTACTATGTGGGTTATCAGCATCCCAGTAACTTTTCTACCGCCTATCGCCGCAAATTTGGTATGCCTCCGCGCGATTCTCTCAGCCTCTGACTGGCTGAAAACATAACTCATTTGGCTTTGCTCATAGCTGAGTTAACTAGGGTGTCGCAGGACCACCCCCATATAATTGTGACAGATATAAAACGATTTTTTTGTTTCTGTTTCAGCACCATGGGGATGGTCATGCGCACCAGTTCACACCAGTTTCGCTTAAAACAAAATCTACCTGGCACCATTAAACCGCTCTGCCTGCTGTGCGGCCTGGCGATTTCAGCCCCGGCTTTTACCGCGGAACAAACCACCGATAGCAAAAAAGAAGAAACTCTGGTGGTGACGGCTCCTAAGGTGAAAGAGGATCCGTTGAAAGTCCCGGTCAGCATGACCTTATTCGATCGCCAGACGCTGGGCGATCGGCGCATTGATGATGTGGAGCACCTGATCCGTGACGTGCCAAACATCAGCTTCAGCTCACTGGGGGATATGCGCTCAACCTATATGTCGATCCGTGGGGTCGGGCCGATGGCCCAGCCGCTCGGCTTTGATGATACGTCGGTCGTGACCTATATCGACGGCGTGCCGCAACCGGCCTTCGGTGCGGATCTGCGTTTCCTGGATGTTGAACGGATTGAAGTCCTGCGCGGCCCGCAGGGCACGGTGTTTGGACGCAACGCCCAGGCGGGGGCGATTAACATCACCACGCGCCAGCCTGGCGATACCTTTGAAGGCACCTTGCGTGCGGAAGCGGGCCTGAACAGTGAATCCGAGAACGTGGGCCAGCTGACGGTTTCCGGACCACTGATTGAGGACCGCCTGGGCGGGCGCTTCTCCGCCGCCTATTCTAACCTGGGCGCCGATGTGGATAACAACGCGCCGGGTGGCAAGCTGGGCAAGGTGGAAACCGGGGTGTTCCGCGGTTCGCTGGTCTTCACCCCCGACGATCGTACCCGCTTCGTGCTGACCGGCAACTACGAGCGGGACAACAACACGCCGTCAAACTTCATTCTCAAAAATGGCCCGAACTTCCCCACGGTGGAGCTGGATCCTAAAGGCTGGGTCGATCGCGAGATCTCCGGTCTGTCATTAACCGCCAGCCGTCAGCTTGATCGGATGCAGTTCACCTCCGTATCCGCGGTGAACCATTACGATTTTAAAAACCTGACCAATAACTCCGAGGCGCTGACGTTTAGCAAAGTGTTCGGTATGCCGACGTCGGCGTTTATTCCAGCCACCGACTGGAGTACTTATGACGAAAGCCAGAACAGCCTGTATCAGGAGCTGCGCCTGAGTAGCCTCGATGATGCGGATATTGTCTGGGTCGGCGGCATCAACTATCTGCATGATAGCTACAAGCTGACCACCCAATATGATTCCGCGTTCTTCGCTTCCACCAACGGTACGCGTAACGGGGATTACACCACCGATAGCTATGCCGCCTTTGGCGAGGTGACGGTACCGCTGTTTGGCTCCGAAAAACTGAAAGGGACGTTAGGCGGTCGCTATACCCATGACCGTAAAACCTATGAATCGCTGTACCGTTCCAACGGCTTCCCCGGGACGGTGGCCTCCTTCAATCAAAGCGGGGTGCTGAATTACGACATGGTGACGGGCCGTGCGGCGCTGAGTTATGACCTGACCGATGACTCGACGATCTATACCAGCGTCGCCCGCGGCGCGAAAAGCGGCGGTTTCCCTAATTTTACCAACAACGCGCCCAGCGGCTTGAAGGATGAGCCTTATAAGGACTCCTCCTCCTGGAGCTACGAGATCGGCAGCAAAAACCGTTTCCTCGAGGGGCGTGCCGAGCTGAACGCCTCGTTGTTCTATAACAGCGTAAAAGATGAAAACCTGTTCGCGCTGGATTCCGCCTCATTCACCTTTGTGCCGAAGCCGATGGATACCCGTAACTACGGCATGGAGCTGGAAGGCTCGCTGCAGCTGGCAGAGCACTGGAAGGTCAGCGGTGGGGCGGGTTACACCCATACGGAATTACGCAATGTTTCGGAAGATGTCGCGGCCTCATCCGGCGCACGCAATGGCAACCGGGTACCGGCGGTACCAAAATTCAACACCAACCTGACGCTGCAATACTACGATTCTGCCGCCTGGCTGGGGCTGCCGGAAGCGAATATCTTCGCCCTGGCGCAGCATCAGTACGTCGGCAGTCGTGAAGCGGATGTCGGCAGCCACTTCAAGCTTGATGCCTACCAACTCTACAACGCCAAAGTGGGTCTGGAATTCTCCTCCTTCGATGTCTACGTCTTTGGTCAAAACCTGACGGATGAACGCCCGCAGTACATTGGTCTGTATTACGGTCCGGGCAGCGAGGCGGTCACCGTTGGACATGGCCGCGTATTGGGCGTCGGCACGCAAATTAAATTCTGATTACCCGCTGCGCCCGGATGGTGTTCGGGCGCATCATTCAGTTTACCCGGATGCAACTATGATGAAATTACGCCTGCCAGGGTGGCTGTTCCTGGGTGTGACAATGGCTCTGCCCGCCGCGCAGGCCGCCGCTGACCGGACTCTCCGGGTGGTGATGTTGGGCAGCCAGAGCGAAACGCTCGATTACGGGCGCGCGCAAACCTATTACCCCTGGGTGGTGAGCGGTAACGTCTGCGATGTGCTGGTGGCGGATAGGCAGGGCCGTCCAGACTATCAGCTGAGTCGTGCCATTACCCCCAATCAGGATGCCACGCGCTGGACTGTCTCACTGCGTTCCGGGGTGCGCTTTTCCGATGGATCGCCGCTCACCGCTGATGATGTGCTGGCGAGCCTGCGCTTCTTGGCCGCCTCTCCCGGCTTTGCCGGATTCTTCAGCGATGTCGATATGCAGGCCAGCCGCGTGGTGAATGCCGAAGAGCTGGAGCTGGTTCTTACCCGTCCGCGTGCCGATCTGGTCACCACCGTGCTGACCGCCGCCAGCATGGTATGGAAGCAGGGGCGTGGCGATGCGGTGATCCCGGTATGCAGCGGCCCGTATCAGGTCGCCTCCTTCAACGCGCAGAACGGGGCGCTGCTCAGCCGTAACCCTTACGCATGGCAGCCTGCGGCGTGGTTTGATCGCATTGAAATTCGCCCGCTGGCCGATGCCACGGCGCGGGTAAACGCCCTGCTGAGCGGTGCGGCAGACTATGCCTTTGATATTCCGGTTAGCAGCGCCCGCAGCGTGGACGGACGTCAGGGCTGGCAAATCATCCGCAGCGGCGTGGCGAATGCCAGCGGTTATTACTTTGCCATGAATACCAGGGTCAAACCGTTTGACGACGTTGAGGTCCGGCAGGCGCTGAAAACGCTGGTCAACCGTCAGCAGCTGCTTGCTGTGGTTCTCGGCGGCTATGGCTATCTCGGGAATGACGTGTTCGGCCAGGGGCTCAGCGGTTTTGACAGCCAGCTCCCTCAGCGCCGGACCGATGCTGCCGAGGCGCAGGCGCTGCTGCGCAAAAAAGGGATCACGCAGCTGACCTTGCTGACCGCCGATCTGACTCCGGGGCTGAACGACGCGGCGGAACTATTACGCCAGCAACTGGCCGACGTGGGCATTACCCTCAGGGTTGAGACGGTGGCCGCGGCCGATTATCTGGGGGATATGTCGCGTCTGCATCAGGCGCAGATGCTTTCGATGTACGCGTTAAATCGCCCCTTCCTGGCGGCGATCCCGATGCTGTTCGGTAATGACAACCCCTATAACTATGGCGGGTGGTATCCGGACGATTTTGCGGCAGGGGTAGAGCAGGCGCGTAAAACGCTCGATCCGCAGCGCCAACAACAGCAGCTTGACCGGTTACAACAACAGCTGTGGCAACAGGGGCCGTATTTGCTCTGGGGGTATCGCGATGGGCTTTCGGCGGCGGTGACGGCCTTGCAGGGCGTTGAACTCAACCAGGGGATCCCGCTGTTCCGCCGCGCCCGAATGGCGGCCGGCCAATGATGGCCAAATTTGTTCTCTGGCGTCTGCTCAGCGCTCTGCTGCTGCTGTGGCTGGCGAGCATGTTGATCTTCTTCACCCTGGCGCTGGCTCCCGGAGATGCCGCAGTGCAGGCACTGGGTGAACGCGCCACCCCGCAGGCGTTGCAGACGCTGCGGCATCAGTTCGGTCTCGATCGGCCCGTCACCGTAAGGTACTGGCAGTGGCTTAGCGATATTCTGCGCGGCGATCCCGGCATCTCTATCACCAGCCAACAGCCGGTAGCCGATATTATCGCTCCCGCCGCCCGACGGAGCGGGCTGCTGGCGCTGCTGGCCGCCTGCGGGATGCTGCTGCTGGGAGGCACCGGCGGCGTACTGGCGGCAATGTATTGTGATCGCTGGCAGGACCGGCTGCTCTCATTTATCGCAATGAGCGGATTAAGCACCCCGGAATTTATTGTTGCAACGCTGATGATCCTGCTGTTGGCGGTTGGGGCGGGGTGGTTCCCGGCGGTCTCCCTGCTGCCGGCTTCCGGCAATATCAGCGACCAGTGGTCGATTCTGGTTCTCCCCGCGCTGACTCTGGCACTGATCGGCGGCTGTTATTTGCTGCGTATGATACGCGCCTCGCTGATAAGGCTAACGGCCGCGCCCAATATCCTCAGCGCCCGCCTTAACGGCGTGCGCGGGCTGACGCTGGTGGCCCGCCATTTGCTGCCGCAGGCCGCGGGGCCGCTGGCCCAATTGTTTGCCGCCAGTTTACCCTACCTGATTGGCGGCGCCGTGGTGGTGGAACGCGTATTTGGTTTTCCCGGCCTCGGCGAGCTGCTGCTGACGGCGCTGAATACCCGCGATGCTATTTTGCTTCAGGGAGTAGCGATGCTGCTGGCGCTGATTACCGCCCTGTGTTGGTTCACGGCGGATATCCTGGCGGTCTGGCTCGATCCCTGGCGGAGGCGCTCGTGAGAATCGTCGCTTTATTGATGATTGCCCTGATTATCTGTGGCCCGTGGCTGGCCCCCTATAACCCACAGCGTAGCCTCGGTCTGGCCTGGCAACTGCCGGATAAAACGCTGTGGCTGGGCAGCGATGGCCTGGGACGGGATGTTTTGAGCCGTCTGCTGAGCGGTGGTCACAATATTCTGCTGTTCCCTCTGTTGTGCGCACTGTGTTCCTCATTTTTAGGCAGCCTGTGCGCGCTGCTGCTGGTGGCTTTGCCCGATCGCGGGAGAAGGCTGGTGGTGTTACTGGACCCGCTGCTGTACATGCCCCCGCTGCTGGTACTGATCGGGGTCATCTATGCCTTTGGCAACGGGCAGGTCGCGCTGTTGATCGGGATGACGTTACTCAATATCCCTTTTACCCTGCGCTACGTACGTTCGCTGGCGGATCTCGTCCTCGATACCGGTTACGTTGAGGTCGCGCGTGCGGCAGGCGATACGCTGCCGTTACTGCTGTGGCGCGAAGTCATGCCGGTGATTGTGCCCGGTATCCTGGCCGATGGGACAACCCGTTATGTCGCGGCGATTTACCTGCTCGCCTCGGCCAGTTTTCTCGGTATCGCCACTCCCGGCGGGATCGACTGGGCGTCAATGGTGCGCGACGGATTACCCGGACTGATGCTAAACCCATGGGCGGCGCTGCTACCTGCGCTTGGTATCGCGCTGGTGGTGGTGGCCATCAGTTTGCAGACTGACCGCTGGAGCAGGAGCTGATGCGCTGGGTGGTGCAGGTATACGGCCTGACGATCCGCAACCCGCAGGGCGATGCGCTGTTGCAGGACATTAACTTTGAGCTGGCCGCGGGTGGTTCGCTGGCGCTGATTGGCGGCAGCGGGGCGGGGAAAAGCACTCTTGGGCGGGCGCTGCTGGGTGACCTGACCTCCGGGCAGCGGCACGCCGGCGGGCGGATTATCTGCTGCGGATGCGAGGTATTGCAGGCGACGCCTCGCCAGCTCCGGCAGCTCAGATTCAGGCATACTGCCTGGCTTGGCCAGGACCCGGCACAGGAGCTGACGCCGGGTATGTCGGTGCGGCGTCAGCTGAATGAATTTCATCATGGTGATGCCAGCGCCATTCGCGAGATGCTGGCTTCGCTCGGATTACCGCAGGATGACGCTTTCCTGCAGCGTTTCCCTCACCAGCTTTCCGGCGGGCAGCGCCGGCGGGTCGCACTGGCTCGGGTGTTATTGAAGCGCCCGCTGCTCCTCATTCTCGATGAGCCCTTCGCCGGATTAGATCGGCGACATCGTGAGCAGATGATGGCGGAACTGCGTCAGCTACAGCGGCAATATCGCTTTGCCCTCTTGCTGATCGGTCACCAGCTCAACGCCGTGGCGGAGATAGCGCAACGGATGCTGGTACTGCATAACGGGCAGCAGCTGGAATATGGTGACACCCGGCAGCTTTTTGCCACCCCCAAAAGTCCGCTGCTGCAAGCGTGGTTGTCTCCTGTGACCTTCTCGCGACCGGTAGCCACTGAGGGTGAGCCGCTGCTGCGGGTTGCGCACTGGCATTCAGGGGATTCGCGACGGACCGCGATGCCGGCGCTGAGTTTCGCGCTGCATCCGGGGCAGTGCCTTGCGGTCACCGGGCCATCCGGAATTGGCAAAAGCACCCTCGCGCGCTCGCTTGCGGGGCTAAATCCCCCCCATCAGGGCGCTATCACCCTTGACGATCGGCCGCTGGCAAGCGATGTGCGCCGGCGCTCCCGCGAACAGCAGCGCGCCATCGCGCTGGTGCCTCAGGACCCAGCTCATTCGCTGCACCCGCTGCGCAGCGTTGGGCGGCAGCTGCAGCAGGCGCTCGATCGGTACCGATTATCCCACCCAGGCAGTGTGGCCGCGCTGCTGCACCAGGTCGGACTGCCCGGCGATTACGCCCGCCGCCTGCCGCGAGAGCTCTCCGGCGGCGAACAGCAGCGCGTGGCGCTGGCGCGGGCGCTGGCGGGTCAGCCCAGCGTGCTTATCTGCGATGAAGTGACCTCGGCGCTGGATGTGCTCAGCGCCCGCACGATTCTGCAACTGCTGAGTCAGCTACTGGCGCAGGGCATGGCAGTGCTTTTTATTACCCATGATTTACCGGCAGCCAGACAGATTTGCACCGCAGGTCTGCATCTCAGCGGCGGTGACGCTGATCCAGGCGCGGTGTTTGACAAGGAGATTTGTGATGACTTCAACATGCGAGACTGAACCTCAGCAGGCCGGGCTACTACGACCGGTTCGCGGCTGGATTGCGCTGGCGGTAGTGCTTCAGGTAGGTTCATCGGCGCTGGTGCTGGCCCCGCTGATTGGTTTGACTGAACTGGCGCGGGTGTTGATGAGCGCGCAGGCAGATCGCGCGGCCCTCGCCTGGCATATCGTGAAAATATCCGCTTTCTGCCTGGGCGGAGGATTGGCGTTGCGCGGCCTGGCCGATCTCACGACGCATCTCGCTGACAACGCGTTCTCCCTGTGGCTGCGCCGCCAGCTAGCGCGTCGTATGGCGCACGCGCCGCTCAGCTGGTTCAGCGCCAACAGCAGCGGCAGAATTAAGCAGGGTATGCAGGATGACGTGACCGCCATTCATCATCTGGTAGCGCACTCCTATCTGAACCTGGCAAACGCCGCCGCCACCCTGCTGTGCGTCTACGGCTACCTGCTGTTCATCGATTGGCGGATGACGCTGATCTCCTTGATTCCGCTACCGTTCTTTTTTCTGCTCTATCGCCGGATTATGCGTGCCAGCCAGGCCAAAATGGCGGAGTACGGCCAGCAGCTGGAGCAGGTCAATCGCTCGGTGGTGGAGTTTGTCCAAGGCATACCGGTGGTGAAAACCTTCGGCCAGCATGGCGTTGCTCATCAGGCGTACCGTCGGGCGGTAGACAGCTTTCGCGATTTCTTCCTCGACTGGGTACGCCCGCTGATCAAGCCGGAAAGCCTCTCTGGGGTGATCATCGCGCCGATCACCTTGTTGCTGCTGGTGCTGGTTGGCGGCGTCACCTTTATTCATCTCGGCTGGATGGAGGTCTGGCAACTCCTGCCGTTTGCGGTACTGGGGCTGGGGATCTCGGTGCCCATTGGCACGTTAAGCAGCAGCGCACAGTCGCTACAGATGGCGAAGGGGGCTTTTACTCGCCTGGCCGGGCTACTGGCGATCCCTCAACAAAAGGAGCCGGAGCGGGTGATGCTCAATGCGGGCAGCCAGGTGCGCTTTGAGCGCGTCAGCTTTAGCTACGGGCCCGATCGCCAGATTCTGCATGACGTATCGCTGACGCTGGAGCCCGGTACGGTAACGGCGCTGGTTGGCGCATCCGGGGCGGGCAAATCAACGCTGGCGAAGCTACTTCTGCGCTTTGCCGAACCCGACGCCGGCCGGATTATGCTAGGGGGCGTCGATCTGGCGAATATCGCGGCCGACCACCTCTATCGCCAGATTGGCTGCGTCTTTCAGGAGGTGCGGCTGCTGCGGCTCAGCATCAGAGACAACATTGCCCTTGGCCATCCGCAGGCCACCGATCGGCAAGTGATTGCCGCGGCGCAGGCGGCCAATATCCATCAACGCATTCTGCAACTGCCGCGCGGCTATGAGTCGGTTTATGGTGAAGATGCCCGCCTGTCGGGCGGGGAAGCGCAGCGCCTGAGTATTGCCAGAGCGCTGCTCAAGGAGCCGCAGCTGCTGGTGCTGGATGAAGCGACGGCGCAGGCTGACGCCGAGTCGGAGGCCGCCATACAGGACACGCTCTCCCGGCTCATTTCTCAACAGGGTAATCGCTCGCTGCTGGTGGTGGCTCACCGCCTCGCGACGGTGGTTAACGCCGATAATATCGTGGTGCTGGCGCAGGGACGTATTGTGGAACAGGGAACGCATAGCCAGCTGCTGGCTAACAACGGCGAATACGCGCGTCTGTGGCAGGCCCAGTTCTCACCATCAAAGGAGGAGGTATGCTGCTGACCCGTCTCTCGTCGCTGCTGGGCAAAGATAACGCCAGGGTTCTGCGACGTTACCTGATTCTGATGGCGCTTTTCTGCCTCGTGCAGGGCATCGCTTTTGCGATGGTTGTGCCGATCGTCCAGGCGCTATTGCAGGATGATATCACCCGGGCGACGTGGTGGTTATTGCCGCTCACGCTGGCTACGTTGCTCGCCTGGTATCTTAACTACGTTGCCTCGTTGGGCGGCTTCAGGGTGGCCATAGCGCTACTGAATATCCTACGTCACCGCATTGGCGACCACGTGGTGACTCTGCCGCTGGGCTGGTTCAGCCCCGCCAATACCGGCCAGCTTGGCGTGCTGCTCAGTCAGGGGGTGATGGAAATCCTCGGGCTGCCCGCCCATCAGTTAAGCCCGCTCATGCGCGCCACCTTGACGCCGCTGGTGGTGGTGGCGATTACCTTTTACTTCGACTGGCGTATCGCGCTGATCGCGCTGGTGATTTTTCCGCTGGTGGCGCTGGTTTATTGGTGGGCGGGCAGGCTGGGCCGCGCCGCAGACGAAGCCGTTCACCTTGCCACGGCGGAAGCCAGCGAACGTATGCTTGAGTTTGCGCAGAACCAAATGGTGCTGCGCACTCACGGCTGCGGCGAGCAGGGACATGCCAATTTTGATGCCGCCCTGGTGGCACAAAATCGGGCCAGTAAACGCCAGCTGTGGCTGGTGCTGCCGCCGTTACTGGCGAACTCATGGCTGGCGCAGCTCAGCTTCCTGACGTTGATGGCCAGCGTCACCTGGCTGGGGCTGGCCGATAACGATCCGCAGCAGCTGGTCACGGTGCAGGCGCTGCTGGTGCTGATTAACCGGGTGATTGATCCCCTTACCGAAGTAGCGGCCTACGGATCCGGGATCCGTATGGCTTCTGCCCAAATGGATGCGGTGGAACGGGTACTGGCCGAGCAACCCTTGCCGCAGGCCGACGATCCGCAGCCATACGGCGGCGAGGCCAGCATTCAGCTGCATAACGTGACCTTTGGCTATCAACCCGAGCGGCCGATCCTGAAAAATGTGTCGCTTACGCTGCCCGCCAACACCACCACGGCGCTGGTGGGCCTCTCTGGCGCCGGTAAAACCACCCTTATGCGTTTGATCGCGCGTTTCTTCGATCCCGACAGCGGCAGCATTACGCTGGGAGGCACCGATCTGCGCCAGTTAAGCAGTCGCGAGCACATGTCGCTGATCGCGCCAGTCTTTCAGGACAATTATCTGTTCAGCGGCACCCTGCAGGAAAACGTATTGATTGGCAATCCGCACGCCGATGCGCAGGAAATTGCGCAGGTGGTCAGGCTGGCGCGGCTGGACGAGCTGCTGCAGCGTCTGCCGGATGGCTGGCAAAGCCAGGTGGGCGAGGGCGGCGGCCTGCTTTCCGGCGGTGAACGCCAGCGCGTCGCCATCGCGCGCGCATTGTTGAAAAACGCGCCGATATTGCTGCTGGATGAGGCCACCGGCGCTCTTGACGCGGAGAATCAGTCCGCGATCGCCGCCGGATTACGGTCTCTGCACCATCGCTGTACGCTGCTGGTCATTGCCCATCAGCTCTCGACCATCCAAAACGCTGACCAGATTCTGGTGCTGGATCGGCAGCACATTATCGAACAGGGCAACCATCAGCAATTACTGGCCGCAGGCGGTCGCTATGCCGATTTCTGGCAGGCACGTAACCGTGCTGAAGGCTGGCGTCTGCAATAAACCGGGGAGGTAACGATGTCCGAAGCGATTATCAACAGTGAACAGGCCGCGCAGTTGTGGCCGCTGCCTGACGTGGACCTGACCAATCTGGACCTGTTCAGCCGCGGGTTTCCACATCAGGTATTCACCGACCTGCGTCGCCACCGCGGGGCATTGTTCCATCCCCGCACGGCGCTAACGCCCGATGGCGAAGGATTTTGGGTGTTTACGCGCTATCACGACATTGCGGCCATAGCGAAAGATAACGACACCTTCTCCTCCGCCGGTGGCGGCGATCGGCAGGGCGGGGGCACCATGATTGAGGATTTACCGCGTGAAATGGGGCCAGGCTCGGTAATCAATATGATGGACGATCCGCGCCATAAGGCGCTACGCAGATTGATTGCTCCGGCCATCACCAATGCCCGCGTGGCGGCGATGGAGGATGTGCTGTTTGCCGCAGCAGGGTCTGCCGTACAGGCCGCGCTCCAGCAGGAACGCGTCGATTTCGTCTCGGCCATCGCGGCAGAGCTGCCGCTGTTTGCTATCGCCAGTTTAGTCGGTATCCCACACGACGATCGCCATCAGATTTTTGCGTGGATTAACGCCGTGCTGGACTATTCGGACCGTCAGCTGGGTGAAACCAGCATCAGTAGCCAGCAGGGGATGCAGAACTTTATGGCCTACGGGCATAAGTTCGTCGAAGAGAAACGCCAGAACCCGGGCAGCGATATTGTATCGCTGGCGGTGACCGGCGAGCTAGCCAAAGGGCTGGGAAAACTGACGCCGCTGGAACAGTTGATGGTGTTCAGCGTGGTCATGGTGGCGGGGCTGGAAACCACGCGTAACGCCATTGCCGGCGGTATTCTGGCATTTATTCACCATCCGGAGCAGTGGCTGCGTCTGCAGCAGGACCGGGGGCTGATGAATTCAGCGCTCGACGAAATACTGCGTTGGACTTCGCCGACCCCCTATAACCGTCGTACGGCAACGCGCGATGTGATTATCGGCGACCGGCTGATTCGTCGGGGGGAGAAAGTCACGTTATGGTGGGCGTCGGCTAACCGGGATGATGCTTATTACGAGCAACCTTTTGCGTTCGACATTGGCCGCCAGAAAAATCAGCATATGGCATTTGGCGGCGGGGGACATAGCTGTCTTGGCGCCCAGCTGGCGAGGCTGGAAATGCGCGTTATCTTGCACCACCTGCTGGAACAGGTGGATGGCTTCAGGCTGGATGGCGATGTTAATTGGGTGCGCAGCAATAAGCATACCGGGATTCGCAGTATGCCGGTACGGTTTGTTAAGCGTTACTGAGAAATATTACTGCGGAAAGAGTACAGGACGACGAGGCAGATACCAGGGACGTGAACCGCCGGGATTAGCTAAAAGATTCAGACCGTGATAATCGGAAACTTTGCACTTTGCATATAGATTTGCGGATGGTCTAAGCTCCGGATTTTTGAGTCGTTAAGAGACATTTGGGGGTCACTCCGTCATCGAACCAACATGACCCCAAATCTGACCACCAAATTCTCCCGATGCGGAGGGAAAACTGAAAATGCATCGGGAAGACTTTTCACGCTAACTCCTTGAATCGGAATCACATAAGGATTCGCAAAGCGGCATGAAAACAAGAATTTGGCTCCTCTGACTGGACTCGAACCAGTGACATACGGATTAACAGTCCGCCGTTCTACCGACTGAACTACAGAGGAATCGTGTGAACGGGGCGAATAATAGCGGGGTATGAGGTACATGTCAAAGGGGAAACAGTAAATTTGGATTGTTTGCTTACAGTTTGTGCAACTTGTTGAGATTTTTAGCTTTTAGCTCAATGTTTACCCACAAAAAAACGATTTGATAACCAGTAAAATGGCGGGCAGTGGTGTGATCAGACTGCCCGCCGGGGCATTTATTGTGGGGCATCCGTTAAGACAAACATACCATACGGATGAATTTGCAGGTAATAGCTGTCGCCGGGAGCGGGTTGTAATTGTGTGGCATTCACTTGCAACAATAATGATTGGCCTTGCCAATCGACCAGAACTTCATATTGTGGCCCCATATAAGCCACTTTATTGATAGTGCAGAGCTGGCTTGGGTCACCTTGTTGGCTCAACGTAATGGCCTCAGGCCTTACTCCCACGGTAGCTTGCTGATATCCATCAGCAAATCCCTGTGGACGCGGAATGTGATAACCAAAAATTTCGACGCTATCACTGTTGATCCGTGCTGGGAAGACGTTGGCATCCCCCATAAAACTGGCCATAAAGTGAGAAGCTGGGTGGCGGTATAATGTCTGCGGTGCGCCAATTTGCATGATTTTGCCTTTATTCATGACCAATACGGTATCAGAAACGGCAAAAGCCTCGCTTTGGTCGTGTGTGACATACAGCGAAGTAATATTGAACTGCTGCTGTAATTCACGAATTTTATCGCGCATGCTGCGGCGCAGGTTGGCATCCAGGTTACTGAGCGGCTCATCAAACAGCAGCACTTTGGGCTTCAGGATAAGCGCCCTTGCCAGCGCCACGCGCTGTTGTTGCCCCCCCGATATTTGATCAACAAAACGGTCAGCAAACCCCTCTAAATCAACCAGTGCCAGCGCTTCTTTCACCCGGTCGCGAATTTCATTTTTTGGGCGACCCAACATTTTTAGACCATAACCAATGTTTTCGCCGAGCGACATATGCGGAAACAGGGCATAGGACTGAAATACCATACAGATATCGCGTTGCTGGATAGATCTATCCGTTACATCTTCACCGTCGATAAAGATTTGTCCGCCAGTGGGTTTTTCCAGCCCAGCCACCAAGCGTAATACGGTGGTTTTGCCACAACCGGATGGCCCCAATAGGGTGACCATTTCGCCTTTTGGAATAGCCAGATTTAAATCATCGATAACGGTATTGGTGCCAAAACGCTTGGTGATATGTTTGAGTTCGACAAAATGTTTCTTATCAGACCCATGATTTTTATCAGATTCATAGTTTTCGTTAGTCATCATATTAAACCTTATCAGTGCGCCGTTATTCAGCATTACTGGCTTTAGAGCGGGCAATACGCGCTTCGCCAACCAGATAATCAAACAGGAAGATGATGGCGAGCATCACCACAATCAGAATGGAGCCATAAGCAATTGCGATGCCGTATTCACCATCTTCCACCCGATTAAGGATGTAGGAGGTGGCGACTCGCGTGTCCGGCGTCACCAGGAAAACAATGGCACTGACGGTGGTCATCGCCCGCACAAAGCTATAAATCAGCGCTGATAAAATCGCCGGGCGCAGCAATGGCAGCAAAATATAAATCACAGTACGCAGCGAACCCGCTCGTAAGCTGAGCGAAGCTTCATCCAGCGATTTATCCAGTTGTCCAAGACCCGCAATCCCGGCACGTATCCCGACGGGCACATTTCGCATCACCATCGAGATAATGACGATGGCCGCAGTGCCGGTCAGATACACTGGCGCACTGTTAAAGGCCAGAATATAGGAGACCCCAGCAACAGTACCCGGCACGGCGAAACATAGCATCGTGCTGAATTCGATGGTTTTTTTGCCACGGAATTGCTGGCGTACCACGATATAGGCAATGAGCAGCCCCAGAGCGGCGGTGATAGGGGCGGCAATACCGGCATAGAGCAGCGTATCGAGCAACGAAGGCCATGCGCCATCACTGAAACCTTGCCCAAATAGCTGGTTAAAGTTATTCAGTGTCAGGGTGTAATCAACCCCCCAGTTGACGGTGAAACTGCCGTAGAAAATGCTGCCGTACAGCAACACGTTAAAGGCAATCCACACATACAGCATGGCCGTTGTGCCCCATACCAGTGAAACCGGCAAGGGCTGGACATCGCCACGCGAGGACTTACCGGAGATGGTGACGTAGGAGCGCTTGCCTATCCACATATACTGGATACAGAAGATAAACAGCGAGAACATTAGCAGAATGACACCCAGGGTCGAGGCCGCCGGATAATCAAGTTGAGCGCCGGTAATATAGAAGTAAATTTGCGTGGCGAGCACGTCAAAGTTCCCCCCCAAGACCAGCGGGTTACTGAAATCAGCCAGTGATTGCACGATGACTATTAAGAATGAGTTCGCCAATGCCGGTTTTAACAGCGGCAGAAACACTTGCCGAAAAGTCTGCCAGCGACTGGCGCGCAAGGTATAGGAAGCTTCTTCCAGTGACGGGTGAATTGTTTTAATCGCGCCGTCGAGGATCATAAATGACATCGGCGTAAAGGCCAAAACTTGCGCCAACCAAATACCGGTAAAACCATAGAGCCAGTTAGTGTTTGTCAGCCCGAACCAAGTGACCATTAACTCGGTCACGTAACCGGAACGGCCCATCATTAAGGTGACACCCAACCCAACCACAAATGGCGGGGTGACAATCGGCAAAATTGAGAAAATTCGCCCCAACAATGCTGAGCGTTTAGCAATTCTCGTGGTGTATATGGCTAAAACCATGCCAAAGAAAGTACAGCCAATACCCACTGCCACCGACAGCACGAACGAATTCCAGATCACTTGCAGGATATGCGCTTGCCCGAGGATGGCCATAAATTGCCATGGCGCAAAAGCCCCGCTTTCATCGGTAAACATCGGAATGAAGATAGCGATACTGGGATACAGAATAAAAACAGTGATCAACGCGATAATGGTGACCAGCGATCCGAGGACAAAACGATCGCCTCCCAGCCATTCAAGGCGAGCTAGCGCTAACGTAATGACCGCGCCTAATGCGATAAACAACCCGATAGTTGCAAAACCCAGTCCGCGCTCAACCCAGGCTGAGGTGATCACCACGAATAAGGCGCAAAATAGGGCGAATCCAGCATCAAATAGGTGGCGGGCACGATGTTCGCGCCCTTGTGGGGAAAGCGGTCGGAAAAGCAGCACTAATGGCAAGGCAAACCATACAATACTGATATTTAAGCTGGACCAGCCATAGGCGGCAAGTAGCTCAGAACGGCTGGCATCAAGTAGGCCATAATCCAAACTGAACGCAGGTAGTAAGGCAAAAGCAGCCACGGAGAAAGCCAACCAATAGAAAATGGTATCCCGTGTCTGCGGGAGCCGCAGAACATGTGAGTGAGTCATGGTGTTCCCCAGATCTAACCTTCATCCTTGGCGTTGCAGCAGTGTTCGCTACAACGCCAATGGCTCGGTTATAGAAAAAGCGCTAAGTTATTTTATGGTTCGCTGATTTTGTAGGCTGTTACTTGCCCATCTTGACGTCATTGACCCACTTGGTGATCAACTTCTTACGCATTTCGGTAGCACCGTAAGTGTCCATGTCGTAATTAATCAATTTCAAGTCATCGAGCTTGAGTGAGTTAGGGGAGGTCGCTGCGGTGGTGTTGGTCAGAATTTGGTAAGACTGGCCTTTCTGCCATGCCAATTCTTGCGCATCTTTTGACAATACCCAGTCAACGAATAACTTGGCGTTATCCAGGTTACGTGCGCCTTTCAGAATACTGACGCCGCCAATTTCATAGCCAGAACCTTCGCAAGGTGAAATCAGTTTCAGCGGTGCGCCTTTTTCTTTTTCCAGCGAGTAATCGTGCAAGAAGCCAATGCCAATGGTGGTTTCACCACGTGCAGCATTACGGGCAGGGGCGATGCCCGATTTCGTGTATTGCGACACGTTGGCATTGAGTTTTTTCAGGTAATCGAATGCGGCATCTTCACCCCACAATTGTGAGAAAGTGGCCAGCGCGGTGTAGGCGGTACCCGAGCTTTGCGGATCGGCAATCTGGATTTCACCTTTGTAAATTGGGTTGGTCAGGTCTTTCCAGCACTTAGGTTCTGGCAGACCTTTTTCTTTCAGGCGGTCGGTATTCACACCCAACCCTAAAATGCCGATATATACCGCAGAGGAATAGTTACCTTTGCGTTTTGCCGGATCGCGGAATTGCGGCATGATTTGCGCCAGATTAGGGGAGGCGTAGGGATAGAGTAAATCCATTTCACCGGCCTGAGACTGCGGATCCAGAGTGCCGCCATACCAAACATCAGCCTGTGGGTTCTTTTTCTCTGCATCGACTTTGGCCAGTGTGCTGCCGGAACCATTGCGAATAAAGCTGGTTTTGACATCGTATTTTTCGCCGAACGCTTTGGCTTCTTCTTCACACATCGCGTTGGTGGCGCTGCAATAAATCACCAAACGGCCTTCCGCTTTGGCGACAGTGGTAAAAGCACTCAGTGCGAGGCCCGCGGCTATCAGTGCTGAGAGAGAGGTAAGTTTCATAACATTATCCTTTTTATATTCTTATGCGCCCGTTGTGCGGGGCAAGCAGAGTTGTAGTTATAAATATGACAGTTATAAAGATGACAATTGTAGAGGTATGACTTACTTTACTTAACGTACTTTTATTGACTTAACGAACTGTTTTTAATCGATTAATACCGGCCATCAACAGCGGCATCAATAACAACCCAACGCCAGCCGATGCCAGTGTTAGCAGGGCAAAAAAGCCTTGCCAGCCATAATGTTGTAATACTTGCGCCAGCGGCCACCCCGCCAGTGCTGCCCCGAGATAAGCAAATAACCCGAGAAACCCAGTGACCGTACCGGCAGCATCTTTATGGGTATATTCGGTGGCTGCCAGGCCAATGAGCATCTGTGGCCCAAAAACAAAAAAACCGATACTGAAAAATGTCACCGACAGCAGTGGATAGTTATCTACCGGTGCCAGCCACAGGGCCGTCATGGTCAGAAACAGCCCCAGTGCGAATAACAAAATCATTGGTGCGCGCTGACCGCGAAATAACAAATCTGATCCCCAACCAGCGAACCACGCGCCAAATAACCCACCTAACTCAAACAGCGATAAAGTGGCGTTGGCACTGAGTAAATTGACGCCATGGCTCTCCGCCAACCAAATATTGCCCCAATCATTGAGTGCGATGCGGATCAGGTAGACCAGCACATAAGAAACCCCTAATAACCAGATGGTGCGGTTGCGCAAAATAGCATCGCGAAAAATACGTCCCATCGGCATGGGGGGGCTTTGCTGCTCCTGCCACTGATCTTGTGGGTCACGCCGCCATTGGCCGATGGTCGGCAAACCTTGCTGTTGTGGCTTGTCGCACAATTGCCAACACAACCAAATACCTAATACGATGCCGATGGCCCCTGGCACTAACAGTGCGGACTGCCAACCATAGTGCGAGGCCAGAAAGGCCGATAGCAAAGGTACGGCGGCACCGCCAATACTGATTGAGGTATTCCAGCAGCCCCACCAAGTCCCGCGTTCGTTGCGGGAATACCATGTGCTCAGTAATTTGGCACAAGGCGGCCAGCCCCAGCCCTGAAAGAAACCATTTAAAGTCCAGACCACCAACAAGGCGGGCAGGGAGTGGCACAGGGTAAACACCACATTCAGTATCCCGGTCATCATCAAACCGATGCCCATAATCCAGCGCGCTTGGGTGCGGTCACTGACAATGCCGGACACAAATTTTGAGCCGCCATAGGCCAAATAAAACAGGGTGCCCAGCAAGCCGATGTCCCCTTTATCTAACCCCAGCTCCAGTTGCATCACTGGCATGGCGTAATTAACACTTTTGCGGGTCAGATAAAAGGCGGCATAGCCCATCACCATGGCGGCCATCAGGCGCGGTCGCCAGTAGCGGTATCGCGCATTCACCTGTTCCGGCGTCAAAGGCTCAGGGGATATAGTCTTTGACGACAATGACGGTGCTGACATGGACTCCTCCGGTAATTGTGTTGAGTGTAAGGAAGGAAAAAGTAAAAGAGATGAGACAAGGTTGTAGATGGTTAGGAATAATGCTTAGTTATGAGGGTGTTTGATTCAGTTCTGTGGGCAGGTTCACAGAGTCGCTGGTGCGGACATGGGTCGGCAGATTGACCACCACTCGGGTTCCTAAACGGCGTTGCAATAACCAGTCGCCGCCCAGAGCGCGCACGCGCTCTTCAATACCGCGTAAACCTAATCCACCACCTTGCGGTTGCACTGGAATTCCCGTGCCGTCATCACGGACTTCCAGTGTGATGATATTGTCGGACAGGCGCAGGCTAACCTGAATATTGCTGGCATTAGCGTGTTTATTAATGTTGTTGAGCAGTTCTTGCACCAGCCGGTAAAGCGTAAACACCACCACGTCTTCGCCGGGTGTCGCGGGCAGCGCATAATCCAACTGGAAATGAATACCTTGCTCGGCGAAAGCGAATTCTTCTGCCAGATGGTGCAGGGCTTGATCCAGTGGCATTTCATCCAACACCGGTGGGCGCAATTGGCGTAGCAGTTGGCGGGTGGTTTGGTGAATACGTTGCGATAAGCTGCTGATTTGATTAGCCGCAGATTGTGCCGCCGGGGAGGGCGCACTGCGGTTGACCAGCATCGCCTGAATTTGAATGGCGGTGATGTTCTGGCCTATTTCGTCGTGCAGCTCGCGAGCAATTTCTTTGCGCACATCTTCCTCGGTGCGTACTAACCGTTTCATCAGTTTGCGGCGGGTTTGCAGTTCTTGCTCCAACTGATTGCGGTAACGGTGCAGATGTTGCGCCAACTGTTGTTGGCGGCTGATGGCGATCCCCAGCGTCAGCCCTAACAGTGCTTGAGTGGAGAGAAATAATTCCAGTTCCGCCAAATCATGAAATGCTCCACTGGCCTGACGGGTCACGGTTATCATCAGGCTACCTAACACCGCCGCCAACACCCCGCCTTGCCAGCCGAATTTGTAAGCCATAAACACATTGGGCAGAAAGACAAAAATCAGTAGCAATCGCTCCATATTGGGGGCAATAGCAATTTGCACACAAACCCCAATGGCAAAAATTAGCGAGCACCAAATCAGCAGCGAGGTGCGCAGCGGTGGGTCTGGCATCTGTTGCGAAAACAAGTTTCGGATATGCTGCTGCTTTAAATATTCATAGATGAGATAGGTGAATGGCACTAACAGAATGCCGCCAGTAAAGGTGGCGAGCAGCGTCTGGGTTAACGGCAATGGCAGCCAGAAGCCCAGCACCAACCCGTGTAGCAGGCTGTTACCGGTGACGGCGGCAAGCAACAATAACAGCCGCTGCCAATAAAGCGTGTAATGGTGCCAAAAACGTTGGGTCAGCTCAGCGGGCAGCAAACTGAGGAACGGTGACAGCATAATCAACACGGTAGGTTGCAATTGTTCACTGTGCAGCCACCACAATGCGGCGCACTCTGTCAGTAACAAGACTGACCAATAGCGGCGCGGCAGCAATATCATCAAGGCCAGCCGCAGACCTTGCGGCAGTAATAAAACGGCGTGTAAACCATCGTCACTCAGATAAAAACTAATCGTCCACAGCGCCAGCCAACTCAGTGAGAAGAAAATAGCCAGAAACAGCGATAGCCCCACTGAGCGCAATTGCCACATGTCAGTTCCCTGCCAGTAATTGATGTTGCAGCGCAAAGTGCACCAGTTCGACCGTGGTTTCGCAATTCAGTTTGCCCAGAATATTGGCCCGATGAACATGGACGGTTTTGTGGCTGAGTGATAGTTGCTCAGCAATGGATTTGACACTAATTCCATTGATTAATAACTGGAAAATCTCTTTCTCGCGCGGTGTTAACACCGCCAGTTGTTGCGGCTGCTGCGGCATATGACGCAAGGCGCGCAGGGCATCAGCACATAAATAGAGGCCACCGCCATTGACGGTGCGTAGCGCCTGAACCAATTCGTCCGGGCCACAGCGTTTAGTTAAATAGCCGCTGGCACCAGCATCCATGGCACTTTGCACAAAGGCGGTGGTGTCATAAATACTCAAAATAATGGCACGAAAATGTGGCATTTTCTGGCGCAGGCGCTTGAGCAGACTTAACCCGCTTTCGTCCGGCATTGAGATATCCATCACCGCGACCTGTACATCTGTCATGGGCAGATTGCTCCAGGCCTCTGCCGCCGAACCATATTCGCCAATAATGCGTATATCTCTCTCCAGCGATAACAATTGGGCAAAACCAGAGCGGACAACAATATGGTCATCTATCAACGCGACATTAATCATAATTTTTCATTATTGCGGAACATAGACGTGCATGATGCTCATCAATCATTAGGGTGGCAATAATTGTTATCAAAAATGTAAGAGGCTTAACATATGCGGGAAAAATCTGATGGAGAAATAAGCTATTCTCGGTGAAAAGCTCAGCGCCCCACAAGAGGATAAGGAGCGCGAAGAGGGCGTTCGGTAATGATTACACCGATTTTTTACTGCGATAGATACGCTGTGGTCGGCCCACTTTACCGTAAATAATTTCTGCTTGTAGGGCATGATTAGCGGCGCAGAATTCCAGATACCGGCGGGCGGTAGTGCGGCTTAACCCGAGCATTTTCGCGACATTTTCAGCGGTGTATTCATCGACATTATCACTAAATAATGTCTGAATTTTATCCAATGTCATTTGGTCGATACCCAATGGCAAGGTTACTTTTTGCTCGCCACACGCATAGGTATTGTACATTTCATCAATTTGGCGCTGATTGACTTTGGTGCCATCTTGCAAGACTTGATGGCGATGGCTGTAGCGAGCCAGAGATTGTTCGAGCCGCTCGTAGGCCACCGGCTTTATCAGATAATCGAAAACCCCATAGCGGATAGCTTCAGAGACCGTTTCGCTGTCGCTGGCCGCAGTGACAAAAATAATTCCACCAGAAAACCCCTGTAAGGTCAGCTCGCGTAATAAGGCCAAACCGCTGCCATCGGGCAGATAATTGTCTAACAAAATCAAATCAGGATGAAAGCGAGCCACCATGCTGCGGGCTTGCTGTAAATTGCCCGCCAACCAGACTTCATGGCAATGGCTGCTTTGCTTGATAAATTCTGCATGCATTTCTGCCAGTGGTGTTTCGTCTTCTACCACTAAAATATTAAGACATTCCATGGGGTCTCCCCGTCTTTGAAATTAATGTGTCTTCGGAATAAAGACGGTAAATAAGGTGCCGCGTGGCGGATTCTCTTCTATCGTAATGGTGCCGCCACTTTGCTGCACATAGGTGGCGACCAGATACAGGCCAATGCCGTGTTCATCTGAATTTTTAGAGCTGATACCCCGTTCGAACAGACTATCTTGAAATTGTGGGTCGATACCGCACCCGTGATCGGCGACTTCTAAAATCACATCATCACCTTCATCGGACAGATAAATTTCAATTTGTTTATCACCCTCAGCATTTTTGAGGCTAGCCTCAAAAGCATTATCCAGCAGATTCCCCATAATGGCAGCCAATTCATTTTCGCCAATAGTGGCGGGCAAATGATGTAACTGGCAGCCGGGGACAAAATTCAATGTCAGCCCTAACTCTTTGGCCCGGTGGTATTTGCCAAATAATAACGCGGCAATCTGTCGGTTATTAAATGCGGTGCGCAGCATATCAATCAGTGCTTGATGAGAAGAGGATTCGGTTTTTACCATTTCCAACGCCCGGTCAAACTCTTTCATCTGCAACAGCCCGCTCATGGTCGACATCCAATTGAGATGCTCATGGCGCACGGTGCGCAGATTTTCGACATATTGCTTAATCTGACTGAGTTGGGCACTGAGAGTATGAATATCATCCTGACTGCGAAAACTCACCACCCAGCCTTGAAATACCCCCTCTTCTGACCAGATACCCGCTCGGTTGGCAATGGCATTCAAGCCATTTAAGGTACACAGCTCATCCTGGCGATTATCACCACTTTGATCGAGGAAAAAGTGGTCAGGAGAAACCACTTCACTGACTTTGCGACCAATCAATTGCTGTGGCGTGGCGGAAATATGCAACATTTTACGCGCATTTTGATTGATTGCAGTGATCCTGCCCTCAGGATCAACCGCTAACAGTCCTTCAAATACTGCACCAAACAAGGCTTCTTGCTGGCGCAGCACGCGCGCTATTTCTTTCGGTTCCATCCCCATCATTTGGCGGCGGATATGGTGAGCAAACAGCCATGACAGCAGCAGCAATACACCCAACACGAGAATAAAAGAGTGGGTGAGTGGCAATAAATAAATTAATCGCCAGTGGTCTATTTTGCTGATCAGGTAACCCAGAGAAACCACGCCAATGATTTTTCCCTGCTCATCGCGGATGGGGGTTTTAGCCCGCATAGCTTCGCCGATAGATCCTTTACCGAAAATAATGTAGCTCTCGCCCCTTTCCAAGGCACCGGGTTTAGTCCATTGCATTGGGTAGCCAATCATTTGCGGATTAGGGTGATAAAGGCGAATGGACTGAGTATCCCCAATCACCAGATAATCAAGGTCCGAACTATTCCCCAGCCGGTCGACAATGTGGGCTAATTGGGCTTTATCGCGATGCTTAACCGCATTCACTACAGAATCCATTGAGGCGATTATTTTGGCCTGATTCATTGCAGTTTTACTGACTTGATCCAGCAAATATTGCTCAAAATTATGGCTGAGAAAGCGATCCAGCGCCCCGACTAACAGAATAGAGACAGTTAATAGCAGGAGAAATATGCGTAGTGGGAAAGCCATGTTTTGCAACCGGCTCCATATCCGGCTGCGCCATTTTAATTTGCCTGATGTGAAGAGATCGGCAGAGGGGATCGACACATTACTCACCTTAATTAACATATGGGCTATTGCACTGGCATTAACATAAGTTAATTTAGTCAATAATTAAATAGCTAAGAGAAATAAAATAATATATTAATAATTAAGAAAATTAAAACCATTAAATAACTTATATTTACTCTATTATATGTGAAATAGGTCAATTAACCGCGCTATTTTTATGTTTAGCATGTGCTCACAAATTAATTAAAATTAAAAACAAAGCCACATGGTGATATTTTATCTTGTTGTTTTTATGTGAATTTTTATTTAAATGATCAGTAATTGTTTATTTAATTGCTGATTTTTTGACTTGTTTTTTATTTGTTATATAAACGTTATGGCAGAGAGTGAGTTATGGATACGGTATTTAATCGAATTAATCGTTCAGACCATCAACAGATTGCAGAAATAACACGATTCTTGCGTGCGAATGATCTGAATATAGATACCACCGTTGAGGTGTTTATTACCGTAAGTCGTAATGAAACCCTGCTGGCCTGCGGTGGTATTGCAGGCAATATTATCAAATGTGTAGCAATCAGTGAGCAGGTGAGGGGCGAAGGGCTGGCGCTAACATTGGCAACAGAGCTGGTCAATCTGGCCTATGAGCGCCATCACAGCCATTTGTTTATTTATACCAAAACTAAAAATGAGAGCTTATTTAAAGCTTGTGGCTTTTATCCTATAGCCAGTGTCCCGGACATTGTGGTGTTGATGGAAAATAGCGACTGCCGTTTATCGCGCTATGCCAAACAATTAAGTCAACTACGCCAGCCGGGGCAGAAAATTGGCTCAATTGTCATGAATGCCAATCCATTTACGCGCGGGCATCAATATTTGGTGCGGCAAGCCGCCGCCAAGTGCGATTGGTTACATCTATTTTTGGTGAAAGAAGACAATTCGCGTTTTCCGTATGAAGACCGGCTGCAATTAGTGCTCGAGGGCACACAAGATATTGCCAACCTTACCGTACACCCCGGCTCGGAATATATGATTTCCCGCGCGACTTTCCCTTGTTATTTCATTAAAGACCAAGGTGTAGCGGATGATTGTTATACCGAAATCGATCTGAAAATATTCCGCCAATACCTGGCCCCGGCACTGGGTATCACTCATCGCTTTGTCGGCACGGAGCCATTTTGCACAGTCACCGCCAAATATAACCACGACATGGGCCTCTGGCTGGAAACACCGTCCTTGCCTTATCCGCCAATTTTGCTGGTGGAAATTGAGCGCCTTAAATATCACAACACCGCTATTTCCGCCTCATGGGTTCGCAAATTACTGGCGCAGGGAGACGGCGAAACTATTCGCAAATTAGTCCCCATCGCCACCTGCCATTACTTACAACGTCTGCTGGCTCAGCGCGCGCAAAAGGCAACTAGCCCAGAGAAAAGTGCAACGTTAGTAAAGAGTTAAGCCCCGCTTTAACGGATTAAAGATAGCTGACTAAAAGCAGCCGATTAAAGCAGGGCACCAAAATAGGGACTGACGGGTAAGTCAGAGACCACGAATTTGAAGACAAGTTAATCAGGTGAAAAATGAAAATTATTAGAGAGGCCGTCGCCGGAACATTGGAGTCGAGCGACGTTATGGTGCGTATCGCGCCATTAAATCCACCCGAAATAGATCTGCAAATACACAGCAGTGTAGACAAACAGTTTGGCGAAGCCATTCGCTACAGCGTATTGGCGTTGCTGGAACAATATCGGGTAACTGGGGTGCAACTGATCATTGACGACAAAGGCGCGCTGGATTGCGTTTTGCAAGCACGGCTGGAAACCGCGTTGCTGAGAGCCTGCGATGAAAAAATTCTGCCATGGAGAGCGCATTGATGAAACCCGAAATGAAAAACAGAATGCGCCGCAGCATGTTATTTGTGCCCGGTGCCAATGCCGCTATGGTCAGTAACGCCTTTATTTATCAGGCGGATGCTCTGATGTTTGACCTCGAAGACTCGGTTATTCTGCGCGAAAAAGATGCCGCTCGTCGTTTGGTCTATCACGCCTTGCAACATCCGCTTTATCAAGATGTAGAAACCATTGTGCGAGTCAATGCGTTGGATTCTGCTTATGGCCTGGCTGATTTAGACGCCGTGGTGCGCGGGGGCGCGGATATTGTGCGTTTGCCGAAAACGGATAGCGCGAAAGATGTCGAAGATATGGCGCACGAAATCAGCCGTATTGAGGCGGAATGTGGCCGTGAAGTGGGTAGCACCGGCCTGTTGGCGGCGATTGAATCGGCGCAGGGTATCACTCAGGCGCTGGCTATTGCACAGGCGTCGCCGCGCTTAATGGGCATTGCGCTGGGGGCCGAGGATTATGTCCGCAACTTGCGCACCGAGCGCTCTCCCGAAGGCCTTGAGCTGCTGTTTGCCCGCTGTTCAATTTTGCAGGCCGCCCGCGCCGTTGGGATTCAGGCCTTTGACACCGTGTATTCCGATGCCAATAACGAAGCCGGTTTTTTGCAGGAAGCAGCACTTATCAAGCAACTGGGTTTTGATGGCAAGTCCTTGATAAACCCTCGCCAAATCGAACTGTTACATAACCTCTATGCCCCGACTGAGAAAGAAGTCCGCCATGCCCAAGCGGTGGTCAATGCCGCAGCTGCGGCCGAAGCCGAAGGGCGCGGTGTGGTTTCCCTGAACGGCAAGATGGTGGACAGTCCGGTGATTGAACGGGCGCGGTTGGTTTTGCAACGTGCGGTCAGCGGCCTGCGTGAGGAATAAAAAATGAATAGGCAACAACGAGTTGAAAGCTTAAGTCACTGTCAGGATAACAGCCCGGCGTATCACTTATATCAAAACACCTCTAAAGCAAATTTACAGGCGCAGAAGCCGCGCAATATCAAAATTTGTGATTCATTGGAAAATGTCATTCGCCGCAGTGGGTTGCAAGATGGCATGACCATTTCCTTCCACCATGCATTCCGTGCTGGTGATTTGACCTTAAATCTGGTGATGAATGCCATTGCCGCCATGGGGTTCAAAAACTTGCGTTTGGCTTCCAGTTCCCTGAGCGAGTGTCATTCGCCGCTGGTTGAGCATATCCGTAATGGTGTGGTTAGCGAAATCTATACCTCCGGCATGCGCGGGCCGCTGGCGGAGGAAATCTCCCGTGGGTTATTAGCTAAACCGGTGCAAGTTCATTCCCACGGTGGTCGCGTGAATTTGATTGAGTCCGGCGAGCTGAGCATTGATGTCGCCTTTATTGGGGTGCCGGCCTGCGATGAGTTCGGTAATACCAATGGTTTTAGTGGCAATGCCTGTTGTGGTTCCTTGGGTTATGCCCGTGTTGATGCCGAATATGCCGATTGCGTGGTGCTGCTGACTGAAGCGCTGGTGGCTTATCCTCATCACCCGGCGAGTATTACCCAAGATCAAGTAGATTTGATTGTTCAGGTCGAACAAGTGGGGGATGCCGACAAGATTGGCGCAGATAGCACCAGAATGACCTCCAATCCGCGCGAGTTACTGATTGCTCGCCGTGCAGCGGAAGTGATCGCCGGTTCGGGTTATTTTGTTGAGGGTTTCTCTTTGCAGACCGGAACTGGCGGGGCATCACTGGCGGTGACGCGCTTCCTCGAAGACAAAATGTTACGCCGCAATATCACTGCCGGCTTTGCACTCGGCGGCATCACTTCAACTATGGTGGATTTGCACGAAAAAGGGCTGATTACCAAGCTGCTGGATGTGCAAAGTTTTGATAAACAAGCGGCTTCTTCGCTGGCCCGTAACCCACGTCATATCGAAATCAGTGCCAACCAATATGCCAATTTCAGCTCGAAAGGCGCGTCAGTCGACCGACTGGATGTGGTGGTGCTGAGCGCGCTGGAAATTGACACCGGTTTTAATGTCAATGTGCTGACCGGATCCGATGGCGTGTTGCGCGGGGCATCGGGCGGTCACTGTGATACGGCGGTTGCTGCCCGGCTGTCAATCATTGTCGCGCCATTGGTACGCGGGCGTATTCCGACTTTGGTCAAGGCAGTGACGACCTGCGTCACACCCGGCTCTAGTGTGGATATTTTAGTGACCGATCATGGTATTGCGGTGAATCCGGCACGGCCAGAATTGGCGGAGCGTTTGCAGCAAGCGGGGTTACCGGTAGTGACCATCGACTGGCTCTATCAGCGCGCGTTGATTTTGACTGGCGAACCGCAACCAATCAAATTCACTGACCGGGTAGTGGCGGTGGTGCGCTACCGCGACGGTTCGGTGATTGATGTTGTTCATCAGATACAGGAGTAGACGATGAATACACTTTCCCCTGCATTAGCCGCTAATCGGCCTATTAGCTTGCCGGAATTGCTGACCAGCCGTGAGTCCCGCCAGAGCCGACAACAGGCCTGGCTGGCCCGTCACTCAGTCACCTTGATTTCACTGACATTGGTGGCACCGGGAGCGGTCAAAGATAACCCATTGACGCGCAAGCTATTTTCGCTAGCGTGGCAGGCGATCACCGCACTTGGTCAACAGCAATGTTGGCCAGTATTGCAGCAAGAGGTTTTCCCGTTACCGACCGGCTGTGAGGGCTTGATAGCGGTTGATCTCCCCGCCGAGCAAGTCAAAGACGCCGCGCTGTTACTCGAGCTAAAGCATCCGCAGGGCAGATTATGGGATATCGATGTGCTGGATGTTTCGGGGCGAATTTTGTCGCGCCGTGATGTGGGCTTGGCTCCGCGCCGTTGCTTGCTATGTCATCGCCCAGCCAATGTTTGCGCCCGAGCGCAGACTCACTCGCTTGACGAATTATTGGCCCAGATGGAGTTGATGCTCAATGCCACAACTGCAACGCACTGACAACATGGCGGTTTCGTCGCCTGCTGTTTGGGCTGGCGGTGACTTTAGCAAAAAGTATGGCAATTTAGCTTTTCAGGCCATGTTGGCCGAAGTCAACCTGACACCCAAGCCCGGTTTAGTCGATCGTGTTAATTGTGGTGCCCATCAGGACATGACACTGCAAGATTTTTATCACAGCGCTGATGCTATTGCGCCATGGTTGCCCCGTTTTATTGAGCACGGCATCCGCCACAGTCATTTGCACGGACAGGCGGCACTGACCGGCCTACGGCCATTGGGACTGGCGTGTGAAAACAGAATGTTTTTAGCCACTGGCGGGGTAAATACCCATAAAGGCAGTATTTTTTCTCTGGGGCTGATTTGCTGTGCGCTGGGGCGGTTGAAAGCGCGTGCGGCCCTGATAAGCGCGCAGACGCTGTGTCAGGAGGTTGCCAGCTTATGCCGTGGGCTGACTGAGCGCGAACTGCGCCAATCAAACCCACAACACACCGCCGGGCAGCGCCTGTTTTATCAACATGGTCTGACGGGTGCGCGTGGTGAAGCTGAATCCGGCTTTGCAACAGTATTAACCCATGCTTTACCCCTGTATCGGCGCTTACTCGCCGATGGGGTACAACCTGACCATGCCTTATTGCATACCTTGCTGATGTTGATGTCCGTCAATCGCGATACCAATGTGGTCTCCCGTGGCGGTATGGCGGGGCTGCAATGGCTGCAACAACAGGCGACAGAGCTGCTGGCCTCACTCTCACCGGCAGGGATGGACGACCCTGTTAGCCAATTGAGGGTGCGAATGTTTGACGCCCAATGTATCGCCCGCAACCTTAGTCCTGGCGGCAGTGCTGACCTGCTGATCCTGACCTGGTTTCTGGCGCAATTCCCACATCATCTCCCTCACAAAAATAATAACGTTGTTATTGGGCCAGTAACAGCTATTGGCCCCGTAGCCGCTATAGGAGTCTCTCTATGTTGAAGTCGCAAGAGAAATTATGGAAAGCGCTCGCGCCTTTTGTGGTGTTGGCCGTTCTGCTGTTGATACCCACCCCGGAAGGTATGCCACCTCAAGCCTGGCGCTATTTTGCAATTTTTGTCGCCATGATTGTCGGGATGATTTTAGAGCCGATTCCGGCCACGGCGATAAGTTTTATCGCGGTGACTATTTGTGTGCTGAGTGCTGACTGGGTGCTATTTAGTCCCGCTGAAGTGGCGGATGCCAGCTTTAATGGCGGTAAAGAATCATTGAAGTGGGGGCTGGCAGGGTTCTCCAGTACCACTGTCTGGCTAGTATTCGGGGCATTTATTTTTGCGCTCGGCTATGAAGCCACCGGGTTGGGCCGTCGAATTGCCCTGTTCATGGTGAAGTTCATGGGCAAACGCACACTGACGCTAGGCTATGCCATTGTTATCATTGATATCTTATTGGCTCCATTCACACCATCGAACACCGCCCGAACCGGCGGCACGGTATTCCCGGTGGTGAAAAACCTGCCGCCACTGTTTGACTCCTATCCGCATGATCCCTCGTCACGGCGGATCGGCGGCTATCTGATGTGGATGATGGTTATTGGTACCAGCATCAGCTCCTCAATGTTTGTCACTGGCGCAGCACCTAACGTGCTGGGTATTGAGTTTGTGAATAAAATTGCTGGTGTTCATATCGGCTGGATGCAGTGGTTCCTGGCATTCCTGCCCGTCGGCTTGATTTTACTGATCGTCGCGCCGTGGCTTTCTTACGTGCTGTATAAGCCCGGAGTCACCAAAAGTGATGAGGTCGCGGCTTGGGCACAAACAGCGCTAAGTGAAATGGGAGCGCTGACCCGCAAAGAGATGATCCTGATTGGTTTGGTGCTGCTGAGCCTATGTTTATGGGTGTTTGGCGGTAAATTTATTGATGCAACCGCAGTGGGTTTGCTGGCGGTATCCCTGATGCTGGCGCTGCATGTGGTGTCGTGGAAAGATATCACTAAATATTCTAGCGCCTGGAACACCTTGGTCAATCTGGCAACATTAGTCGTGATGGCCAATGGCCTGACCCGCTCCGGCTTTATTGATTGGTTCGCTAACACCATGAGCACTCATCTTGACGGTTTCTCGCCGAATATGACGGTGGTGGCATTGGTGTTGGTGTTCTATTTCTCCCACTACCTGTTCGCGAGTTTGTCTGCCCATACCGCCACCATGCTACCGGTGATTTTAGCCGTTGGTAAAGGGTTGAGCGGGGTGCCGATGGAGCATTTATCCATGCTGTTAGTATTATCCATCGGGATCATGGGGGTTCTGACCCCGTATGCTACCGGCCCTGGCGTCATTATCTATGGCTGCGGCTATGTGAAATCGAAAGATTACTGGCGGCTGGGTGGGATCATGGGGGTGTTCTACATTACCATGTTGCTGCTGGTGGGGTGGCCAATAATGAGTTTATGGTATTGATTTAGAAGTGTTTCTGTATGTCGGGCCAGTCAGCGGCCCGACTTATTTATGATAGATGGCGGTTAGCCGGTGTAGACACCAAAGACTCTTGGCAACCACAGCGATATTGCCGGTATATACGTCACCAGCATCAGAACTAAGAACAGTGCGCCGTAGAACGGTAACATGGCTTTTATCACCTGCTCAATTTTCTGTTTACTCACCGCACTGGCAACAAACAGCACCGACCCCACCGGCGGTGTAATTAAGCCAATTCCCAGATTAATCAACATAATCATACCGAAATGCACCGGATCAATACCCAATGAATTGGTGACTGGCATCAGCACTGGCGTCAGTATCAAAATCAGCGGGGCCATATCCATCAAGGTGCCAATCAGCAGCAACATGATATTGATACACATCAGAATGACGTATTTATTGTCTGAAACCGAGGTAAAGAACTCAGTGATACGCTCGGGTAATTGCATATAGGTCATGATCGCGCCAAAACTGGCGGCAAAGCCTATCAAAATCATGACGATAGTGACGGTTTTTACCGTGCGATACATCAGCTTGGGTAACTCTGACCATTTGTAATCACGATAGATAAACATGGTCACGAAAAATGACCATAAACAGGCAATAGCGGCGGATTCAGTGGCAGTAAACACGCCAGAAAGGATCCCGCCCATGATGATGACCACCGTCATCAGCCCCCATAATGTGTCGACAAAGATTTTAAGCGCCTGACGGAACGGCACCCGCTCACCTTTGGGGTAACCCCGCTTATAAGCAAAGCCGACACACATTAACATCAGCGTAAAACTGAGTAGCAGACCCGGCAAGATCCCAGCAATAAACAGCGCCGCGATCGAGACAGTACCGCCGGTGGCTAATGAATAAATCACTGAGTTATGGCTAGGTGGCGTCAATATTGCCTGAACCGAACCACTGGCAGTAACCGCCGCCGCAAAGTCACGAGGGTAACCTTTTTTGTCCATTTCCGGGATCATCACCGAGCCAATAGAGGCGGTATCCGCCACTGAAGACCCTGAAATAGCACCGAAAAAAGTCGAGGCGACGATATTCACCAGTGACAGACCGCCACGGATAAACCCGACGAAGATATAGGCGAAATTCACCAGCCGCCGCGCAATTCCTCCCTCAGCCATAATGGCACCGGCCAGAATAAAGAAGGGAATAGCCAATAATGAGAATTTATTGACGCCGCTGGTAATTTGAATCATTACCGCTTCCAGCGGTAAATCAATCCAAAATGCGCCAGCAATGGCACTCAAGCCGACGGCATAAGCCACCGGCACACCAATAGCCAACAAAATTGCCAAGGTAAAAACTAAAATAAATGCGTCCATAAGGCAAAGTTCCCCAAATTATGAATTGCCAATCATGACTACCGGGCGGTGGGTCTGCGAGCCAAAGAACAAGCGCTCGATAATAAACAACAGGGTAATTGCCGAGCCTACCGGCAGAGGAACATAAGTTTGCCCGGCAGTCAGTAATGGGAACTCCGCCACGGGCTGTGACCAAAGTTCGCTACACAAAATAAAGCTGTAAACCAGAATAAACAGGCTGATTAATATCATCAGCAAATCCACCAATATTAGGCAGATTTTTTTACCCGCTTCAGAGAGCCGGTCAGTAACCATGCTGACAGCAATATGTGAACCCGAACGGTAACTGGCCGCCGCGCCCACAAAGGTAAATGTCACCATGCATAAAATAGCCACGGGTTCGGGCCAGGATAAACCATCGTTTAGGACATAACGGGTGAATATCCCAATGGGAATAACTGCAACCATAATAATTAATGCAATACCCGCCACCCAAACTGACAGGCGATATAAAGCATCCATCGTTGATAGATAAGAGCGAGCCATAGCGGAGACCTCAGATTACCCCTCGTCTTTGGCATTGCAGCGGTGTTAGTGGCGCTTGTTCACCCGAATCACAATCTTTGTGTCAGTTCATCAGGAATGATTTACTTGCCGTCTTGCTGCAACACCAATGACTTTAGGTATATATCGATGGTATTAAAATAATTAATACCGCCAAAAGAATATTATTGGACCGCGCTAATTTGCTGGATTAAGTCCTGATAATCTTTACCAAATTCATCACGTACCGGCTGAGTGGCTTGATAATAATAGTCATGATCGATTTCATGATATTTCACACCGCCAGCTTTCATTTTGTCATGAGATTGCTGTACATAGGCTTGCCATAATACCCGCTGTTCTACCTGCGCTTCTTTTGCTAGTTTTAGAATGGTTTGCTGATCTTCAGGAGATAATTTATCCCACTTAACTTTCGAATAAAGGAACAATTCTGGAATAATAAAATGGCCGCTCAAAGTATAGTTTTTAACCACTGGCAGGTAGTTATGCGCGACAAAAGTTGGCTCGTTATTTTCGGTGCCATCAATAACCCCGGTTTGCATCCCGCTGAACACTTCACTGACACCCATACTGAGTGAGTTGGCTCCCATGGCTTTTAGTGTTGCCAGTGCAATAGGGCTGCCCTGCACTCGGATTTTCATGCCTTTGAGATCTTCTGGTTTAATGACCGGCTGTTTGGTTATGAGATTACGGGTGCCCGCATCCATCCAACCGAGGAAGACTAATTTTGAGTTTTTATTGTTAGTGATTTTATCGCCAATTTCCTGGCCAATCTTTCCATCAAGCACTTTATGCAAGTGATCTTCATCGCGGAACATATAGGGCAGAGTAAAGACACTGATCTCCGGTAAAATAGAGGCAACAGGGGTCATGGAAACACGAATAATATCAATGGCCCCCATTTGAGCCTGCTCTATCATTTGCTTTTCATCACCCAATACCCCGCCGGGGAAAGTTTTAATTTCCAATCGCCCGTCAGTCACGGTCTTCAGTTTGTCACCCATATTTTTAACTGCGACTACATTGGGATAATCTTTAGGATGAACATCGGCAGCTTTAATTTGCTGGGCGGCGGCTATTTGGCTAAATAAAATAGCAGCAATAGCCAGACAGAGTGTTGGTAGCGGCTTAGGGAATTTCATTCAGTGGTCTCCAGAAGTCATTAAAAGAGTAGATAAAAAGAGATTATTTCTAATAATTGAATATTTATATAAAAGGGCTATTCCTTTATCCCCAAGGTGATAAACCTAGCGGGTTACATTTGCTTTTAAATTGACCAGTGTCACAGAAAAAGAAACGTAAGGAACTGCGTTTCAATAATTGTGAAGTGTCATTTCATATGATCTTGTAATCAACCGACCGTGTGGTGATAGACATGAATTATCGGGTTATAAATGAGGTGCAACTTGAAGTAGAGAACGTTTTAGTTTAAATAGCGGGGTTCTGATGTTGTGACAAAGAAGGTTAACTACTACTATGAAACGCCATTAATTAAGATGATTAGGAGAACCTGTGACGTCGGTATTTATCCGTAATTTTACCTTTGCTGCATTACCCGCCGCCGGTCTGAATGATCAACCCTTGTTTCACGGGCTTCTGGCTAAATGTGATTTTGATGTGAATGAATATCGGGATGAGTTGTTTACCGTATATGGCATCGCGTTTCCGGGCAGTTTACAAAAAGCGGTTGCTAAACGGCGTGCTGAATATCTGGCCGGGCGTTTTGTTGCCAGGCAAGTTCTCAATATGTTGGAAGTGCGTGATTATCCGCTGACGAATGGCATCGATCGCGCGCCACTGTGGCCGACCGGTTTGATCGGCAGCATCAGCCATAATAATCAACGCGCTTTGTGCACCGCACAAATAATAACACCCGCTGCTGAGCCTTTAGAATCCCAGCGCCGATTGCATGGTATTGGTCTGGATATCGAAAGCTTAATTCCTGTAGAAAGAGCCGCCAACTTGTGGCCGGGTATTCTCAATGAAAAAGAATATCAGCATTTACAAGATGGCCCATTACCTTTTAATCACTTGCTAACATTGGCTTTTTCCGCGAAAGAAAGCTTATTTAAAGCGATATACCCACAGCTTGGACGTTATTTTGATTTTCTTGAAGCTCAATTACTGAGTTACTCGCTGGACACGGGGCGTTTTGAATTACAATTATTACGAGAGTTAAGTGGAGATTTTCCCGCAGGGCGCTGTTTTACTGGCTGTTTCACATTAAATGATAGCGATATACAAACACTTATTGCTTACTAATCCTGAGAAACTTGCTGTCACTGAAAAAGAGCTAGCTCTTTTTCATAAGGTATCCTCCCATTTAGGCCCTCAATTTAAAGCTCAACAATAGGTATTTATACCTAAATAATGGGTAGTGCTACGAATTTACTCTTCATATAAACATGATTACCATTCACATGGCTAGATACTTAAATAGCCTAATGCCACAAATCGTTTGGTAAATAAATATAAATAAAACTTCAGTATAAATCGTAAATAAACAAAATATGTAAGGAATACATATAATGAATAGAAATTGCACTTTCGCTATTATCACAGGATTGCTATTAGCCACTTCAAATGTTGTATTTGCCAATAGTATTGAACAAGAAGGTTATTATGGTTCAATCAAAGTATTGAGAACATTCCAGGATGCTAAAAATATGGACACCAGCAGCCGTCCTGGAATTGGTTCATTTGTCTCTGGCCAAGATAGCGATAATTTTTACAATGGTTCAATAGCGGCCGGTTATCAATTTGGTAATGGTTGGCGTACTGAAGGTGAATATGTAGCCAAAAAAAAATCTACTTACACCAGTGGTTCTACTCGCTTCCCAACCAGTTTTAATCATCAATATATCAATGCCGAGCGGTTAATGCTAAATGGCTATCGTGATATTGCGCTAAGTCATGGTTTCGCTTTATATGGCACATTGGGTATCGGTGTTGCAAAAATTAGCTCAGATGGATGGCAAGGTAATCCTACCCGTCAATACGCGAGTAGCACACAGAACAATCTGACCTATACAATTGGCACCGGTGTTAGTTATTCACCTATAGAATCACTGATTTTAGACCTTGGCTATCGCTATACTGATATGGGGGATGTTCAAAGTGGTTTCAATCAGTTTGCAAATGCCAGAGCATTACAAGATGAACAGATGAAAGCACGTTTGGTTTCCAGCGAATTTTTATTGGGTATACGTTACATATTTTAACCTTTCCTATCCCTGCTTTCGCGGGGATTTTATCCCTAATACTAATCAAATTGATATCAAAAATGGGGTAATAGACAGTTATTAAGGTCAAACGACCAGCTTGGTGAAATGGCGTTACTCATGTCAATCCCAATGGTTTTTTCCATAGCGAAGAATACATTTAGTTTGACCACAAAAACGATTCTCAGCAAGGGCCAGGGCCATTAGGCGCGCCTAAACGCCGAGTTTATACATGACTTCAATAGATTGAAGGATAGCTCCTAATCTGCTGTTATCGGCCTTGTCATTATTTTAAATTATTTTTAGTTGGAAAATTTAATGGGAATAGACTAAATATTTAGCTACCAAAAATATTTATTGATAGGACATCATGAAATATATAGTGCTATTGGTTTTCATCTTGTGTGTAGCCTATGTGCATTTCCGTGGGAAAGTGCGTTATAGATTTTGGCGTCAGCTCTCAGACCATTCGACATTTGTTTCTCCGATCAATGTCTTCATGTATTTATTCTCACGCGTTCCCACCACGCCCTATTTAAAGCAGGATCTTTTCCCCGAACTGACCGTGTTGCGAGATAACTGGTTAAAAATTCGGGAAGAAGGTCAGGCGTTAATGGAAATCCAGCAAATCAAAGCATCAGATAAATATAATGATGCTGGTTTTAATTCTTTTTTTAAAACGGGTTGGAAGCGCTTTTACTTGAAATGGTATGAAGACAGCCACCCATCGGCAATGACATTGTGCCCACACACCACCACATTATTAAAAGGATTGCCATCGGTGAAAGCGGCGATGTTTGCTGAGTTGCCGGACGGCAGCCGTTTACCTCGCCACCGTGATCCTTATGCAGGTTCTTTGCGTTACCACCTTGGCTTAATAACGCCGAATGATGACCGCTGCTTTATTGATGTTGATGGCACCACTTATAGCTGGCGTGACGGTGAAGGAATATTGTTTGATGAAACCTATATTCACTATGCCGAAAATCACAGTGGACAAAACCGGCTCATTTTATTTTGTGATATTGAACGCCCGATGCGCTATCGCTGGGCACAATGGATTAACCATTGGTTGGGCCGTCATTTAATGAGTGCCGCCACGGCCCCCAATGAAGAAGGGGATAGAACCGGTGGTGTCAACCGAGCGTTCAAATATATCTATGCGGTACGAAAGGTGGGTAAACGCTTAAAAGCCTGGAACCGCACAATTTATTATCTGATTAAATGGATTTTATTTGGTGGTATTGCTGCACTGATTTTTTATGCGCTGTAATACTGTTTATGTGCTGTAGCACTTTTTACACGCGGTAGTACTTTCCTGCAAAACAAGCTAATCATCAAATAGCCCACTGAGGTTTCCTCCAGTGGGCTATTTATTTTATGTCGCCACACAAATAATTAATCTAGTTAACACTATGATTTAAAAGTAAATATATAAATTTCATATTCCAGCGTATATTGATGGCAACCGTGTTATTGACCACCACATTCGGTGTCCTGGCCAATGAATTTGTGATGGCATCTCGAGACAGTAACTATGGCGAAGCGATGCAATATGCTGCTGATCAATATCAGAAATCACATCCAGACACTAAGATAACGCTGGTTAAGCACCCGCCAGCCGGTGTCGGACATGGCGAAACAAGCGCTGCGGTTACCAGAAAAAATGGTGTGCGGCAGCGGATAGCGGGCACTTTGTCATTAACCTTAAACGGGCTTTTCTCATTCAAAACGGGCAGGCATTACGGGTTTTGACCCACTCTTTGCTGATGGGATGAATAAAATGTAGCTCACTGGCATGCAGCATCAGCCGCGGTGTTTGCTCGGTGCCTGGTAGCAGGCGACCGCCATATAAGTCGCAGCCCCAAATAGGGTGGCCCAACTGCTGGCAGTGGATGCGGAGTTGATGGGTACGCCCGGTCTCCGGGGTTAGCTGTACCCGTGTCAATGGCAGTAATCTATTGTTTTCCAACTTATTGTCTTCCAACTCGTGATAAAAACGCTCAATGACCTGATAGTGGGAACGGGCGGGTTTGCCGTTGATTGGGCAAATCGACATCAGTGGGAACAGTGCTGGGTCTTTGGCAATCGCCGCGTCTATGATTCCTTCGTTGTCGTCCAGATGTCCACAAAGCAGTGCGCTGTACACCTTGGTTACGGTGCGCTGACTGAACTGCTGGCAGAGGGCAGCATTAATAGCTTTATTGCGGGCAATCACCATCAGCCCGGAAGTCCCAAAATCAAGGCGATGAACCAGAGTACAGCCGGGGAATATTTGTACCAGCCGATGATGCACCGAGTCGAGATTTTGTGGGTTTTTCCCCGAAAGGCTGAGCAGCCCAGCAGGTTTATTGATCAGCACCAAATGCTCGTCCTGATAGAGAATCTCTATCTTGTCATGGCACGGTGGGGCAATAAAGGTATCGTAAATCATAGACATCAGGTTGCCCGAAGGGGAAGTGGGGTGGGATAATAACCAACTTTCAGCTGGCTGGCGAATCTGGCCGCCGATTGCTATAACCGCCCACCAACAGCTAAATAGCAAAAAGCCCGCTTAGTTTCCTAAGCGGGCTTTTCTAATATGGCTCCTCTGACTGGACTCGAACCAGTGACATACGGATTAACAGTCCGCCGTTCTACCGACTGAACTACAGAGGAATCGTGTGAACGGGGCGCATGATATCTAGCATGCCCGATACTGTCAACGCTAAATTGGTACATTTGGCTCGACTGCTCAGCATCTGAGCAAGACAGAGAGAGATAATGGCTAAATCAGGTGAATTCGCCATTTTATGCCTTTATGGTTTAAGGCGTTGAGCCAATAACTAATTCAGTGGATGCAAGATCTCGGCGTTTTTATTATCGTTTTCCCACCGTTTTAGTCTGGCCAGCGGGTCTTGACGATAAAAAGTACAGAAATGCTGGTAAACCGCCGGGAAACGGTTTTCCAATAGCTCAGGTGCACTGAAAAAATATTCGGATAACACCGCAAAACATTCAGCAGGATCACTGGCGGCGTATGCATCCATACTGGCAGCGTCGACACCCACCATATCTATCTCATCTTGAATATTATCCATCGCCTGATGTAGGTCATATTCCCACGCCGCAACATCACGCATGGCAATCGGTGGCACGCCGTTTGAGTGACCGCCATTGCGCATGTCCAGTTTGTGGGCCGCCTCATGAATAACCAAATTAAAACCTGACAAATCAAACGAGTCCTGAATATCTTGCCAATTCAGTACAATCGGCCCCTGTTCCCAACTCTGACCGGACTGCACTGTTTTCCCGGTGTGGACCAAGCCCGCATCATCTTGCCAGTCGTCATCAACCACAAAAGGGGACGGATAAATCAGCACTTCATGGAAACCGTCTAGCCATTTAGCCCCCAACTCCATCACTGGCAGGGCGAATAACAGTGTTAAGCGAGCCTGCATCAACGGCGTTAATACTAACCCTTGCAGTGGTAGCAGGCGTTTTTGTTGCAGCAAATGGCTGGCGACAGAAATCAGCCGCTGTTGCTCCTCGTCATTTAAAGGTGCCAATAGAGGGATATTCAGCGCTTCACGCCACTGTGCAAGCATCTCCGCTTGCGGTTGATTTGCTTTCCACAGCCACTTAATCATCAGGTTGCTCACAAAGTGATAATTCGAACGTCTAAAGCAGGGAAGTGTTGTTGTAAACATGCCGTAAAAAGGGGCATGAACGCAACCGTTTCATGAAGAGATACCCGAGCACTTGAAAGGCCCGCCTCGCAAACTGATGAAGATATCCGTTTTCTGAGGGGCAAAACGCCTCATGCTCTTTCATTATTCAAGCACTTATAGAAAAAAAATTCAGCGATCTTTATCACAGTAAGTTGGCAAAGCAAGGCGATAAATAATACATCCGGCTTGCTCATTGCTTGCTGGTAATCGTTTGCTGATATTCACCCCACAAATCAATACCAGCGCAAATGACCCTATCAGTGTAGCTCTACGCCATTGTGATCAGGTTGATTTTATTGGCGGCCGCTATACCGCAGATGCTTTAGCTGGCAAGGCAACTGGTTGCTGCTTAAGTTGACCATATATGGACGCCCCGGATGTTACAAGTACTGGTTCGATACGGTTTGCGACCATATATCCGGCGTCATAAGTAGGTAAAGTTACCTGCGCCATGATGTTATCCGAACCCTGTTTCCTTATCACTACACCGGTATATTATTACCCAGGTCAACTTCAGGCTGTTACAGGGACGGTAGCCGTTTTCTCATCAGTGCCTGCAAACTCAGAGAGACATGTTTTCTTTAACGAGTATTGAGTTAATTCGCAGTAAAAGCCTTGCTCATATTAAAATCAACGCCATCGGTCAGTATTCGCCAGATGATTCTGGTCAGTTTATTCGCCAAAGCTACGGTGGTTTTCAGAAACCCTCGCCTTGCCTCGAGCCTCTTCAGCCAAAGACCTAGGTTGTCATCACGTTTTTTCACGCAGCGCATCACTGAGCGCGCGCCATGGATGACTAATGTTCTCAGGCTGCGATTGCCGTTTTTGGTCACAGAAGACAACCTTTGTTTTCCTCCTGAACTGTGCTGCCGGGGAACCAGGCCGCACCATGCGGATAATTCTCTGCCGTTGGAGAATTGTACTGCATCAACTTCACTGATAAATGCTGCAGCGATAAGCGGGCCAACACCAGGGACTGTTAATAAATGGCGATATGCTGTTTGTTGTGAAGACAATGCAGCCATTTCTTTATCCAGATAGGTAACGCGTTCATTGAGCGCCTGCATATCTTCCCGCAATAAAGAAAGCAATCGGCGAAGTGTGAAAGTTAAATTGTTAGATGCATCTTCAATAAGTTCAGGTAGCTGCTGCTGGAGACGCTGGATCCCAACGGGAAGAATGAGGCCGTTTTCAGCGAGCAAAGAACGAAGCTGGTTAGCCAGCGCGGTTCTCTGCTCAACCATCAGTTGACGGGTATTCCGCAGTGCTTTGATATCCTGCTGTTCCGTGGTTTTAACCGGAACAAAGTGGATACCAGGGCGGCATGCTGTTTCACAAATTGCCAGAGCATCGTTTGCATCGTTCTTCTGGCTTCTGACAAATGCTTTCACGTGCTGTGCGGGTATAAGCCTTACGCTATACCCCATAGAACTGAGGGTTCGCCCCCAGAAATGAGAGGTTGAACAAGCCTCCATCGCGATTAAAGTACCCGGCTCAAACTGGCGAAGCGTATCCAGCAATTTCTGACGTGATATTTTTCTGTTCCAGGCAACGGAACCATCAACCATCCAAACACATACCTGAAAAACAGATTTGGCAATATCGATACCAACAACTCTGATTGTGTTCATGTGGTGTTACTCCCAGATTAATTCAGTCAGTAAAAGTATGGCACTGACTACCTTAGGAAGGGGCGTCCATCACATCACTACAGTTCTGCATAGCCGGGGCGCGGGGATAGAGTGAGGTTATCGACGGATGCCACCAGACACTCATTGAAATGAGTATCAAATAGCATTGATTTAACTTTTGAAATCCCTACGTCAATTCCTAGATAATAATCCATTGGGCATTACCATTATTAAAAATCATAACATTCTGAGTGTAAGGGAGTGAACAGTCAGTAACATACTGATTACATATGCTTTTTATTAAATTGAAAAATTAAAATTTAACTTTATATGGCGATGAGGTGAGTCGCGGAAATGATTTTCTGTGCAAAATCACTCTCGCTATAAAAAGAGAAATGACTATTTGCAGTCAGCAATAAACCGGTAAAGTGGAATTATTATTTATAATAATTGAGTATTAAACTGCTGGTTAATATATTTTTCCATCAGGGGGCCAAATGAAATATAAAATTAAAATAGAGTCATGAAAAAAATAACTGTTATTTATTTAATTGATTTTTATTGTTTTTTTATTTTTCTTTGCAATGATTTACTCGATATATTCTCTCATTTTTTCGTGATTAAAAGTAGATTAAGAGAGTTTATTCGCCAAAATCACGCCATGATTAACCATCGTGTAAGACCTTTCCTACACCAAGTCAGCTTGCAGTCTTATATACAAGGAATGTCTTAAAACGTTTAATAGCTGCATAAACTTTGATTTCATTTTTTTATTTTGGTCAACCCAATAAAAAGTTAATTCAACCCTCAGGCATCAGCCTATAAATTTTGGGTATCGCAACGCGATAAACATTATATCAGGACTATTTAAATGAAAAAGCAACTGGCTAGAATTACTGTACTGTCTTCTTTAATTTTTGGTATTAATGCCGCCAATGCAGAAGCACCGACTGCAGAATTAAAAGTAGTCGGTACGTTGACTGTGCCAAGCTGCACCATTTCACCTCCGGATGAGGGTGTTTACGATTTTGGTAACCTGTCTTCATCTTTAGTTAAATCAGGTACTGCGACTACGGCCCTGACGCCGATGACTAAAACCTGGACAATAAGCTGTGATGCGGAAACTTACCTGAACTTTACACCAGTGGATAACCGCACGGCATCTGCCAGTGTTGCGGGAACAACTAACTTCGGTATGGGTAACGTGAATAACACCGGTAAAATCGGTTATTACACTGCACAGATGAAGAGTGCCACTGTTGATGGCAAAATATCCAACGTCTTCTCATCCGCGACCTCAACTTTCGTTGTAGCAACAACGGCTCCGTTGACAACAGGTCTGCGCACCGGTTGGTCATCTGCTGCTAACACCCAGAGCACCGGTAAAGTGTTTACTGCTGATATTACTGTTAGCCCGATTTTGGCGGGTACCACGACGATGGGTGGCCCGATTACTGAAGATGCAGAAATCGACGGTTCATTGACGATGAACTTTGCATTCGGTATCTAAATAACCTGTTCGTCACGGTATAAATTGAGGGCAGATTTTTATTTCTGCTCTCAATTTTGTCTTAAGAGCATAGTTATGGATAAGTGTGACAATATTCATATATTGGAAGGACTCATCATTTTATGAAAATGCATACTTTCAATTTAGTTCTTTTCACCTTATTAATTCTATCTGCCACCGTACAGGCGGCCCCGCCTTCTGCAGAATTAAAAGTGACAGGAAAGATTGGTATTCCAACCTGTACTATTAATGCACCTGATGGCGGTATTTATAATGTCGGTGAGATTTCATCAAGCCAGATAAAAAGTGGTACAGCAGTGACAGTATTACCATCGATCACAAAAACTTGGACAGTTACTTGTGATAGTGTGACATATCTGAGCTTAAACGCGATTGATAACCGCAAAGCTTCTGTGAGCGATAACACCGGTATTCACAATTTCGGTTTAGGTTTTGTGAATGGTAGCGGGAAACTGGGTTTTTATAAAACCACGATGAGCAATGCTACTGTCGATGGAGTGAGCAGCTTACTCTATTTTATTGATGCTAATAACATATTGCAGGGTGGACATACTTTAGAGACGCTCACCAATAATTTCCGCTTTGGCTGGTCTGAAAATGCGACTACAGCAAAAGCAGGTAAAGTATTCAGTGCCGATTTTACGGTAACACCGACATTGGCTGGCTCAACAAGCATGGGTGGGGCTATCACTGAAAATATCAATATTGATGGTTCTGCGACCATGAATTTTTCTTTTAGTATTTAATTCATAAAAATCCTATACATCAGACTGTTTTCAATTTTTAATAGCTGCTGTACTTTTTATTGCGTAAAGCAATATGTTCTATTAGCCCACCCGTTTTCCTTATTTTTAGGACACCATTGTGTTTGCGCGTTGTGTTGCATTTTCATTTACAGCACTCCTCTTATCCCTCTTTCCTGTAGCGGTTTTCTCCGCAACAAAAGAGGGCGCGGTGACATTTGATATAAAAACACTAGAAAATTTGGGGTATTCAGCGGAGTTAGCGGATTTTTTCAGCAAAAAAGATAAGTTTTTACCCGGTCAGCATGATGTCACCATCATTGTGAATGCCAATAAAACCTATCATATTGAAGTTACCTTCGACAGTGAGGGGAATTTGTGTGTAGATCGAAAGTTGCTGATTGCATTGAAGCTCCGCTACAAAGACAGTGGCGACAGTTGTGAAAATATTGAAGCCTTATGGCCTGGTGTGGCTATAAAACTATTTCCCGGCCAATTCCGGGTGGAAATGACGTTGCCTCAAGAGGCATTTGATCCTGAGATGGAAGGCAGTGATTACCAAAGTGGCGGTCATGCATTATTACTGAACTATAATTTGTTCGGTCAGCGAATTGAGAGCAATAGCGATAATCTTAATTTATTCCAAGGGCAGTTTCAGCCGGGAATTAACTTTAATAACTGGGTACTGCGTAACCGGGGCTCCTATACCTATAATCAAGGAGTAGGCCATTACGATAATCAGGAAACCTACGCATTACGCGCGGTGGAATCATTGAAATCAGTGGTGCAGTTAGGTGAGTTTGGTTTGGTCGGTGACACATATTCCGGCTTACCGATCGCCGGTGCCCAGATATATTCCGATAATGCTCAATTAAATAATATGCAGTTAGTGGTTCCCATTGAAGGTATTGCTAATACCAACGCCACTATTGAAATTCGCCAGCGTGGACGGGTTATTTACCGCACCGTCGTACCTCCAGGCCCATTTTCGTTATCTAATATCAGCAATTTTTCCAGTGGGGTGGTTACGGATGTTGATGTTATTGAGGAAGATGGTACCCAGCAGCATTTTACAGTATCGAATGCGCTGGATCCTAACATTGAACAGCAGGCGACGACCTACCAACTGGGATTAGGCCGTTATCGCGATAGTCTGAATGACAGTGAGAGCAAGTCGCCACTATTGGTATCGGGTGAGATGTCTTTTAACCCGATGAGCGCATTGCGTATGACTTCTGCTGGGCTGCTTTCCCCTGATTATCAAAATATCAATGTACAAAATCTTTATAGTGGGCTGGAGAATGCCTGGTTTTCGGCAGCGGCAAGTTACTCTAATACTAAAGATGTCGGGCAAGGTTACCAGTTTACCTTACAAAATCAGGTCTCCATTAATGGCAATTTGAGTGCTTCATTGTCGACAGTATATGACTCATCGAGTTATTGGTCGCCAGATAATGCCCTGAGCAGTGGCAATAATCTGAATTATCTAGTGTACGGCAAACTGAAAAACTCCACGTCGGCAGCGATGACATGGGCGCATCCTCGCTGGGGCGCTTTTTCCTATGTTTTGTCTAATAATATGTATTATCAGGCGGCTGATAGCGTTTCACATACATTCTCAGCAAGTGAACAATTTGGCCGGGTGACCACGACGCTAAGTTTTCAATCCACTTCACAGGGGCAAAATGCGCTATATGTGGGTATCACTATGCCATTGGGCAACGGATCGCTCAGTGGTCGGATGCAGCGTAATAATGGCAATATGACCTTAGGTAGCACCTATCAAGGCCGCTGGGGAGACAACAAAGGTTACCAAGTGGGTATAACTGGCAGTGATAGTCAGCGGCGCATTAATGGGGCCATGAATATGAATTCGGCGTATACACAATTGGCGGGCGGGGTTTCTCAGGCAACCAACAATAGCCGCTCAGCTTATATTTCTGCCAATGGTTCAATGGCTTATGCCAATAGCACTTTTGCCACTTCTTCGTCAGCAATTGGTGATACTTTTGCGGTAGTGAATATACCGAGTCAGTCCAATTTGCGTATTTCGTCGCCCAGCAGTGGCACATCGATTACTGATTATGCCGGGACGGCATTATTGCCCTCAGTAATGCCCTATACGGCATCAAAAGCACAAATAAGCACTAAAACATTGCCATTGAATATTCGCCTTAACAGTACTAGTGCAGATTTGAAGATGACACGAGGCACAGTCGCTACCCGTAATTTTGAAGCAACAGAAACTCGTCAGTTGTTGCTGAGTATTCGTGATAGCGACGGTGAAATGTTGCCAGTGGGGGCCAATGTGCTTGATGAAAAGGGTAACTTCCTGGGAACCATTATTGGTGATGGCAACTTTATGTTGGAAAACAAAGCGATTGGTGCAACGTTACGTGTTAAAGCCACCAATCGTAATGAATGTGTGGTGAGTTATGTTGAGCCGGATAAGTTTGATCCGGATGCATTATATGAAGTTACTGACGCTGTATGTCATTAATTTTAAATGCTTAACAACAAGCAGGTGCTCAGTAAATATTTTTTTGACATAGGATCTATTATGAAAAATACGATGGTTAGTCATGACAGTATGAGTGCAATGACTGCTTATACTCATATTCTCAAACGTGTTAAATCGTTTTTTATGTTCAATTTACTGGTGTTGTTAAGCTGCTGGAGTTTGGCATCTAATGCATCTTTCAAATTAGAAAGCACCACGGTCATTTTAAAGGAAAGTGATAGCCGCACCAGTTTCACTATTGAAAACACCTCGGCGAACCCGATCTTGCTGGTGACCAAATTGTTTGACTTAGATGGTAAGAATCTGAGTAAGCAAATTTTGATTTCTCCGCCGGTAACACGTATTGATGCCGGGCAAAGTCAGCAAGTTAACTTTGTATTAAAGAAAGGCACGGTACTGGATTCAGAAGTATTGTTAAAAGCTTCATTTGAAGGTGTAGAACAGGTACCGGGTAACGCAACAGTGATGCCAATTCGTCAAGAAATTGGTTTTCTCATTCAGCCAAATGCTGTGCCACAGATTAAAACCCCTTGGCAGGAATTGGTTATCTCTACATCCGGCAACAACTTGATTATTAAGAACCCGAGTAAACATGTAGTCCGCCTTGGCCCGCAGGTGTTTTTAGTGCCGAGCAATGAAGTTGTTCCCTTGGGCAGCCCTTATATTATGCCGGGTGTCACCAAGCAATTCGCGATTAAGTCGTCACCTACATCAGTTAAAGTTACCCCACTGAGCCGCTATGGTTTTGTGCAACCGGAAGTAGCTGTTCCTGTTTCGCGCTAATCAGGATGAGTGAGTTCGTCAATGCGAAAGGCGGCCGATAATGGCTGCTTTTTAATTTTAAGGGCGGCCAGTGTACTCAATAGCCGCACTGAATGTAAGAAAATTCCTACAAATCAATTAGATGTATCTCGCTCTATTTGTTTTTCCTGTTGGTCTCTTGGGTCACAAGTGATACCTTTCTAGAATCATTTGGTGTGGAATCATTCAAATAACCACCCATTAGGCTATTGCTGACTTTCTCAGGTCAATGCACAGGTGTATTTATGACGCTTTATGATATTAAACCGCGGTTTCAGGCGCTACTTCGCCCATGTTTGACTCGGTTATATCGGCAAGGAGTGACGGCGAATCAAGTGACTTTATTGACTCTGATAGCTTCACTGATAGTCGGCATTTCATTAACCATCTATCCCACGCGAATGATGTTTCTCCTGCTTCCCCTATTTCTGTTTTTCCGCATGGCGCTGAATGCTATTGATGGCATGTTGGCGCGAGAGTTCAATCAACAGTCGCGTTTAGGTGCTTTACTGAATGAGATTGGCGATGTTGTTTCGGATATTGCACTTTATCTGCCCTTTGCTTTGCTCCCTTATGCACGCCCTGAGCTAGTAATATTAGCGGTATTCTTGGCCTTATTAACTGAGTTCTGCGGTGTGATGGCACAAACATTGGGCCGCCCACGGGGATATCAGGGGCCGCTGGGAAAAAGTGACCGGGCGCTATTATTCGGTGCGTATGGGCTAGCCGTTGCCGTGTGGCCAAATGCTTTGCTGTATTCCGGATGGTTATTTGCTTTTGCATCAGTTTTATTGTTGTGGACATGTATCAATCGCTGCCGGGCAGCGCTAAGGCTAGAGGCATAATATGAACTCAACGCTAACTTTCAGTCTGGTGGTTATTTTTGCTTTATTAACCCTGGCCAGTTTAATTATTGGGGGGTTGATACTGCGCTATCCGCAAAAAGATTGGCTGGAACTGCGTCAGCGTATTACTAGCTGGTGGCTGATTATTATTGTTTTTGCCGTGGCGATGATTAGCCCCAAATGGCTGTCACTGGTTATCTTTGGTTTTATCAGTTTTCTGGCATTAAAAGAGTTCCTGACTCTTATTTCTACCCGCCGTTCTGACAATATTCCTTTGCTATGGATGTATCTCGCTATTCCTATTCATTATCTGTGGATTGGTATGGGATGGTACGGCATGTTCGTTATTTTTATTCCGATTTATGCATTCCTGTTTCTACCGGTACGCATGGTGCTGATTGGTGATACCAAAGGTTTTTTACATGCGGCATCGAATATGCATTGGGGTTTAATGACCACCGTATTTGCCCTCAGCCATGTGGCATTTTTACTGGTATTACCGGGTGGTATTGGTGGGCAGGGGGCGCTATTAGTGGTGTTCTTGGTGGCGTTGACCGAACTGAATGATATTGCTCAATATTTATGGGGAAAATCATTCGGCCGCATCAAAGTGACACCCACGGTCAGCCCAAATAAAACCCTGGCTGGTTTACTGGGTGGGACAGCAACAACCATGGTATTAGCAGGTATTCTGGGGTCACTATTAACGCCGATGAATCTCACTTTCTCACTATTTGCCGGATTATTGATTGGGTTAACCGGTTTCTGTGGCGATGTAGTGATGTCGGCGGTTAAGCGTGATCTTGGAGTGAAAGATTCGGGCAAATTATTGCCCGGTCATGGCGGTATTCTCGACCGTCTGGACTCTCTCATTTATACCGCGCCGCTGTTCTTCCATTTCATCCATTACTTTTATTATTAAGGGCTGGTCGTGAACCGACTATTACGCTGGATTTTTACATTATGCGTGGCGTATCCGGTAGTGCTGGTATGGCTGGGGGTTTCTGTCTGGCAGCGAAAACAATTGCCCCTCAAAGGGCCAGCTATTGTAGTGGCAAATCATAATAGCCATCTGGATATATTGACGCTGTTTACCTTATTCCCACTCTCAACTTTGTCGCAGGTTCATCCGGTGGCTGCTGCCGATTACTTTTTACGTCATCGTGCTATTGCCTGGTTCGCGATTAAAGTGATTGGCATTATTCCGGTAACGCGTGGTGGCGCAGGTAAGGGCAGTGACCCGTTGGCAGGATGTATTGAGGCGCTAGCCAATAATAAAATTGTCATTCTATTTCCTGAAGGGACGCGCGGTGAGCCAGAGAAATTTTCTGAGTTTAAATCGGGTCTGTGGTATTTGAGCCGACAATTCCCTACCACCCCGATAACCCCAGTATATATGCAGGGTTTAGGGCGGGCGATGGGTAAAGGACAGCGTATTCCAGTGCCATTCTTTATTGATATTTATGTTGATAAACCTTTGTATTTTCATGATGACAAACAGATATTCCGAACCGAATTACAGCAGCGGTTTATCACTTTGCAACAGCTCGCTACAAGGAAAATACCGTGACTCAAGGACATCGTGTTGCTCAGGAACTGACCTTCACCACCAGTGACAAGACGGCATTATTCTACCGTTGCTGGCCCGCGCAGAATGGCCCGGCAAAACGTGTGATAGTGCTGTTTCATCGTGGTCATGAACACTCGGGGCGCTTACAGCATATTGTTGATGAATTGATGCTGCCGGATGTGACATTTTATGCTTGGGATGCGCGTGGGCATGGTCAGTCACCGGGGGACCGAGGATACAGCCCAAGTTTGGCGCGTTCGGTGCAAAATGTTGATGAATTCGTCCGTTTTGCTGCTGTTGATAGCCAAGTGCCGATGCAGGATATTATGGTGGTTGCTCAAAGTGTTGGGGCGGTGCTGGTCTCGACCTGGGTACATGATTATGCGCCCAAAATTCGCGGTATGATTTTAGCCTCACCGGCGTTTAAGGTAAAATTGTATGTGCCGTTTGCTCGCCCAGGATTAACTCTGATGCACCGGCTTCGCGGGCTGTTTTACGTTAAATCCTATGTTAAAGGTAAATTCCTGACCCATGATGCATCGCGAGTGGCCAGTTTTGATAACGACCCGCTGGTTAGTCGCCCGATTGCCGTCAATATCCTGTTGGATCTTTACCGTGCCGCCGAGCGCATTGTGCAAGATGCCGCGGCCATAACCCTACCAACACAATTGCTGATTTCCGGCGATGACTTTGTCGTTCACCGTGCGCCGCAGCAGAAATTTTATCAGCGACTCAGCAGCTCGGTGAAAGAACAGCATATATTGCCCGGCTTTTATCACGATACTTTGGGCGAGCAAGACCGGCAACTGGCCTTCGATAAGATGCGAGTCTTTATTGAACGGCTCTATGGCGAAAAATTGCCTCAGCATAGTTACCGCTATGAAGACCGCTGGAGCGTCAGTGCCGATTGCTATCGTGCGCTGCAAGTGCCGCTGAAACCTTACTCTGCCGAAGGGCTGTACTATAGCGCATTGCGTTATGGCATGAAGACGTTGGGCAGCAGTGCTACCGGAGTGCGTTTGGGATTTGAAACCGGTTTTGACTCGGGCAGTACGCTGGATTATGTCTATCGCAACCAGCCGGAGGGCAAAAATAAGCTGGGGCAGTATATTGATAAACAATACCTTAATAGTATTGGTTGGCGCGGCATTCGCATGCGCAAAGTGCATTTGCAGCAAAGCATTCAAATGGCACTTCAGCAGTTGCGCGATAAAAACATGCCGCTGCGCATTGTGGATATTGCGGCAGGTCATGGCCGCTATGTGTTGGATGCGCTGACTGACCAGCATGATGTTGAGCAAATTCTACTGCGAGATTATAGCGAGCTGAATGTGGATAAAGGGCAAGCCATGATTGCAGAGCGTAATTTGACCGCGGTTGCGCGTTTTGAAAAAGGCGATGCTTTCGATCGAGATTCATTGGCAAGTTTGGCCCCAAATCCGACACTGGCTATTGTTTCCGGTTTATATGAGTTATTCCCCCAAAATGACATAATTGAGGCGTCATTGGCGGGGCTGGCGGCGGCGGTTCCTGCCGGAGGCGTATTGATTTACACCGGCCAACCTTGGCATCCGCAACTTAAAATGATTGCCCGTGCATTGACCAGCCATCAAGGTGGACAACCTTGGGTTATGCGAGTCCGCAGTCAGGGCGAGATGGATGCTCTGGTTGAGCAGGCCGGCTTTGATAAATGTCATCAACTGATTGATGAGTGGGGTATTTTCACGGTCTCTCTGGCGGTGCGCCGTGCTGATGACTGAGGGGGATAGTACGGTAACACGCAAGCAACTCTGGCGGCGTGCTGTGCTGTGGCTGTTGTTGCTGGCTCCACTGTTTTTTATCAGCTACGGCCAGACCAATCAGTTTACTGCCAGCCGCTCCGGGGTAAGTAGTGTGGTGTATGGTTGGGAGCACCATATTCCTTTTTTGCCATGGACGATTGTGCCCTATTGGAGTATTGACCTGCTCTATGGTCTATCATTATTTATCTGCACTTCGTTGCGCGAACAGACTCGCCATGCACTCAGGTTAATCATGGCATCGCTGGTGGCGTGCCTGGGCTTCCTGCTGTTTCCACTCAAATTCAGCTTTATTCGCCCAGTCACTGATGGGCCTTTCGGCTGGTTATTTCAGCAACTCGAACTGTTTGATTTGCCTTACAATCAGGCACCGTCATTGCACATCATGCTGGCCTGGTTGCTGTGGCTGCGCTTTTGGCCACATTGCCAAGGGATATTGCGTTGGCTGATGACTGGCTGGTTTGCATTGATTGCAGTATCTGTCCTGACTACCTGGCAACACCATGTCATTGATATTGCAACGGGATTAGCAGCGGGAGTGATTGTCAGTTATCTGATCCCGATAAAAAGCCATTGGTGCTGGCAACGACCCAGTCGCTCATCCCTGAAACTGGCACTTTGGTACGGTAGCGCCGCCTTATTAGTGGGAGGGCTAGGACTAGGGTTACAAGGTGGGGGTTATGTGCTGGTGTGGCCTGCACTTTCTTTGCTCGCGGTGACGGCGGGTTATTGTGGTTGGGGGATTGGGGTGTTCCAAAAAGAGGCCGATGGCAGACTATCGCCGTCAGCACGGCTGCTATTATGGCCTTATCGATTGGGGGCCTGGCTGTCGATGTATGCGTTCACCCGCCCCTTGCCGCAAGCGGTACCTGTGGCTGATGGTGTTTTTATCGGCAGTTATCCACGAACACAGCTATTACAGGCAAGCACATTGGATGTCACAGCAGAATTTAGTCGCAGCGATTATAGCCGCAATAAACCTTATATATGCTGCCCATTGATGGATTTAATGGTGCCCAATCAGCAGCAACTGGCTCTGGCGGTCACAAAACTTAATCAATTACATCAGCAACATGGCACAGTTTTGGTGCATTGCGCGCTGGGAATGTCTCGCAGCGCGCTGGTGATTGCCGCATGGTTACTTGATCAAGGGCGAGTTGCTACACCGCAAGCAGCGGCTGAATTATTACGGCAAGTTCGCCCACAAGTGGTATTGCAGCCTCAGCATTTGCAGGTTCTTGCGCAAAGAAGGAAAATTACATGTTAAATCACCCGGTGGCTGGGCAGGTTCTGACAATTCATCTTGCCAGTTGGCGTTATCTTGCTGCGTTGACTGTGCCGCCGATAATCTTTGCCCTGTGGGGTGCCGATAGTATTGTCGCGGGATTGTTACTGCTGTTGGCGGGTGTGACACATTATTATTGTTGGCGCTTATGGCTTGATGAGCGCCTATTTACATTGCTCTATGCCCACGAGCCACAAACGGCAGATTTTGATGCTGCATTGGCACAGTTGTGGGGGAAAAAAACGACGGATGGGCGCTCGTTAGACTCGCGCTGGCGAGGGGCGGCTAAATTGTTGCGGCGTGCGATGGTCAGCAGTTTATTATTGTGGTTGCTGATGGTTGTTGCACCCGTGACTGACTTGATAGCCGTGCAGTGAGAAATTATTATTGGCAAAGATAATAAAACGGCGCAGTATCAGCGCCGTTTTATTAATCAGGGAACAGAAAGGTCTAAGGGGCTTTTTTCTTGCCAAAAATCTTCAGTAAAGCGCCAACGGCACAACCAATCACTACACCTAAAATGACCCATTCAGTAAATGACATATTCAGACCCTTTTATTCGTTTGGCCTGATTATATAAACTATTCCCTACTTGTCCATGCTTGGGCAACTCAACATTGATAGCTCCACGGCCTTACAGCTTCGCTAACATCTCTCGGGTGACCAGTACAATTCCACTTTCCGAACGATAAAAACGACGAGCATCTTCATCCGCGTTTTCACCAATCACCATGCCTTCGGGGATAACACTGGCACGGTCTACGACACAGCGATGTAGCCGGCAAGAACGCCCCACATTGACGTCGGGCAGTAATACACAAGAATCGATATTACAGAATGAATTGACTCGTACTCGAGAAAATAACACCGAGTTGACCACGACTGAGCCGGAGATAAAACAGCCGCCTGACACCAACGTATTCATGGTCATACCATGGCTGCCAGAGCGATCTTGTACAAATTTTGCCGGTGGCAATGGCTCGGCATAGGTGCGTATCGGCCAATGTGAATCATACATATCTAATTCTGGCGTGATAGCCGCTTGGTCGAGGTTTGCTTGCCAATAGGCATCTAATGTCCCGACATCACGCCAATAATAAGGGGCGTCGGGTGAAGTGGAAACACAAGATAATGAGAACGGATGTGCCCAAACATGGCCCTGTTCGGTGATTTTAGGCAGAATATCTTTACCAAAGTCATGGCTGCTGTTTTCGTCCGCGTGATCGCTCTCAAGTAGACCAAACAGAAATTCGGCGTTAAACACATAAATTCCCATACTGGCCAGACTGCTATTAGGCTTTCCGGGCAGAGTGGGAGGGTCTTCAGGTTTCTCCCAAAACATTTTCACTTGTAACTCTTCGGAGACCTCCATCACACCGAAGGCCGTTGCTTCCGCCTTGGGCACTTCGATACAGGCCACGGTGCAGGCTGCACCACTTTCTACGTGATCGAGCAGCATGCGAGAATAATCCATCTTATAAATATGATCTCCCGCTAAAATCACTACATATTCAGCATGATAGCGGCGAATAATATCTAAATTCTGGAAAACCGCATCTGCGGTGCCGGTATACCAGTGCTCCCGCCCCTGGCGTTGTTGCGCGGGCAATAAGTCCACAAACTCATTCATCTCTTCACTGAGAAATGACCAACCATGCTGGATATGTTGCACCAAAGTATGGGACTGATACTGCGTTATCACGCCGATGCGACGAATACCTGAATTAAGGCAATTTGATAGTGCGAAGTCGATAATGCGGTATTTTCCGCCGAAATGAACAGCGGGCTTTGCTCGGACAGACGTAAGATCTTTAAGACGTGAACCGCGACCACCTGCAAGAATCAGGGCTACGGCTTTATTGGGAAGTTGTCTGGCCGACATGACTCTATCGATATCACCTGCTTTCCGCATGTCAGATTCCTTATCATTTGTATGTATAGCCGCTGGATTATGGGCTATATCCATCAATCCTAATGTGCCAAATACTGCCCGGATAATGACCGGATTTATGCCTCCTTTAAGTATAAGTATCGTCAATAACATAATCGGCTAATTATCGTTATAACAATGAGAAGCGAATCAAATTTAGCGTGTTCAGGTTGAAATTTTACGTCAACTCACTTCATGGATGGAGTGGCATTGCTTTCTACATTGTTAGGTTTGTGATCCTCGACCATACTCGATAGGGCAAAAGTATTCGTAGTTTTAATAAGGATATAAAATTATGACAATAGCAAAAGAATATCTGTGGTTGTCGGCACTCACTTTGGCGCTGAGTAGTTCTACGCTGAGTGCTGCACCGCTTGCAGCACAACCGACCGGTTACACTTTGGAGCGCGTGGTGATTTTGAGCCGCCACGGTGTTCGTTCCCCGACGAAACAAACACAGTTAATGAATGATGTTACACCTGACAAATGGCCTCAATGGCCAGTAAAAGCGGGCTATTTAACGCCGCGAGGAGCAGAGTTAGTCACCTTAATGGGCGGTTTTTATGGTGAGTATTTCCGCAGCCATGGGCTGTTGCCAGCGGGGTGCCCGGCAGACGGGGCCGTCTATGTGCAGGCTGATATTGACCAACGCACCCGCTTAACCGGACAGGCATTTCTGGACGGTATCGCCCCGGATTGCGGCCTGAAAGTACATTATCAAGCTGATTTGAAAAAAGTTGACCCGTTATTCCACACTGTCGAGGCGGGGGTCTGTAAATTGGACCCAACGAAAACTTATCAGGCTGTTGAAGAACGACTGGGTGGGCCATTAAGTGAGCTGAGTCAGCGCTATGCCAAGCCCTTTGCCCTGATGGGCGAGGTGCTGAATTTTACAGCTTCACCTTATTGTCAGTCATTGCAACAAAACAGAAAAAGCTGTGATTTCGCGACTTTTGCAGCAAATGAAATCAAAGTAAATAAAGAAGGGACAAAAGTTTCATTGAGTGGGCCACTGGCGCTATCGTCGACATTGGGTGAAATTTTCCTGTTACAAAATTCGCAGGCCATGCCCGATGTCGCCTGGCACCGTCTCAGCGGTGAAGAAAATTGGGTTTCATTATTGTCACTGCATAATGCACAGTTCGATTTGATGGCCAAAACCCCTTATATCGCCCGGCATAAAGGAACTCCGCTATTGCAGCAAATTGATACGGCATTAGTGTTGCAACGTGATGCTCAGGGACAAACCTTGCCGCTATCACCGCAAACCAAATTGCTGTTTCTCGGAGGACATGACACCAATATCGCCAACATTGCCGGTATGTTAGGAGCTAATTGGCAATTACCGCAGCAGCCCGATAACACCCCGCCAGGTGGCGGACTTGTTTTTGAATTATGGCAGAATCCGGATAACCATCAACACTATGTGGCCGTGAAAATGTTCTATCAAACGATGGAGCAGTTGCGCAATGCTGATAAGTTAGACTTGAAGAATAACCCGGCAAGAATTGTTCCGATTGCCATTGAAGGCTGTGAGAACGAGGGTGATAACAAACTTTGTCAGCTTGAGACTTTCCAAAAGAAAGTCGCCCAAGTGATCGAGCCTGTATGTCATATTTAGGCTGAAATTATTCGGAGTTAATGCGTATTGTCGAATAAGTCAAAAGACCACAGTGTAATAGGGTTTTGTAATGTGGGTTTATTATCTGTGGTTATTAACAGTGATTTATTATGATTAATGCTATATAAATAAAAGCCGGGGCTATCTATTAAATATAGATAAGCCCCAGAAGCAAGTGATAGCATCAATAAGACAAGTGTTCAATTAGCGGAAGCATTACAATTTAAGTATTATTAACCTAGTCTGACTAAATCGAAAGGCACATGGCGTTCACCGGTATGTAGCAGCTCTACAACCCGCTCGCGCTCAGCTTGTATAGGTGCCAAACCCTCGGCATGAATAGCCTTTGCTACGTCAATTTCTCCTGTTTGTGCGACCATGACACGTTTGCCTGGAATAATTTGGTTTCTATTTCTGTCATAGACCTTAACCATATTAACCTCCAATAGTTATCTGATAAGGTTCAATAGGTATCGGGTGTAAATTTCACACCTAAAATAAAACCAATATCTAAGATATAAACCTATTGTTAACATAAAACCGAACAGCTAAATAACTTTTACCTATGGACTTCGCTCAATAAGGTCAATTTGTTTGCCTCAGTTAAGCTATTATGGAGTTGGCTTACATACTGTGAAAAATGATATTTATTTTTTTAGTAGAGATCAAGTCGTATAAGCATTTTTTTATCATGTATAGGCTGGAATAAAAAACCCGCATTGTCCTGAGGGATCCCCACTAATTCAGCGCTAATAAACCAACACCATACTTCGGTAGGTTTTGGCGAGGTGATTAAGAACTGCATCCAGTGCTGTTCGCGTTAAAATTAGCGGAGAGTGTCGCAAGATATTCTCCGCTAATGTCAGATAAGATATAACCCGTCGTGACTTAAGGCTGTTAGCCTGATACCTCAGATGTAACCCTTTATTTTCAGCATGATAGCCAAGTAACCATAATACTGCCGTGCTTAACGTTGCCAGAAGACTTAACACCAGTATACGCCCCGCTGTGCGGCTGTGACTGGCGCGAAGCCCAAAGCCAAAACGTTCACTTTTCTCATCGCGAAAATTCTGCTCTATCTGCATCCTGCGACTGTATAACTTCATGACTTCACGTGGTTTAAACTCCTCTGTACTGCTAAAAATAAGCCACGGTTCTTTTGCTGCGGCGCGTCCGTCCCGCTCCTGCGAATAGCGAGATATCCGGCAACGGGCACGTTTATTCTGCCGCCCTTTGGGTTCCTTTTTATGCAGGTAAAAGTGACCATCACAGCGGGCATATTCTGCACGTGCGAGTGTCCCCGGCCCCAGATATTCAGGTTGGCCACTGGCCGATAATTCCTGCCGCCTGAACCAGTGCTCACCTTTTTTATCCAGCCGGAGCTGGATATTGCCTCTGACTCGCCCGATAAAATCCCAACCCAATGATTTAATATGGTGAAACCAGGCATTTTGAAAACCGGCGTCAGTGACGATGAGTACCTTTTTATCAGGCGCAATAGCGGTGGCGATAGAATTCAGGAACTCTTTTTGTATCAATGCATTCTGTTGGTTATGCGAGGGAACAATTTGGCTCATTAACGGGATGGAACGACCATCACAAATCAGGCTGGCGCGTAAGACGTGGAATGCCTGTGAGGGATAACCACTCCAGTCAACAGCAATAACACACCAGGGAAGTCGGCGCGTAAGTAACGAAGTAATATTACGAAATATCAGAGGGATGTCATGGTGAAGAGCCGTATTACCTAACAGCCGGTCAACCCGTTTTATCTTGTGTTTTACCTGAGCGGTTCCCGGCAGATGGCGTCCGATACTGGTCAGGGTCAGAGAAGCGCCACGCGTCAATGCAACGGTTGCATCAATCAGGGCATTTTGACGATATTGATGAAACGGGGCTAAAGCGCCCCGGAAAAAGTTCTGGCATACTTTACGGGCAGGCATAGAGTTGATCTCGCTGAATTGGTTGCACAATCAGTAGATCATATTTTCTCTATGCCTGTCCTTTTTTCTGGGGATTCACCAGCGCATTGTCAGCGGATTTTATGTAGGCAGTATTCAATCGCCAGCAATGTGCTATATCAGTGACTTTTGCGTTAAAGATTCCAGTATTTTTAGTGGGGATTGTTGGGGGTTCTTCATCCCCTCAACCGGTAACAGGAAAGTTTGTTCCAACATGAATTGCCCGCCCATCGCCGCGTGAGGCGTTTGATCTGAAAAACAGATCCAGCTACAACCCGCTGGGAAATCAATAGCTTGCTGCAAACCATTTTTTTGGTAATCAGAGTCTGACTTCATTTTATCGTGCAGTTGAAGCATTAAATGATCGTAATGACTGCGGCGGTGCTTGGTTATCCCGATTTTATGCTGCAACCAACTACTGACAGGGGAATAACTGTCGAGTTGCGGTAAATAGCGACTGGCTAATTGCGAAAAATCTTCCCCTATACGCCATGAGCGTGGCTCATTATGAGGGTTGATATTGGTGAAGATTCGGATGATTCGCTCACCATAATTAGGCCGTGAAGGGAAAGCATCCACATGTAAGCGGCTATCATCTTTACGCCAAGATGTTTTATCACGCCAGGCAGTAACCGGGTGCAAACGTAGGCTATTAGTTGGACTGTGTAGGGCAGAGATATAATCCGGCAGTAATTGATTCACCAGGCTGAGGCAATTCTGATAATAACGTTCGAGCAATTGACGGGTTAGTGTCACTTTGCTTTCATCAGTGACGCCGGTTAGTGTCCCCTCCAACGGCTTAAAGCTGATATTTTTACGTTTTACATCCACCAAGGCGGGGTCAAGCAGTTGCATTTCCTGTTCACTCAGCTCAAATGCCAAATGAGGCAGAAAAAGCACTTTACCTTGCTCCAGCGCCTCGACGGCACTGGAGTTTTGCGCGTTATCTTGACCCCAACGGGTATAGGGGAGCGTAAGAATCGATGAATCTGACGCGTTGCTTTGATTATTACTCATCAGCTATTCGCTTATATATATTAATTATGTCAAGAATAACTTTTAATTATAGATAAAATGAGGGCTAGGGTACAGATTTCAAATTTTACTTTCCTTGATCAACTGCACTAAGGGTGGAAAGCGTCGTATTATTGGGGATGACTTAACAATTGAGGTCTGAATTTCGGCGTGTTCTGACCAACGGTCAATAATCGTATCCAATTGCTCCATTGAATGAATATATAAACGACTAATGAAGCAGTCGTCGCCGGTCACTTTGTCACACTCAACACATTCAGGTGTTTCCTGAATCATTTCTTCAGTTATCCGTAGCATTCCTGCCCGCGGTTTGACACGTACAATAGCCTGCAAGCTATACCCGAATGCCTGTTGATTCAAATCTAGTGTGTAACTGCGGATAATATGACGTTCTTCGAGACGTCGTAAACGTTCAGAGGTACTGGGGGAGGAGAGGTTGACTTGTTGTGATAGGTCCTTCAAAGATATCCGTGCATTTTTTGCTAAAATAGTAATCAATTGCTCATCAATCTTGTCCATGCCTATCCACCTTTTATGATTCGAAACAATAGGATCATTATAGGTGTCATTTTAATATGTTCGCGGAATTTTCCTAATAAATATAATGAGTTTGATGAGAAAAAGGAGTGTTTGTTCGTGTTAGTCGCATCAACAAAGGCTTGGACAATATTGCCTATTGAAGCAGTAGTGCTCGCCGCCACTGATTTGTCTTTGAGAAAGTAGATTTGATACACAAAAGTATATCCTCTACCGGGGTCGGCAGTGGGCAAAGCCATGTTAGATCGTCGTGATTAATACCGGATAGCCGAGGTACTGGCCAACGATGCAGTTTGATTCGGCTCATTGGTACGCATAGATTTTTTTTTGCAAATAGGCTAAGTCATAGACATCATAAAAGTCTATTTCACCTTTATTACTAATAATATGTTTAAAGCGGATTTTAAAATAATCGCTGATATCCTTGCTATTTAATATTTCATCAATTGCCTGCGTTGATAGCGCACGGCTAAAGAACCATTCACCGTTATAGCAAACGCGTAAATCAAGAATACCAATATCGTCGAATTTAAATACGGGTTTGATTTCCATCATGAGAACAGCAGACATCAAGGCAAAGAAAACAGTGAAGGCAATCATATAACCCGTGCCAAAGTAGGGCGTTAAGTACATTAAAATTAAGACAAAAAAGTATGATATTAGCATCGCAAGGCAAAGGTAGGGGTGCTTGTAGACAAAATCTCTGTTAAATTTTAATCGACCATCTCTTTTTTCTTTCTGATTTATTCTTGCGATGTCGTCGGTTAATATTTTTTTAATTATGTCCATAATGATGACCTTGTAATTAATAACTAATAAAGTTAAACCATAATGGTTTGTTATATTTTAACATGAAAAGTTAAATTTAATGTATATCAGTTTAAGGAATTAGTTAGCAAAACTGTTATAGTTAAATAGGCAATTGAGTAGATATATTATTCATTCATCAGATGAAAACAATCGTTTTTTCTGAAATTTCACCTGATGAAATTTCATAGTGAAGCTAATTATAGCGCTGAACAGCCATCAGTGGTCAGGACAATTTTACCGATATGCGTGCTGCTTTCCATTAATTCATGGGCTTTAGCGGCTTCTTTCAGTGGAAATGTCTTAAATATCAGTGGTTTTACTTGACCATTACACAGCAATGGCCAAACGTGTTGCTCCAGTTCTTTAGCGATGAGCGCTTTTTCTGCCACAGTACGCGAGCGCAATGTGGATCCTGTGTGTGTTAGACGTTTTAGCAACATTAGCATCAAATTCAAGTCCTTGGCATTCCCATTTTGAGTGCCAATCTGCACGATGCGACCATTCATTGCGGCAGCTTCATAATTACGTGCGACATAATCACCAGCAATTAAATCGACAATAACATCGACACCTTTCCCTGCGGTGACTCGTTTAGCCTCGGCAACAAAATCGTCAGTGTGATAATTAATAGCAATATCTGCACCTAGTGCCAAACACGCCTGACGTTTCTCTTCTGACCCCACAGTGACGATAACTATTTTTGCGCCAAATGCTTTGCTCAACATTATTGCTGTAGTCCCAATACCTGAAGAGCCACCGTGAATTAAGACAGTTTCACCAGCGGTAAAATGATCCCGTTGGAAGAGGTTAGTCCATACGGTAAAGAAAGTTTCGGGTAACGCTGCCGCTTCAATTTCAGTGAGGTTAGGTGGAATAGGTAAAGCATTGGTTTCATGTATTACGCAATATTGGGCATAACCACCACCCGCGATTAACCCACACACTTTGTCTCCAATTTTAAATCGTGAGACATCAGCCGCAACCGCAACCACAACACCTGCGACCTCTAATCCTGGAATATCGGAGGCGCCCGCTGGTGGTGCATATTGTCCACGGCGTTGCATGACATCAGGGCGGTTAACTCCGGCAGCTGAAATCTTAACCAGTATTTCACCTGCAGCTGGCATAGGTGTCGGGCGATCGACGGGGACTAAGACTTTAGGGCCACCAGGTTGAGTAATCTCGATCGTGACCATGTTCGTTGGGAGATTAGTTAACAATGTCATAATATTCCTCTTGTAACATGAAGATACTGAGTCAGAAGCTATGCCTATGATTGAGTGATTATCTTAGCCCCGTAACGTAAATAATTCATGGAATGAATGTGCTTAACTTATGACACATATGCAAAAGACAAAATCATCAAAGGGGAGCAGAAGATAAAAAAGCGCCCAATAGGGTGGGCGCATAAATTTACAAAGGAGTACTACATGTATGACTCATTGCATGGCAATAATCGGGACTAAGAGATGTTTGGAACATAATGATATTAGTGGTGTTTCTCTTGGTTCTATATAGGTATTAATCCGAAATTATGCATTAACCCAGTGAAAATATCAGCTTCTCGTCTCCTGTTATATCTCACTTTTGTATTGCCAGCAGACCTGGTATTGATAAGTTTCACATGTCAGTAAGTTATCGATATGGACGCTGGGGCTCCATGAATCATCACCACCAACGCCCATATGGAAACCATCAATATTAAGCCAGGTACCTGGTTCTGGCTTAAGTAAATACTGATGGCTGGTCATCATGAGTTGCTGTGTGCTGTAACGACTGATACCAAAATGGAACTGCCCCGTTAATTGCCAATTTCCATAATTCAATGCATTAGTTTTGCAACGTAATCCATTTTCACTTGGGAATATGTAGGGGGTGTGCATCTGTTCAAGGGGTTGCGACCAGTGACCATATTGTGCCGAGAGTTGGCGGTCAGGATAGTTTTCGTGTGGTCCTAATCCTAACCAACTAACATTTTCAGAAATATCAGATAATTGGCAACACATACCGATTCTGGCCGGTGGGGGGAGCAATGTGGCAACTTGAACTCGGACATCAATGGTCATACGGCCTTGTTTATCAAAGCGATATAACCAATGAGTATGTAATAATTGTTCTTGGGCAAACTCATAGATATATTCAGCGCTGATTTGTATAGTCTGAGACAAGATATCCGCTTGTAAGGATAAACAACGTTGTTCCAGTTGATACATTCCTGCTTTTTTCCAGCGCTCAACCCAAGCATTAGGATCAATTTGTGTTGCTTCACTAATACCAATATCGTTATCCAGCGGTGCGCGGACAAATTGATCACGCAATGGAGTGAGCAATCTATTTTTCCCATCGACCCACCATTGTTCCATCAATCCGGTTTGGCAGCTAAATAGCCAGCGCTGCTGTTGATGAATCACAGTAATATATTCCGCATCTTGGTGCAGTTGGAGGCAATCAGACTCAGCTAAGCTAGCTAAGGAATTTTGGGGAACAGAGAGTGAATGCGGTAAACGCCATTGACGCCATGCACTACGATGATGCTTTGGTGACCAAGAAGTCTCTTTTACTTGCCTGACTTCAACATTTAGCCATAAATCACCTGGCTCACTGATGGTCGGTAATTGATCTGCCAATGTAAGGTATTGTGTGCTTTCAGGCGATAAATCTAGTGGGAGATTACCCTCCAAAACTGATTCTCCCTTTAACTCGATACGCCAATACAGGTGCTCGTTATCGCTGTTTTTGAACAGATATTCACTGGTAATGCTGACTACCAACGGTGTTGTGCTAAGCAACCCGAATTGGAAAAATTGCTGCGCGCATTGTGCTTCATACAGACTTGGGTGGGGGGTACGGTCAGGAAAAACTAATCCATTCATACAGAATTGTCGGTCATTGGGGCTGTCGCCAAAGTCACCACCATAAGCCCAATAAGACTGACCATTTTCATCATTACGGCTGAGGCTTTGGTCTACCCAATCCCAAATAAACCCCCCCTGTAGCCGAGGGTATTGGCGAAATGCTTGCCAATAGCGGGAAAACCCACCAAAACTGTTGCCCATTGCATGGGCATATTCGCACAAAATCAACGGACGAGATTCGTTTGGTAGACCAATCCATTTTTTTATCGCCCATTTAGGTACTGCTGGGAAAGGTTGGTCTTCATCCACTCGAGCATACATTGGGCAAATAATATCAGTAGCTTGGGTATTTGCACCGCCACCTTCATATTGTACTGGGCGAGTGGGGTCATTGGTTTTTATCCAGCGATAAAGTGCATCGTGGCTAGCGCCGTGACCTGATTCATTGCCCAATGACCAGATAATAATGCAAGGGTGGTTACGGTCGCGCTGAACCATCCGGGTAACTCGTTCGCTGAAAGCAGAAAACCACTGTGGATCGTCTGCCAACCGCCCCATAGGCTGCATTCCATGTGTTTCGATATTGGCTTCATCGACAACATATAAACCGTAGCGATCGCACAGGCGATACCACAGTGGGTGATTGGGGTAATGTGAACACCTTACGGCATTAAAGTTATGCTGTTTCATTAAAATGATATCTTGCAGCATACTTTCTTCATCTATAGCTTGACCTGTTTGGGGGTGATGCTCATGGCGATTCACCCCACGAATTAGTACCGCTTTACCATTAATCTTGAGTAGCCCTTGATGAATGGCCACTTGGCGGAAACCGACATCATAAGCTTCCGCTTCGATAAGTTTTTGCTGGTTATCAAGTAGCGAGATGACGGCTCGATAGAGCGTAGGTTGTTCAGCACTCCATAATAAGGGTTGCTCTACCCGTAGGTTTAGGAGAGTGCGATCAGCATAATTCCCTCTTTCATCAATTGCTTGAGTACCTAGAGGTTGTTGCAAACTGGTAACTAACGTATCCGCCAACCAAAGTTGCACCCGGATTTGATAGGCTTCGATCACTTGCGTGTTATTGATATCAATCAATGGAATATTAACTGCCGCCATCACATCTAAATGGGCGGAGCTGAATTCGGGCGATAAATTCGTTGTGATATGAACATCCCGCAAATGAATATCAGGCTTGTGTAGTAGGCTGACATCACGAAAAATCCCGCTCATGCGCCACATATCCTGATCTTCCAGATAGCTACCATCACTCCAACGCAATACAAGAACGGCGATGCGGTTATTGTTTGCTTGCAAATAAGGAGTGAGATCGAATTCGGCGGGCAGGCGACTGTCTTGGGAATACCCAACCCACTGGCCGTTACACCACAGATAGAATGCGGAACTCACGCCATCAAAAATAATGCGGGTTTGCCCTGACGAGAGCCAATCGGGATCTAAGGTAAAATTATAAGAATAACAGCCTGTCGGGTTGTCCTGTGGCACTCGCGGTGGGTCAACGGGAATTGGGTATCGCACATTGGTATAAATCGGGGTGTCGTAACCATGGAGTTGCCAATTTGAAGGGACTGGTATTGACGCTGATCCTGGGAAGTCTTGCTCAGCCCATTCATCGGGTACTGATTCAGGCCGCGTAAAATAACTAAATGTCCACTGCCCATTCAGTAATTGCCGCTGTGGGGAATCATTATCATCTTGAGCGGCACTGATATTTCTCCAACTGTAAAATGGAGGGTGCGCTTCAAGGCGGTTGTACTGTGTTATTTGTGGGTTTTCCCAATCTCGGCGAGATAAAATCTGTGATAAGGCTGGTTTAACCCGCTGTTTAACTTCTTGCTGTACCGTCATCATTTCAGCCTTATCTTTTGCGAAATTGAGCTTGTTTTGTTAGCACTACTTTGAACAGTAATTAAATGTTATGCGGTCACAATTTTGATGCGTTCAAGATGAATTCAGCCGAAAGTAAAGTAAATAGCTGTGAGTTAAATAGTCGAGAACGATCGCATTTATTCGTTTTTGTACCGTGCAGGATTAAAAGAGGCTGTAGTCTGGCGTATTATCAGTTCAGTCTCTAATGACAACGATTGAGAGGGCGGCTCAATCGTATGGTGTAGCCTGACTATCAGTCGGGAAACACTTTCTTCCCCTAATAATCTGAAGTTTTGTCTTATGGTGGTCAGTGGAGGCTGGAAATAGGCGCTGTCCGCAGTATCGTCATAACCAATGACAGAGACCTCTTTCGGCACCTCGATATTGTATTCGTGCAGAGCGCGCAGTACGCCTAGCGCCATTTGGTCATTAGCGACCAGGATGGCGCTAAATGGAGTATTACCGGCGATAAGCTTCTGTGTCGCCTGATAACCACTTTGTGCATTCCATTCTCCGTGATAAACCGCTTGTGGTGAAAGTGAGGCGTTATTCAATGCCTGCAACCACCCCTGGTGGCGCAATTGGGCTGAAATAGCATCTTTGGGGCCGGAGATAAGCACTATTTGCTGATGGCCCAATGCGATGATGTAGTTTGCACCCTGAATTGCGCCTACTTTGGGATCAAATAAGACGCTGAAAGCCCCAGAACGGGGGTCAACATCAAGAAAAAGAACCGGCGTATCTGCACATTGTTCAGTAATTTCATGACTGCGTTTTGTCTTCAAAGGAACATTGACTAAAATCCCATCAACTCGTTGAGCCAGTAACTCGTTTATAGCTTGTTGGCAGGCATGTTCACTATGGTCATCGACCATGGCAATGACCACGTTATACCCCAGTTGGCGGGCTTTTCTTTTTATTGCGGCAGCTATTTGCGAAGGAGCATGTAAAGAAAGGTCAGAGGTCGCTAGCCCGAGAGTCAGGCTATGCTTGCCTGCTAATTGCTGTGCTACCCGGTTAGGAATATAGTTCAGCTCAGCTATAGCCAATTCAACTTTATTCCGGGTTTTTAGCGAGACATGAGGGGCTTGGTTTAAAACACGGGATACCGTTTGATAAGAAACACCCGCCTGGCGTGCGACATCATCTAAAGTGGCAGACTTGTGCTTCATGTATTTCTCTCAAAAATAGGTGAGTGTTTATGATAGCAAATTCAAGGGATAAACTTTCAGCCCAAGTAACAAACATGATTAAAACAAAGCATCAAGAGTATAATAAATAGCTTTTTTGGTCTTATTTTAGTCATGCACACAAGAATCTTCCGCTTGCTTGCTAAAAAGAGTTGCTATTAAAAGCCGGTCATGAGTTAATGCGTCTCGGCCTGTGGTACAGACCTATTTATGCACGACATCTTGAGTAAAGTGGTTCATATTTAAAGCGTTATCGTTGATAGCTCTTCACTGACGAATTTCCTTCATAGTGCCTCCATAAGTAACGACTGATAACCGGCTATAACACGCCCATGGTGGCAAAATTTTTTAATAAAGGAAATACACATGTCTAACATGATGAAAGGTCAAGTAAAGTGGTTCAACGAGTCTAAAGGCTTCGGTTTCATCACTCCAGCTGATGGCAGCAAAGACGTGTTCGTGCACTTCTCTGCAATCCAAGATCAAGGCTTCAAGACCCTGGCTGAAGGCCAGAATGTACAGTTCTCTATCGAGAACGGTGCTAAAGGTCCGTCTGCAGCAAACGTAACTGCAATCTAATTGGCCTTTGGCTGATTATAAAAAAACCCGCTAAGGCGGGTTTTTTACTTTCTAGTATGAAGCAAACTGCCTTATTCACTCTTACTTTCCTCCCGCCTGCTGATTTCTTCTACATACTCTCGGTACGAACATCGTCCACTCTCATTTTTCTGCTTAAATATATTCATCAAAAGCATACACTTGATTGTGCGTAAACCTTATCATTCTCACCTAATTTTGTACTACACTAGCAGCATTGACTTAATCAAAGGTAATATCATGAAAGTAAATGATCGGGTGACAGTAAAAACCGATGGTGGCCCACGCCGTGAGGGGGTTGTTTTAGAGGTGGAACAGTTCAGCGAGGGTGTTATGTATCTGGTTTCACTGGAAGATTACCCCGCAGGTGTTTGGTTCTTTAATGAAATTGATAGCCATGATGGCACCTTTGTTGAGCCACTTCATCAATAGCGTTTGCAACCATTTTATCTGCCTGACGCACAGTAAGTGACAATAAAAAACCGGAGGAAGGTGAGAGCCTTACCTCCGGTTATGCTATCAGCTTTTGCAATCATAGCTCGGCTGAATTGTCGTTAGCGATAACTCAGAAAGTTTCCCAATTCAGCGAGTCATCGGCAGACTTTTTATTTCCGCCAGTTTTATTCTGTCCCCCTGATGAAGGCGTTGGTGTTTTAAGAGAGGGAGTTGAACTGCGACCATTTAAATGGAAGACTGCAACCGCCTGGGTCAGTATCTCGGCCTGTTGCTCTAAAGAAGCCGCAGCTGCTGACGCTTCCTGCACTAAAGAGGCGTTCTGCTGTGTTACGTTGTCCATCTCGGATACCGCTTGCGCAACCTGACTGATGCCGCGGCTTTGTTCATCAGAAGCTGATGCAATCTCGCCCATAATATCAGTCACATGCGTGACGGCCATGACGATCTCTTTCATTGTCTTACCCGCATCAGAGACCAGAATTGAGCCATCACCAATAAGATCAACCGAGACTTCAATCAACGATTCTATCTCTTTTGCTGCGTCAGCGCTGCGCTGCGCCAAATGGCGAACCTCGCTGGCGACGACTGCAAATCCACGGCCTTGTTCACCTGCTCGGGCCGCTTCTACCGCAGCATTCAACGCCAGAATGTTGGTTTGGAAAGCAATGCTATTAATGACGTTAGTAATTTCAGCAATTTTCATTGAGCTGAGGGATATTTTATCCATCGTGTCGATAACATCATTCACGATATCGCCACCTTGGGCTGCTTTACCTGATGCATTCGCAGCCAGTTGGCTGGCATGGTGGGCATTTTCCGCATTTTGTTTAACCGTTGCAGTCAGTTGCTCCATGCTAGCTGCTGTCTCTTCAAGTGAAGCGGCTTGTTGCTCCGTTCGTGCTGAAAGATCCGTATTGCCCAGTGCGATTTCGCTGGAGCCTTGATATATAGATTCGGCACTGCTGCGTACGGCCTCAACCGTGGAAGCTAACGAATCTTGCATTTGTTGAATATTATGACCTAACACACCGATTTCATTGCGGCCAAATGCCACGGGGCTTTGTGTTAAATCCCCTTGAGCAATACGTTGAATACGCACTACCAACCAGTTAATCGGCTTGATAATGACCTTGCTGATCACTAAAAAAGCGATTATTGTCAGTAAAATAGCCAGAATAAAGGCACCACCCATCAGTATGTAACCGAGGTGCGCTTCTTGCTGAGCCGACTGATTAATTTGGTTGGCGAGTTCTGTACGATATTTAAATGCTTTTAGCAGCGGCTCGTTATAGGCGTCATCTAACGGATTAAGTTTTTCTGCCTCTAACGAGATAACTTCTTCAAAATGCCCCTCTTTAGTCGCTTCCAGCATGAGTTTCATGCCATCGTCGCGATATTGTTCATAAGCTTTTTTCAGTGGGCTATCTAAGGCGATATCAGTTTCGGATTTAGTGGGGCGGTTATAGTAGAGATCAAACATCTGTTGCGACTGAGTAATAAGATGTTCTGCATTCTTCAAGCCCTGTTGATAACCCGTGGCATCACCAATACGTGCCGATGATGCTGCTTGAATCAGAATAAGTCGTGCAGTACGCAAGTGGTTTGAGCTGTTAGAGAGCCCTAGGCGTATATCCAGTTCTTGAGTCGCTTCTTCAAGCGATTGGTTACTTTGTTTCAAGAAGTAGCCAGATGTACCAATTGCCGCTGCAAATAAAAGCAATATTCCCGCCAAAATGGCGATAAACAAAGTAACCAGACGCATATTATTAACAAACAATACTTTCGTCTCTTTATTATGTTCTGGCGTTATTTTTAAATCCAATGGCTTATGCGTACTTCCACGTTTCATTGTCAGTTCCGTTTCTATAGTCGATCGAGGAAAGGTCCTTGCCTGATATACTCATACATTCGAAGTTGCCGCTTTGTCAGCTGTCTGACGGTAACATCAATAATTGGAGCACTGGCATCGCTACTTAAAATTAATCCACCCCTATATCTAAAATAATCTCAACACTCCTTTAAGAACCTATCGGCAACAGACCTAAAATAGTTAGGGTTATAAATGAGATCGCGCTCTCATTTTTGGTGAAAGGTTCATTGCATTTATGTAATAACGTCAAGGACTTGATAGGTGTCCCTGGTTCAATGCCTTGCTGTACTTGCTAGGTTAGGAATGTTAATGGAGTTCACCGCGTAGGTATTTTGCCTCGAGGCGATATCGTCGTTCTCCAATAAATTATTTTGGGTAGTTTGGGGTAATCTTCGGTTGTTGTTTTCTGGGGAGGTCTTATTTATAGCAATAGGATATCCAGCAGTGAAATAGGATTAATTTACGTCTTATATTTTCGCTATTATCCTTATTATTTTAATTGTTCTTAATCGGTTTAAGTTTTGTTTAGAAATATAACCTTTACATGATTATCACAGACAACTATACTCTTGAAAAATTTCGGTGGAGAAACTAATGGATACGCAAAGTAGTAGTCAAATAAGCAAGGCAAGCTAACTTATCTCCCGACCGATTTGTTGCTTGCCGAAACATGGCGGGCAGCACCTTCTCTGTATTTCCTGAGCTGTGCATACCCAATAATGATTCTACTCGATGGATAATCATCGAGGATATTAATTCGGGTTTTTTTATGGTATTTAATAGCCACTCACTCTTTCCTCCTGGCGCTAACACCGGTTACTGCTGATTTACCCTTGGGTATATATCAGCACAATTACCTGTGTGCTAAATAGCACATGATTATTCTACCAATGATTAATTCATGGAGAGAATCATGGCATTAACTCCTTTTGTCATAAATTTATTACTGGCAATGTGCCTGGGCGCATTAATTGGTGCCGAAAGGCAATGGCGTCAACGTATGGCTGGTTTACGGACTAATGCATTAGTTGCGACTGGTGCGGCGGTATTTATTCTCAGCTCTTATGCCACCTCTCCTGATAGTCCGGGCCGTATTGCTGCTCAAGTGGTTTCAGGAATTGGTTTCTTGGGGGCTGGCGTTATTATGCGCGAAGGCATGAATATTCGGGGCTTAAATACGGCGGCTACCTTGTGGTGTTCCGCTGGAATTGGCGTGCTTTGCGGCCTGGGATTGTATTGGAATGCTGTTGCTGCAACCGCCGTTATTTTATGTGCCAATATATTGTTACGCGAGGCAGCGCAACGCATTAATATGCAACCTCAACAACAAGCTGTTGATTTAGAAGTGCGTTACCGCATTCACGTGACATGTGGTACGGAAGATGAAGTATTGGTTCGCACTCTGATTTTACAGGCATTGAATGGTATGGCATTACGATTGCAATCATTATGCAGTGCCGATATCGCCAAGCCCGGTCAGCTAGAAGTTTGTGCTGAAATAATGGCGACGCCAGCAGCACAAAAAGAAATTGAAAGCATTGTTTGCCGAGTCAGTCTGGAGCGGAGTGTCAGTGCTATTCATTGGCGTATTGCATCAGAATTGCCAGCATAAGTTGGGAAGTTAATCTAATTTCAAATTAGTAGTCAATAATACTGACCCATGTGGTAGTAAGGAGTTGTTATGGACGATCACCCCGGAGTTAACTTAATTAGCTGCTGCTGATTAAATATAAATATAAAATTGGCAGCGCAATAATAGTTCAGCACATTTATCTCTCAATAATAGAGCGGATAAATTCTGTGCATTTAGAATTAAAAGAGAAGCGTTATGACCAAATTTAAAAAGACAGGTACAAGCCGTAGCAATAATAATAAAAAACCTTTTACTATTGCATTAGAGGCTAAAAATAGCTTGGATCAAACATTATCTAAGTTAAATGCTAACTTGAATGGGCTAACAGAGGAAGATGCCAAAGAGCGGCTGGAATTATACGGGATTAATGAAGTTGCGCATGAGAAAGCACCGCCAGCTCTGATTCAATTACTGGCTGCATTTAATAACCCATTTATTTTTGTTTTAATGATTTTGGCTGCAATCAGCTTTGTAACCGATTATTGGTTACCGCTACAACGTGGCGAGGAAACAGATCTTGTCGGTGTCAGCATTATTGTGACCATGGTTTTAATCAGTGGATTACTGCGTTTTTGGCAGGAATACCGCACCAATAAAGCCGCAGAAACGCTGAAATCAATGGTGCGTACCACGGCCACGGTATTGCGTCGCAGTAGCCATAGTGCCCAGCCGAAAAAACAGGAAATAGCTATTAAACAGTTGGTACCGGGCGATATTATTTTATTATCTGCCGGGGATATGATTCCAGCTGATTTGCGCCTGATTAAATCCAGAGATTTATTTATCAGTCAGGCAATTCTGACCGGTGAAGCTATACCCATTGAGAAATATGATGCAATGGGGTCAATTGCACCGAAATCAGTGGAAGCAGATGCCAGTAGCGAAAGTGAATTACTTGAGTTATCTAATATTTGTTTGATGGGGACGAACGTTGCCAGTGGAACGGCCATGGCCGTGGTTGTCGCCACCGGCGGGTATACTTATTTCGGGTCACTTGCGAAATCCATTGTGGGCAATCGCGCTCAAACTGCTTTTGACCGAGGGGTTAATAGTGTTAGTTGGTTATTAATTCGCTTTATGTTGGTGATGGTGCCGATCGTATTGCTGATCAATGGTTTTACAAAAGGGGATTGGAGTGAGGCGGCGCTGTTTGCTTTGGCAGTGGCGGTTGGATTAACGCCTGAAATGTTGCCGATGATCGTCAGCTCTAACTTGGCTAAAGGTGCAATAGCGATGTCGCGGCGAAAAGTTGTCGTCAAGCGATTGAATGCAATACAAAACTTTGGTGCGATGGATGTGCTGTGTACCGATAAAACAGGGACATTAACGCAAGACCGAATTATTCTTGAACACCATTTAAATGTTCTTGGCAGCAATGACAGTAAAATATTACAACTGGCATGGCTTAACAGTTTTCATCAAAGCGGCATGCGCAATCTGATGGATCAGGCGGTTATTAAATTCAGCCGTGGCAAGCCAGAAATTGATGCTTTACGCAGCTTCAATAAAGTTGATGAATTACCCTTTGATTTCATTCGCCGTCGTTTATCGATTGTGGTGAAAGATGATCAGCAACATCAAAAACTGATCTGCAAAGGTGCAGTAGAAGAAATGCTAAGTATCTGTACTTCAGTGCGCGAAGGCGATGAAATCTATCCGCTTGATGAAGCCCGCCGCGCCTCATTGTTGGCATTAGCCACGCAATATAATGAAGACGGCTTTCGTGTTTTACTACTGGCAACCCGCGAATTAGGCACCGAAGTCAGCGAGGTCCCTTTAAGTATTGCCGACGAACGTGAGTTGGTTGTGCAAGGATTACTGACCTTCCTTGATCCGCCAAAAGAAAGTGCCGAGGCCGCGATTGCCGCATTGCGGGAAAATGGTGTTGCGGTAAAAGTATTAACCGGCGATAACCCGATTATTACCGCTAAAATCTGTCGCGATGTTGGGTTGGAACCCGGAGAGCCACTGAGTGGTCTTGATATTGAGCATATGGATGATGAAACACTGGCGCGTGAAGTGGAATTGCGCACGGTGTTCACCAAACTGACTCCGCTGCAAAAGTCTCGTGTGCTGAAAATGCTGCAAAGCAATGGTCATACTGTTGGTTTCCTCGGGGATGGTATTAATGATGCTCCGGCATTGCGCGATGCTGATGTGGGAATCTCGGTTGATACCGGCACCGATATCGCCAAAGAGTCAGCTGATATCATTTTGCTCGAAAAGAATTTAATGGTATTGGAAGAGGGTGTTATTAAAGGGCGCGAAACTTTCGGGAATATTATCAAGTATTTGAACATGACCGCCAGCTCTAACTTCGGTAACGTTTTCTCTGTATTGGTTGCCAGTGCTTTTATTCCATTCTTGCCGATGCTGGCCATTCATTTACTGCTGCAAAACCTGATGTATGACATCTCCCAGCTCTCTCTGCCGTGGGATAAAATGGATAAAGAGTTTTTGCGCAAACCGCGTAAGTGGGATGCTAAAAATATTGGCCGCTTTATGCTGTGGATTGGGCCGACTTCGTCGATCTTTGATATCACAACTTTTGCGCTAATGTGGTTTGTTTTCGCGGCCAACAGTGTCGAGCATCAGGCTTTGTTCCAGTCAGGTTGGTTTATTGAAGGTTTGTTGTCGCAAACATTAGTTGTTCATATGTTGCGTACGCAGAAAATTCCGTTTATTCAAAGCACCGCTGCATTGCCAGTGCTATTAACTACTGGGGTTATCATGGCGATAGGTATTTATATTCCATTCTCACCATTAGGAACATTAGTCGGACTACAACCACTGCCATGGCAATATTTCCCATGGTTGGCAGGAACATTGATCAGTTATTGTGTTGTTGCGCAACTGATGAAACAGTTTTATATCCGCCGCTTCGGCAAATGGTTCTAACAGAATTTATGGATACTTAAGATAAAGAAATCCGGGGCCTATAGGCCCCGGAACTATAATGACTATTCATTACCCACGCGAATCACTAGCTTGTCAAAGTTCTTACCTTGTAATAACCCAATAAAGGCTTGTGGTGCATTCCAACCCATCAACAAAATCTTCGCGAAATTTGATTTTTCCTTGCTCCACCCAAGGGGGTATTTGCAGTAGGAAATCATTAAAACTCCCACCGGGAAGTTTGGATGTTGCGACACTTCAATCCGCGAGACGGCACCCCAGCCACCCCATCTCCAGCATTAACCAGAGCTGCATATAACGGTGCATCACTCATTCGTTTTTATCAAAGAGGGACTATCAGCACATCTACCATGCTGGTATTAATCAGGCGAGAAGCTGAGCAGGAAAATTTATTCATTAGCCTTGTGCTGTGATTGCCGCATATCACTAGGTCAATATGTTGTTGCTGACAAAAATAAGCCATGCTGTCAGCGAACTCACCATGAACCACCGTTCGGTTCTCGATGGGATAATCAGCATTGATAGCTAATTCATCCATAAATAACTGAGCTTCCTCTTGTAAAACGGACCGTAAATCACCCAGCATGGGGGCCGCGTAGCTATTGTACATTTCGGGTTCTGTTGTCAGCGTAATCAATGAAACCCGGCCGTTATAAGGCCGCACGATAGAAACGGCTTTATCTACCAACTGTTGGCTATCGGGTGAAAGGGCCACTGCGACCAGTACATTACTGTATCCCATTATTAAGATCCCATAAGCGCGACTGTAGGATAAAGATTAGGGGATCATATACTTAAGAAATGAGATTTAAATCACATTTGGCAGTAGCTAATAAAAAAGTCTCTTTTAACATGCAGTTAAATAAAAACAATCATAAAGAATGATATCTAAGACTTATGATTTAAAAATAATTAATTAATTCTATTTACATTCCAAGAACAATTTCCTTATTAAAGTAATGGATATCATCCTAGGTTGAAAATATTTTTTTTGATAAAAATACGTGAAGGGGAGTAACAGTGAAACATATGGTTACCTCTGTTACCTTTTTTAATACAGGTTTTAGGCCCTTTTAACGTAAATAGACAGATAGGTTAATAAATAAACGATGAAAGGCACTTTTTAACACGGCATAAATATTCGTTAAACCAATATGGTTTTGGATAGTTACCTATAGAGGTGCCGAACTATAAAGTGACTTGTCAGATCTTAGTTCTGATGATTTGCCATTATGACGGATTTATATCCTGCCATTTCGTTTTGGAAGTGTTTTTGTTCGAACCGATCTAAAAGTACTAAGAATTGGCCCTATATCCTTAGTTTTTTAGCTATTTTTTTACTTTTGGCTATTTTTCGAACACTGTTCAGGTCAAAAAACAACCAAAAAAAGAGAGGTTTTTCTTTTTTATATTTTATTTTTGTGACCCTTGTCACATTGCATTTAAAATAAATCGCTAGTCACATTGTATGTGCTAGCGATTCGGGAGTAGAGTTGGGCCTGTTTAGGAATATTCCTAATAATTTGTAAGAAAATTCACATGTCGAAGGTGCAATATCAGAGCAGTAAGCAACACAAAATCAAACTGTCAGGCAGATGACATGTTATTTCATACAAAACGGTATTTTTTGTCATGTAGCACCAGTAAGCTTCTATTACTTTTAGTTCTATAGGTTTTAATTAACTGTATAACGGGAAGGATCCCAGGTCTTGGGTGAAGAATTCTATCATCCAACTTATGTTTTAAAGCATAATCAGTCGGGATGTATAAAATGAGTACGTCTGAATTACTCAAACATATTTATGATATTAATTTGTCATATTTGCTCTTAGCACAGCGGTTAATTAACGATGAGAAAGCCTCAGCGATGTTTCGCTTGGGTATTACGGATACTATGGCCGATGCACTAGCGCAGTTAACATTACCGCAGATGGTTAAATTAGCTGAGACTAACCAATTGGTCTGTCATTTCCGTTTCAGTGATCACAATACAATTCATCATCTGACGAAAGAATCTCGTGTGGATGACTTGCAGCAAATCCATACAGGAATTTTATTGTCGAGTCATTTACTCCACGAGCTATCGTTAAAAGACGGTAGTGCGCCTAAGAAAAGAGCATGACCGATGGTTGAGAAAAGTATTGTTCAGGAAGCAAAAGACATTCATTTAGCTATGGAGTTGATAACTTTAGGCGCGCGTTTGCAGATGTTAGAAAGCGAAACGCAACTCAGTCGAGGGCGTTTAATTAAGCTTTATAAAGAGCTGAGAGGCAGTCCTCCGCCTAAAGGTATGTTGCCGTTTTCGACCGATTGGTTTATGACCTGGGAACAGAATATCCATTCATCGATGTTTTATAACGCTTATAGTTTTTTGCTAAAAAGTGGTCAATGCACCGGTGTTGAGGCCGTCATTAAGGCTTATCGTCTTTATCTCGAACAGTGTCCAGATCAGTCCGGAATACCGCCATTATTGGCATTAACTCGAGCCTGGACCTTGGTTCGGTTCGTCGATAGTGGCATGTTGCAGCTTTCTGGCTGTAACTGCTGTGGTGGGACTTTTATCACCCATGCACATCAACCGCGAAACAGCTTTGTTTGCAGTCTCTGCCAGCCACCTTCCCGCGCAGTAAAAAAACGTAAACTTTCTCCGCAATCTGCCGATATAACTTCACAACTGCTGGATGAGCAGGTTAGTCGCGCAGTTTGAGTTTCTTTGAGTTGTCAGAATTTTGGGTGACAGCAGCGGTATGGATACCGTCCCTGTCGCCTGTTATTGGCAACTTATAGCACTCAAAGGGTGCTAACGCCTCACCTTCCACCCACACACTTTGCTAAGGATATCGCGTGTTAGTTATTTTGGGTTATATCGTGGTCTTAGGGGCGGTTTTTGGCGGCTACATCATTGTCGGTGGTCACCTGGGTGCATTATATCAACCCGCTGAATTTTTAATTATCGGCGGAGCGGGTATTGGCGCATTTATTGTGGGCAACAACGGTAAAGCGATAAAAGCCACGCTGAAGGCCATGCCAAAACTGATGCGCCGCTCTAAATATAACAAAGTCCTCTATATGGATTTAATGGCGCTGTTGTACCGCTTACTCGCCAAATCCCGCCAACAGGGCATGCTCTCGCTAGAGCGGGATATAGAAAGTCCCTTGGAAAGTGAAATTTTCTCTAATTATCCAAGGATTTTGGCCGATAAGCTATTGGTGGAATTCATTACCGACTATTTGCGGTTAATTGTCAGTGGGAACATGAACGCTTTTGAAATCGAAGCTTTGATGGATGAAGAAATAGAAACTCACGAGCAAGAATGTGAAGTGCCTGCAGGTAGTCTGGCGATGGTCGGGGATTCTTTACCTGCATTCGGTATTGTTGCCGCGGTGATGGGGGTGGTGCATGCCTTGGCATCCGCAGACCGACCTGCCGCAGAGCTTGGGGCGTTAATTGCCCATGCGATGGTAGGGACATTCCTGGGTATTTTGTTGGCGTATGGATTTATTTCGCCATTGGCGACATTGCTACGTCAACAGAGCGCAGAAACCACCAAAATGATGCAGTGCATCAAGGTGACTTTGCTTTCCAGTTTGAACGGATATGCCCCGCAAATTGCCGTGGAATTTGGTCGTAAAACACTTTACACCACGGAACGGCCATCGTTCATTGAGCTGGAAGAGCATGTGCGCAGAGTGAAAGCTCCGGCACAGCAAGCGACAGAAGAGGACGCATGAAGCATCAGAACCACCCCGTTATTCTGGTCAAAAAGCGCAAAGCTAAACATGCTCAAGCCCATCATGGCGGATCATGGAAAATTGCTTATGCGGACTTTATGACAGCAATGATGGCCTTCTTTCTGGTGATGTGGTTGCTGTCGGTTTCCAGCCCGCAAGAGCTGACACAAATTGCAGAGTATTTTCGTACGCCATTGAAAGTCGCACTGACCCATGGTGAGAAAAGCAGTGATAGCACCAGCCCGATTCCCGGCGGCGGTGATGACCCGACCCAGCAAGTGGGTGAAGTGCGTAAGCACATTGATTCCGAAGAACGTCGCAAAGAAGAGTATCGGCTTAATAAATTACGGGAAAAACTGGATCAATTAATTGAGTCCGATCCGAGGCTCAGAGCTTTGCGGCCACATCTGTTGATCAACATGATGGATGAAGGGCTGAGAATTCAGATTATTGATAGTCAAAACCGACCAATGTTCAAAATGGGGAGCGCCCAGGTTGAGCCGTATATGCGCGATATTTTACGTGCTATAGCACCAATCTTGAATGACATCCCCAACAAGGTCAGTTTGTCTGGACACACCGATGACTTGCCCTACGCCACGGGCGAACGTGGGTACAGTAACTGGGAACTGTCGGCCGATCGTGCCAATGCCTCACGGCGTGAATTATTGGCTGGTGGATTGGATGAGGGCAAAGTATTACGCGTGGTGGGCATGGCGTCGACAATGCGCCTAAAAGAGCAAGCATCAGATGACCCTGTTAACCGCCGCATTAGTATCTTGGTGCTGAATAAACAAACTCAACATGATATTGAGCATGAGAATTTAGATAACAGAGCGCTTGATATAGAAAAAGCTGAAAGCTTAAAACAGATTGATTCCACTGGCACGACGCCTGCGGTGACTGCACCTAATACTGTTGCGCCACCACCCGTGACCACGGGGGCAGCGCTACCTACTGAACAACCTGGCACCACAGGAAAAGCAGCAATAGCGGTTTCAACAAGCACGGTTTCGACAAACACGGTTTCGGCAACAACCGCTTCGTCAGCGGCAACGGCTGAGCCGGTGAAAGCGCAAGTACCGCCAGCAACAGCATCACAAACACAACAATCGAGCACGGAGAATGTTACTCAAGTTGCCCGCGGGCCAACGACATCGTTGCCAGCGGCACCTGCAAGTAATGCACCGGTCTCTCCGACAAGCCGCGACGCACAGTAGAGGTGACACCGTGAGCATGGATATTACCGCGTTTTATCAAACTTTCTTTGATGAAGCAGATGAACTGCTGGCAGACATGGAACAGCACCTGTTATTGCTGGACCCGTTGGCACCAGATAATGAACAACTTAATGCTATTTTCCGTGCTGCTCACTCGATTAAGGGCGGTGCCGCAACATTTGGTTTTTCGGTATTACAAGAAACAACCCATTTGTTGGAAAACCTGTTGGATGGTGCCCGTCGCGACGAAATGCGTTTGAGCACTGATATCATCAACCTGTTTTTGGAAACGAAAGATATTATGCAGGAACAGTTGGACGCCTACAAAACCTCTCAAGAACCTAATGCAGAAAGCTTTGAGTATATTTGTCATGCATTACGCCAACTGGCACTCGAAGCTTTAGAACAGCAAACCACTAATCATGTTGCGACAGCGGCCTCAAGTGCTGAAACCAAGGCCAGCAGCAAGTCTCCGGCGTTGGTTCAGGGGGGAATGCGTATTCGGCTGTCTGGTTTGAAAGAACAAGAAATTCCGTTGATGCTGGAAGAATTGGGCAATCTTGGCGATGTTAAAGATACCGAGCAAGGGACAGATAGTTTTGAAGCGACTCTGATTACATCAGTCAGTGAAGATGATATCAGCGCCGTGCTGTGTTTTGTATTGGAACCAGAGCAGATTAGCTTTGTACCGGCCGAATTAGTGCAAGAGCCGGTGGTTGAGGTGGCTGTCGCTGCCCCGATTGCTGCGCAAGTGCTGCCAGTTGCCGCCGCCCCGATTGCAGAAGCCAAGAATATATCTAAGGTCGAAGCTACCAGTGCCGAGCATGTGAAACCTAAAGCAAAAGCCAGTGAGTCAACCAGCATCCGCGTGGCGGTTGAGAAAGTTGACCAACTGATTAACCTGGTGGGAGAACTGGTTATCACGCAATCTATGCTGGCTCAGCGCTCCAGTACATTAGACCCGGTGATTAATGGCGATTTGCTCAATAGCATGGGGCAGTTGGAGCGTAATGCGCGCGACTTGCAAGAGTCAGTGATGTCGATTCGTATGATGCCGATGGAATATGTCTTCAGCCGCTTCCCGCGGTTGGTGCGCGATTTAGCCAGTAAGCTGAATAAGCAAGTTGAACTCACACTGCTTGGCAGTTCGACTGAACTGGATAAAAGTCTGATTGAACGCATTATCGATCCCTTAACCCATCTGGTGCGTAACAGTTTGGACCACGGTATTGAAGATCCTGCAACCCGCATCGCGGCGGGTAAAGCTCCGGTAGGCAATTTGACACTGTCCGCAGAACATCAAGGCGGCAATATTTGTATTGAAGTTCTTGATGATGGAGCAGGGCTTAACCGGCAGAAAATTCTGGCGAAAGCTCAGTCTCAAGGTATGGCTGTTAATGAGCATATGACTGATGAAGATGTCGGGATGTTGATTTTCGCGCCTGGATTTTCGACTGCTGAGCAGGTGACCGATGTTTCCGGTCGTGGTGTTGGGATGGATGTAGTTAAGCGAAATATTCAGGAAATGGGCGGCCATGTGCAAGTCAGTTTCCAGGCGGGCAAAGGCACTTCTATCCGTATCTTGCTGCCATTGACGCTGGCTATCCTTGATGGCATGTCTGTCAAAGTCAGTGATGAAGTGTTTATTTTGCCATTGAATGCTGTAATGGAATCACTGCAACCATTGGCTGAGGATTTACATCCACTGGCTGGTGGTGAACGCGTATTGCAAGTGCGTGGTGAGTATTTACCGCTGGTGGAATTGTTCCGTGTATTTGATGTTGAAAATGCAAAAACTGAAGCCACCCAAGGCATTGTTGTGATTCTGCAAAGTGCCGGTCGCCGTTATGCCCTGCTGGTAGACCAATTGATTGGCCAGCATCAGGTGGTTGTGAAGAATCTGGAAAGTAATTATCGGAAGGTCCCAGGTATTTCTGCCGCCACCATATTGGGTGATGGCAGTGTGGCCCTTATTGTTGATGTGTCGGCATTGCAGGCCTTAAACCGGGAAAAACGTGTCACGGCCGATGATGTTGCCGTCGCGTAATAGAGCCTTGAAAAAAAACATAAATTCAACCTATTGATTGAAGGGTAAAAACATGGCAGGACTAGCAACCGTCACGAAGCTGGCTGGCGAAACGGTAGGACAAGAGTTCCTGATTTTTACGCTGGGTGCTGAAGAGTACGGCATTGATATTCTGAAAGTCCAAGAGATCCGCGGTTATGATCAAGTGACCCGCATCGCTAACACCCCGGCTTTCATTAAAGGTGTCACTAACTTACGCGGCGTTATAGTTCCTATTATTGATTTACGGGTTAAATTTGCCCAACAGGGTGTCACCTATAACGAAAATACCGTGGTGATCGTGCTGAATTTTGGTCAGCGGGTCGTCGGTATTGTGGTTGATGGCGTATCTGATGTGCTGTCATTGACCGCTGAGCAAATCCGCCCAGCTCCTGAGTTCGCGGTGACGCTGGCGACTGAGTATCTGACCGGTTTAGGCTCACTGGGTGAGCGGATGCTGATTTTGGTTGATATTGAGAAGTTGCTGAGCAGTGAAGAGATGTCATTGCTTGATTCAGTGGCGAAAGGGTAAGTTTTTATTGCTTATTCATTTGATTATCAGAGTAGCCATTACGGCTACTCTGCATATTCATTTATATCAACACTCAACCGGTATCAAGCCAAAATTTTACCGGATTAACGCCAGTATCTCCCCGTAACTCCAGCAGCTCCCCGGTAAAATAATCCCTCTTCCCGGTAAAGTTCCCTCTTACAGTGCCGATAACACAGTTAACTAAACATTTATGTTTTGGCGTACCCGTATTTAGATATACCTATATTTTGACGTACTTATGAAGGGATAACATGTTCAAGCGTATGAAAGTGGTCACCAGCCTGCTGCTGGTGTTAGTGCTATTTGGTGCCTTACAACTGGTTTCCGGCGGGCTTTTCTTCAACTCATTGAAAAATGACAAAGAAAACTTTGAGGTTTTACAAGTTATCCGTCAGCAACAATCAGTATTGAATGAAAGCTGGGTAAATCTGTTGCAAACACGTAATACGCTGAACCGTGCCGGCATCCGCTATATGATGGATGTGAATCATACCGGCAGTGGCCCAACAGTGAATGACCTTTTGGCTTCAGCTAAAGGCACATTGGGCATGGCGGCGGATCGTTTTAAAAGTTACGAACAAATTCCGCTGGATAGCCAACAAGATGTTGAATCAGCTAAAAAACTAAAACAAACCTATGACCAATACTTCGGTGCATTGACCGAGCTTATCCAATTAATGGAGTCAGGTAAGATCAATGAGTTTTTTGACCAACCCACCTCCAGTTTCCAAAATGCTTTTGAGCAGGATTACAACACTTATCTGACCCAAAACGATCGTCTATATGCATCCGCAGTAGAAGACAGCAACCGCTCTTTCACTTACGCGATGAGTGTCATTATTTTCGTGCTGATTGCGGTATTTGCTGTAATTGTCATTGTTTGGTTGGGTATGCAGCACATCTTGATTAACCCGCTGAAACACTTGATTGAGCATATCAAACATATTGCTAATGGTGATTTAACTCAGAATATTGAGGTGCAGAGCCGCAATGAAATGGGCACCTTGGCCGCTAGTTTGAAACATATGCAATCTGAATTGATTACCACCGTCAGCGATGTACGTTTAGGTGCTGATGCTATTTACAGCGGTGCATCAGAAATTGCTGCCGGTAACAATGATTTGTCAGCACGTACCGAGCAACAGGCCGCATCACTGGAAGAAACCGCTGCCAGCATGGAGCAGCTTACTGCCACGGTGAAACAGAATGCTGAAAATGCTCGTCAGGCTAGCCAACTGGCATTGAGTGCTTCAGAAACTGCGCAAAAAGGCGGAAAAGTGGTCGCTAGTGTGGTGCAAACCATGCATGAGATCGCCGGTAGCTCGCAGAAAATTGCAGATATCACCAGCGTCATTGATGGCATCGCGTTCCAAACCAATATTCTGGCATTGAATGCTGCGGTTGAAGCTGCCCGTGCCGGTGAGCAAGGCCGTGGTTTTGCCGTTGTAGCTGGTGAAGTGCGCAATTTGGCTCAGCGCAGTGCGCAAGCAGCCAAAGAAATTAAAGGGTTGATTGAAGATTCAGTTAACCGTGTCGACATGGGTTCTGTGCTGGTTGAAAGTGCCGGTGAAACCATGGGCGATATCGTGAATGCGGTGACCCGCGTCACTGACATCATGGGCGAAATCGCTTCCGCCTCTGATGAGCAAAGCCGAGGTATTGATCAAGTAGGTCAGGCGGTGACAGAAATGGACCGTGTGACACAACAAAACGCCTCTTTGGTGGAGGAATCTGCTTCCGCCGCCGCCGCACTGGAAGAACAAGCCAGTATGTTAACCCAATCCATGTCCGTATTTGTCCTGCATATGGATAACGATAGTAGCAAAAAAGATGTGAAAAAAACTAAGCAGCCGACACAGGATAAGAGCGGTACTGCTAAAAAAACACTGGGAAGTGACCTGCAAGATAATTGGGAAACTTTCTAGTCCAGTCCCTACACAAAACATATACCCTAAATAATTCAAGTTGCAGGAAGGCGGCAACTAAGAAAATCCCCAGGAGCTTACATAAGTAAGTGACGGGGGTGAAAAATCTGCATGAAGTAGATTTGAACGCTGCTTGCAGCGGTCTCGCAGAGGCGAGGCCCAAGGATGGGCCGAGTAGCGAAGGCAGCCAACGTACATGCAGCTTGAAGTATGACGGGGATAAATAAAGCCGGCCAACGAGCCGGCTGAGAAGAGGTTACGATGTTTGGCCGAATCCGGATTTCTACCAGCTTTTTCCTGTTACTGATATTGATTTGCTCTATACAGTTAATTTCAAGTGGTCTGTCATTTACTGCTTTTCGTTCAGACTATCAAAATTTAAATCGAGTGGATCTCAGTAGCCAGCAGCGGGATGCATTAAGCCTCAGTTGGGTATCCTTACTTCAGGCGCGTAATACCTTAAACCGGGCGGCGACTCGCTCGGCTCTCAAAGTCCCTCAGGAGCAAGTCAACGCGCTAATGGGTAATGCGCGTAGTTCATTACAAAAAGCGGATCTGTATTTTAATCAGTTTTTGGCAGTACCTCGTCTTGATGAGAGTGATACCGGTGGTGAGTTGCTAGACGCGACAAAAAACAGTTATCAGAATTTACGTGTTTCCTTACGGCAATTAATCGATTTCCTGGAAGCCGGCAATTTACAGAGTTTTATGGATCAGCCCACTCAGAAAACCCAAGATCTGTTTGAGGCCGATTTTATTCAGTATTTGCAGTATGCCAATGAAGCGGTTGCAGATGCTGGCAGCGAGAACCAACAGGCTTATCACCTCTCCATGTGGATATTTGGTGGGGCGATTCTGATGGTGATCGTGATGACGATTTCTTCACTTATCTGGTTACGAACCATGTTCGTCACGCCATTGAAGATTATGCGCGCTCATTTTGACCGGATTGCTCAGGGTGATTTATCCGGTCAGATTACTGTCGCTGGCCGCAATGAAATCAGCCAGATGTTTGCCAGTTTACGCACCATGCAACAGTCGCTTATCACGACGGTTAGCCATGTTCGCGATGGGACAGAATCCATGTTAACCGGGATTCAGGAAATATCTGCCGGTAACAATGATTTGTCTGCAAGAACCGAACAGCAGGCCGCTTCATTGGAGCAAACTGCGGCCAGTATGGAGCAATTGACGGCGACAGTGAAACAGAATGCCGATAATGCCCGTCAGGCAACACAACTGGCGCAAGAAGCATCGGGGACGGCAGCCAAAGGTGGTGAGTTAACCGGCAGTGTTGTGAAAACAATGCATGATATTTCCACCAGTTCGCAGAAAATTGGCGCAATTACCAGCGTTATCGATGGCATTGCCTTCCAAACTAATATTCTGGCACTGAATGCTGCGGTTGAAGCGGCTCGGGCCGGTGAACAAGGGCGTGGGTTTGCTGTTGTGGCCGGTGAAGTACGCAATTTAGCCCAGCGCAGTGCGCAAGCAGCAAAAGAAATCAAAGGGTTAATCGATGAATCGGTTAGCCGAGTTCGCCAGGGCTCCACACTGGTCGAAAATGCGGGTACCACCATGGAAGAGATTGTTCGCTCAGTGACTCGGGTGACCGACATTATGGGTGAAATCGCTTCCGCTTCGGATGAGCAAAGCCGAGGTATTGAGCAGGTTTCACTCGCGGTAACACAGATGGATCAGGTCACTCAGCAAAACGCCGCATTAGTAGAAGAGGCTGCGGCTGCGGCTAATGCACTGGAAGAGCAAGCAGGTATGCTCTCTGATGCAGTGTCTGTTTTTCGTTTGGAGCAGGATAGCGACGGCGGGGAGGGGCAAGTGGCAGCAAGCAGTGGTAAGCAATTTGTTGTGAAAACAGCGGCTGCAAAGGAAACCCCAGATTGTCAAACGGTGTAATAAAGACGGCATGGTGGGGTGAGACCGAATGAAACCATCACCCCAAGAGTCTGGGTCTCCCCTGACCCAGATGATTCAACGGCTCCCGCTCTCGGATGTTCACTTCCGACGCATTTGCCAACTTATTTACCAACGGGCTGGGATTGTCCTGGCCTCCCACAAACGGGAAATGGTCTATAACCGCCTGGTGAGGCGGTTAAGATTGCTGGGAATTGATGATTTTGGTCAATATTTGGCTTTGCTGGAGACCGATCCTAACAGTGCAGAGTGGCAGGCATTTGTTAATGCTCTGACCACTAACCTCACGGCATTTTTCCGTGAAGCGCACCATTTCCCGATTCTGGCAGAGCATGCTCGCCAGCGGTCAGGGAATTATTCGGTTTGGAGTACCGCGGCCTCGACCGGTGAAGAACCTTACTCCATCGCCATGACACTTTGTGATGTATTGGGGAATCGGTCGGGTTCTTGCCAAATATTGGCCAGTGATATTGATACACAAGTTCTGGAGAAAGCTACCAGCGGTGTGTACCGCCAAGATGAATTGCGTTCATTGTCGGCACAACAAATGCAGCGCTATTTTCTGCGTGGCACCGGCCCTCATCAGGGCATGGTTAGAGTGCGGCCGGAGCTTGCCAATATGATTCAGTTTCAGCAGTTGAATCTGTTAGCACCCGAATGGGCATTACCGGGGCAATTTGACGCTATTTTTTGTCGTAACGTGATGATTTATTTTGATAAAGAAACGCAGGAGCGCATTTTGCGTCGCTTTGTCCCTTTGCTAAAACCCGGCGGTTTGATGTTTGCAGGCCACTCGGAGAATTTCAGCCAAATTAGTCGGGAATTCTATTTGCGCGGGCAGACCGTTTATGGGCTGACCAAGGAGAGGTGATGAGTAAAATCAGAGTATTGTGCGTTGATGATTCCGCGTTGATGCGCCAGTTAATGACGGAGATTATTAACAGTCACCCAGACATGGAAATGGTTGCCGCGGCACCCGATCCGTTGGTTGCCCGTGATTTAATTAAAAAATTTAATCCGCAGGTATTAACACTCGATGTTGAAATGCCGCGAATGGATGGTTTGGATTTTCTTGAAAAACTGATGCGTCTGCGGCCAATGCCGGTGGTGATGGTGTCGTCATTAACCGGGAAAAACTCCGAGATAACTATGCGGGCGCTGGAGTTAGGGGCAATTGATTTTGTCACTAAACCTCAGCTGGGTATTCGCGAAGGGATGCTGGCTTACAGTGAATTAATTGCGGAGAAAATCCGCACGGCGGCTAAAGCTCGGTTACCCCAGCGTGGCCCAGAAAATGCCCCTGTGATGCTGACTCATACGCCGTTGCTCAGTAGCGAAAAGCTCATTGCGATCGGCGCTTCGACGGGGGGAACAGAAGCTATCCGTACGGTATTGCAACCGTTGCCACCGACCAGCCCGGCCTTGTTGATAACACAGCATATGCCACCAGGCTTTACCCGTTCATTTGCCGAGCGGCTCAATAAATTGTGCCAAATTACGGTGAAAGAAGCAGAAGACGGTGAACGGGTATTGCCCGGACACGCCTATATTGCGCCCGGTGATCGGCACATGGAACTGGCACGAAGTGGGGCAAACTATCAGGTGCGTATCCATGACGGGCCTGCGGTTAATCGCCACCGTCCCTCGGTCGATGTGCTTTTCCGTTCAGTAGCGCAGTATGCCGGGCGCAATGCGGTCGGTGTGATCCTAACGGGAATGGGCAATGACGGTGCGGCGGGTTTATTGGAAATGCATCGCGCAGGGGCTTATACCATTGCACAAAACGAAGCCAGTTGTGTGGTCTTCGGCATGCCGCGTGAAGCTATTGGGATGGGCGGCGTTAATGAAATCTTGGAGTTGAATCAGATAAGTCAGCGCATGTTGGCACAGATAAGCAGCGGCCAAGCCCTGCGAATCTAGTAGAAATTTTCCGGTGGAAATCGGGCGTTGGTATTTAATCGCTCAGCGGTGAGCAACAAACTTTAGGAGTTGGTATGGCGGATAAGAATCTCAGATTTTTAGTGGTAGACGATTTTTCGACCATGCGTCGTATTGTCAGAAACCTGCTGAAAGAACTGGGTTTTAACAATGTGGAAGAAGCCGAAGATGGCGTAGACGCATTGAATAAATTACGAACGGGTGGTTTTGATTTTGTGGTTTCTGACTGGAACATGCCGAATATGGATGGTTTGGACCTGCTAAAAACTATCCGTGGTGATGGTGCTCTTGGTTCTCTGCCAGTTCTGATGGTAACTGCCGAAGCTAAAAAAGAGAATATCATCGCAGCAGCGCAAGCCGGTGCCAGTGGTTATGTAGTGAAACCTTTCACTGCCGCTACCTTGGAAGAGAAACTCAATAAGATCTTTGAAAAATTGGGTATGTAAGGAGGCGAGATGAGTAACCATCAAATGCCCGCAACAGATGCGGCATCAGCCAGTGATATAATAAGCCGTATTGGTCAATTGACGCGGATGTTACGTGACAGTCTGCGCGAATTGGGTCTTGATCAAGCTATTGCTCAAGCCGCAGAAGCTATTCCAGATGCTCGTGACCGTCTGGACTATGTGGTTCATATGACGGCACAGGCCGCTGAAAGAGCATTGAACTGTGTTGAAGCAGCACAGCCGCGCCAGAATGAGTTGGAGTCGTCAGCTAAGGCGCTCAAAGTTCGTTGGGATGAATGGTTTGCTAATCCCATCGAGCTGTCAGATGCCCGCGACTTGGTGACAGATACTCGCGCATATCTGGATGTCGTGCCGCAACACACTTCATTTACCAATGCGCAATTATTGGAAATCATGATGGCGCAGGATTTCCAAGATCTGACCGGCCAGGTTATCAAGCGCATGATGGATGTGGTGCAAGAGATTGAGAAACAGTTGCTAATGGTATTGATGGAGAACATTCCAGATATGCCGTCAAAACCGCAAAAACCAGCTGACAGTTTACTCAATGGGCCGCAAATGGATAAAAATGGTGCGGGCGTTATTGCCAGTCAGGATCAAGTTGATGACCTGCTCGATAGCTTAGGTTTTTAAGCTGACTGACGACCCTAAATGCAGATGAGGGCTCCCTCATCTGCTTTATTTACTTTCGCAATAATGTTGTTTGAGGTTACTTCCGGCGGAGTGGCTCATTTCTTCCATTCTTTGGCCAGTATCACCGCTCTCTCGGCATTGACTCGCCCATAGCCGTACCATTTACTGTGGCCATTTTCATCATATTCCCCGTATTCTTCATCTATTTTGTCACAGCTGTAACGGATTATGTCTTTGACGTCATAATGTTTCAGTGAGGGATTCACCGAGAGAATTAATGCGGCCACGCCAGCAGCACCAGGGCAGGCACTTGAGGTGCCCCCAAATATAGCGGTGTAATTACCAAAAATATCTCCAGTGAATACATCGCCAGAACTATAGCCGTCTTCAAGACGTATATCAGTGGTCCAGATACCCTTGGTGAGAGGATATGGATGGCGCATGTGAGGTGCAGGGATGTCGCCGCTGGGGAAGGAGCACCAGAGTGACTGACCATAATCGCTATAAACGGTACGTTTACTCCGGTCATTGCAGGCAGCGACGGCAATCACTTGTTCATGGCTAGCGTAACCATCATTTTCGATGGGCTCATTGCCGTTTCCAGCCGCAAAAAAGATAACGCAACCTTTACCTTTGCGCCCCTTTTTTACTGCATAATCAATGGCTTTTCGGGTAAGTGCTGGCATCTCGGCGACTACATTATGCTCTGGGGCATCTGGGTCTAACCACAGGCCATCTGCTGGCCCCCAACTGCAAGAGATAACATCCGCGCCATGCCTTGCGGCCCAGACAAAGGCGAAAGCTTCGCTCTGTGAACCTAACCCCCCAGTTTGCCGTATTGGCATCAGTTTAGCTTCAGGGGCTACGCCGGAAGCACCATAGTGGCCATCGGCACAGGCGACTCCAGCACAAGCGGTACCATGGTTGTCACCGGGTTCTGGTGAGGGATCTTCACTTATCCCCTCGAAGTTACCTATATCCCCATATTTCAGGTTACAAGGATGGACAATTTTACCTTCACGCCAAAACTCTGGATGACCAAGATCGAACCCATCATCAATGACAGCAATGGTTGTACCCTTGCCTAAGGTGATTTTATGGGCGTTTTCAACATTCGCGCTGGCGTCTACCTCAACTTCAGTATGTACGATGGTTTTCTTTAAATGCCACTGATTAGGATGAATGGTTTTAGATTTTTTATGATGAATTAATTCCGGATGACAGTGTTCAATATCCTCACGATTTAAAATGTTTTCGGCAATAGTAAAAGTATCTTCACCGGTATTTTCTGGTGTGGAAACAAAGTAAGCATTGTTAAGAAAGGATATTTTATTCTTAATGATTAGATTATATTCATTGATTGTTTTTTCACATTCATCCTCGGTTAAATAATCTTTGAACTGAATAAAAAGATTTTCAGTGTAAATAACTGGATTTTTATTTTCTTCATTAATGAATGCATTCCCTGCGAATCTAACCTCTTTATTATTGGCGATACTTTCCTTTATCTCGCTAATGTTACTTTCTGAAGTTTTTATGCTGACGACATAGGTGTTGGCCGTGAAGATATTAAAAATAACCTCATATTGTATGCCACTGTTGTTAATGACATTGGTCATTATGTTGGCAAAGTTAGCATCCTGATGCATTCTTATTATGAGGATATTAGCGGATTTTATTAGGCTGATTTTTTTGCGCTTATTATTAAGAACATCATATGTAACGTCAAATCGTTTCATTTTAATTTCCTTTTAATATGTCCGGCTAATTAATAAAATAGGGCTAATCCGGTTTTTGTGCTGCACTTATAGTTTTTTTCAGATGTAAATATTAAATTAATGCTAGCCTGATATTTATATAACACTGAATGTCTATTTTTTCTTAAAAATAATTTAATTATCGGCTTGATTTAATCATCGGGGTAGGGTGACATTTCAACAAATAATATCATAAACTATGGGCGTTTTCGGTTATCAAAATTTGACTACAACTAGCCAGCTAACAGACAGTCGCAGCTATTCTAATGCATTCATCCGGCAAATAACCCCTCAATTATCACGTTGTTCAAGCCATAGACTTACTGAATTTTTGTCATCCTAGACAGCAATTTTGATATTTAGTCATTTCCCTGATTTGGGAACGCTTACGCTAAACAGGAAAACCTGCTGTGGCTGAAGATAGCGATGCAGAAAAAAGTGAGGAACCCACATCCCATAAGCTGGAGAAGGCCCGCGAAAAAGGCCAGATCCCGCGTTCGCGCGAACTGACTTCAATGCTGATGCTTGGGGCCGGTTTGTCTATTCTGTGGATTTCGGGGGAATCGATGGCACGCCAACTGGCCGCCATGATTACCCAAGGGCTGCATTTTGATCACGGTATCATCAGTGATGATAAGCAAATGCTGCGGCAAATTGGCATGTTACTGCGCCAAACTCTAATAGCGATGATACCCATTTTTGCCGGATTGGTGATAGTGGCGCTGGCAGTTCCGATGCTGTTGGGCGGCGTGCTGTTTAGCGGCGAATCAATCAAGTTTGACCTAATGCGGATGAGCCCAATTGCGGGCTTAAAACGGATGTTTTCCTCTCAGGCATTGGCTGAACTACTGAAAGCCATTTTGAAAGCCACCTTGGTCGGCTGGGTGACCGGAATATTCCTGTGGCATAACTGGCCAGATATGATGCGGTTAATGGCCGCACCACCGGTGGCGGCTTTAGGTGATGCGCTCCACTTGATTATTTTTTGTGGATTGGTGGTGGTTTTAGGCCTCACTCCGATGGTCGCGTTTGATGTGTTTTTCCAAATAACCAACCATATTAAAAAATTGCGTATGACCAAACAGGAAATACGTGATGAATTCAAAGATCAAGAGGGTGACCCGCATGTGAAAGGGCGCATTCGTCAACAACAACGGGCGATGGCCCGCCGACGGATGATGGCTGATGTGCATAAGGCCGATGTAATAGTGACTAACCCAACTCACTATGCCGTCGCATTGCAGTACAACGAAGCAAAAATGAGTGCGCCCAAGGTTTTGGCGAAAGGAGCGGGGGCGGTTGCATTGCGTATTCGTGAATTGGGCGCTGAACATCGGATTCCTTTGTTAGAAGCGCCACCACTGGCCAGGGCTTTGTTCCGGCACAGTGATGTGGGCCAACATATTCCAGCCACCCTTTATGCCGCGGTGGCAGAAGTCCTTGCCTGGGTGTATCAGCTGAAACGCTGGAAGCGGGAAGGTGGGCTAATCCCGAAAAAACCTGAACATCTGCCGGTACCGGAAGGTCTGGATTTTGCAACAGAGAGTGAGACTGACTAATGGCTAATTTGGCCGCCCTGCTTCGTTTACCGGGCAACTTCAAAGATACCCAGTGGCAAATTCTTGCCGGGCCAATCTTAATCTTAATGATCTTGTCGATGATGGTGTTGCCGCTGCCGCCTTTCATCCTTGATTTGTTGTTTACCTTCAACATTGCGCTGTCGATTATGGTGTTGCTGGTTGCCATGTTTACCCAGCGCACTTTGGATTTCGCGGCCTTCCCGACTATTCTGCTGTTCTCGACGTTATTGCGCTTATCCCTAAACGTTGCTTCCACCCGTATCATTCTGATGGACGGTCACACCGGTGCAGCGGCGGCGGGACGTGTCGTTGAAGCCTTTGGCCATTTTCTGGTGGGTGGCAACTTTGCCATCGGTATCGTGGTCTTTGTCATTTTGGTTATCATCAACTTTATGGTTATCACCAAAGGGGCCGGGCGTATTGCCGAGGTTGGCGCGCGTTTTGTCCTTGATGGTATGCCCGGTAAACAGATGGCCATCGACGCCGACTTAAATGCCGGTTTGATTGGTGAAGACGAAGCGAAAAAGCGCCGTTCTGATGTTACACAGGAAGCGGATTTTTATGGCTCAATGGACGGGGCCAGTAAATTTGTTCGTGGTGATGCGGTCGCAGGGCTACTGATCATGGTGATTAACGTGGTCGGCGGCCTATTAGTGGGCGTGCTTCAGCACAACATGGCCGTGGGCCATGCCGCCGAAACCTATACATTATTGACCATCGGTGATGGCTTAGTGGCGCAGATCCCGGCGTTGGTTATCTCCACGGCGGCGGGTGTTATTGTCACCCGCGTGAGCACTGATCAGGATGTTGGCCAGCAAATGGTCACCCAGTTGTTCAACAACCCACGGGTGATGGTTTTGAGTGCAGCGGTATTGGGTTTACTGGGTATGGTGCCCGGAATGCCTAACTTTGTATTCCTGCTGTTTACTGCTGCGTTGTTAGCATTAGCCTGGCGTTTGCGCGGTAAACAATCTCAGCAACCGGCAGCGGCAGAAGCGCCAGTGGTACAAGATAATCAGCCAACCGCTGAAGCCACTTGGTCCGATGTCCAGTTGGAAGATCCATTGGGTATGGAAGTCGGTTACCGCCTGATTCCGATGGTCGATTTCCAGCAGAATGGTGAGTTACTCGGCCGAATTCGCAGTATTCGTAAAAAGTTTGCTCAAGAAATGGGCTATCTGCCGCCGGTGGTTCATATCAGAGATAATCTGGAACTCCCGCCCGCTAGTTATCGGATATTAATGAAAGGGGTCGAAATTGGCAGTGGTGAAGCCCATCCGGGCCGCTGGCTGGCGATCAACCCCGGTAATGCTGTCGGGACATTGCCCGGTGAAGCAACCCATGATCCAGCCTTTGGTTTGGCGGCGGTATGGATTGAAAGTGCATTACGCGAACAAGCGCAAATTCAGGGCTTTACTGTGGTCGAGGCCAGTACAGTTGTTGCCACGCACTTGAATCATTTGATTAGCCAATATGCGAGCGATTTGTTCGGACGTCAGGAAACACAGCAACTGCTGGACAGGGTTTCACAAGAAATGCCGAAGCTGACAGAAGATTTTATCCCAGGTGTGGTGACCTTAACCACGCTGCATAAAGTGCTGCAAAATCTTTTAATGGAGCGGGTCTCCATTCGCGATATGCGCACTATTATTGAGACACTTGCCGAGCATGCGCCAAATCAAACTGATCCTTATGAGTTAACTGCTGTGGTGCGCGTTGCGCTGGGGCGCTCAATTGCCCAGCAATGGTTCCCCGGAACCGGCGAAATTCAGGTTATTGGGCTGGATGCCGCATTAGAGCGCTTGTTATTGCAGGCACTTCAAGGTGGCAGCGGCTTAGAACCGGGTCTGGCTGACCGTCTGTTAGAACAATCCAAACAAGCACTGCAACGTCAGGAAATGCTAGGCGCACCGCCAGTATTACTGGTTAACCACGCGCTCCGTGCATTATTAGCGCGTTTCTTGCGCCGTAGCCTACCGCAGATGGTGGTGCTGTCTAATCTGGAGATTGGCGATAATCGGCAGATCCGTATGACTTCAACCATAGGAGCCGCTTGATGCTAACTCGTCTTTTCCCACTGATTCTGGGTGGTGTGCTTTCGCTGAGTATGTTGCCGCTGAATGCTGCGGCTTCAGGTACGTGGGTGGCAGATGATATTGGCATTACACAGAGTTTTCGCGGAGTGGCTATTTCCGCCAAACCGCTGCAATCACCGGTTGCACTGGCTCAAGAAAATGCGCGAATTGTGTCGGTAGGTTGGCGCTACCAATTAATGTCGGCAGCACCAGATGGTTTACAAGTTAAGTTGTGTACGCCGACCCGCTGTATGCCTCTTGAAGGAGGCAGCGGGCAAAGCCGCGGGCTGGCGGGGGAAGCGGCTGCTACTCAACTGACTTTTGTGTACTTTATTGCAGGAAAAGGGCGGGTAAATCCGCCACTTCAAGTGATTAGCAACCAAGTGATAGTCAATTATCGCTAAAATCCTATCGGAGAAAAGCAACCGTAGCACATTGGGATTGGCAAGGGAGGCCTGCTATTGAGCTCCTCGGCTTGGGCTGTTGAATGTGCTGACATCGCCATAACGGTGACAAAAACCAAGCTAAACAATAAACTTGCACGCTGTTTTTCCATGTCTCCTCCTTTAAACTAAGCCAGTATTTGCCTAGTAATGTCAGAGTAACGCATCGCGGAAAAAGAGAAAAAATCCTTTTTTATGCAGGCTGTAATAACGTCAGATAAGATTGAAAATAAAGGCTAACGTAGAGGGTTCACGCAGACCTAAACCCCGCTGTGCGGCAATTTAATTCTGCGGATGAGTCAATTCTGGGATAATTAAATTTGAGTGCACTGATGGCGGAGTGCCGTTAAATGCCAATCTTGCGGCCCAGCAAACTGGCGCCTTTAGAGTGACCATCTGGCCCATACAATGTCTGGCCGTGGCGCGTGTTCAGAACAGCCAGCGCCTGAGTGTTATATTCAATATGCTGTTGCAGTAATAGCCCATTGTGCAGGTTACTGTATTGCAACTTTTCGGCCAGTGCCAATATACGTTGCCAGCGGGTGGCTAACTCATTCACGCTGCTATACGGCGCTTGAATATTGATAGTTTTTTCTGTGGTGAGCCGGGTCTGGTCCAGATAAGCCAAGGTAGCCAAAATTGAACTTTTTTGTTCAGTGACACCTTGCAGCACCATGCCTTGAATCCGACCGGAGCACAGTAATTGCTGTTCTTGTGCTACTACAGCTTTCAGGGATTCAAGCAGTTCCAGTTGCTGGTCCAGATTGGTTTGTAATCTTTCCACCACCACCTATCCTTTTACGGTTAACGATTTTACGGTCAACGATTATTTTATGTTTAGCTGTTCTTCAGATCATCTGCGACATTTCTGAGCAAAGCATCGGCAATTTTACCGGTGTCCATGGTCAGTTGACCTGAACGAATCGCCTGTTTTAAGGTTTCGACACGTTCTACATTGATGTCCTGACTGCCCGGCTGCATCAATTTCGCCTGCGCATCACTCAATTTAACCTCAGTACCACTCACCGGCGTTTTTGTCTGGGTAGACTGTTTCCGCGTTTGCTGCGCAATATCACTGGTTTCCCGTGGTTGCACTTGTGTTGCCGGTAATAACGGTTGGGTGCGTTCAATACTCATATGGTGTTGCTCCCTTTATAGCGGGATTGACGTTTATCGACCCGCGAGACTTTTATCTTTCAGCAAAAGAATGGCGGGATTGTCACTGTTTAACCTGCAAATAACTGCATATTAAGATTATCGGCAAAGGTTAAAAAAACTTTAATCACTATAACATTATCTTAATTGTACCATCGTCAGCCACGGTGCCACTGACGATTTGACCCGACGCCATGCGCACCCGGACATTATCTTGTACCGCGGCATTGTTCATGGCCTTGCCACTGCCGTTAACATTAAATCCTTCACCCTGCGCTAAAACCTGCACATCTTGCCCGGTTTTAACTATCCACAAGCGGCGCAACATATTACGAGTCAGTGGTTGACCGGCATTGATTTGCCGTAAGCTCACTGCGCCTTGAGCAAAGCTGGGTTCCAATAACGTGCTCAGGGGCAGGGTATCGAGCCGGCCTTGCTTCATTTCAATATCTTGCGGTGTGATTTTCGCCCCTGCCGTCAGTTGACGGGCGGCCACAGCATAATGGCCGCTAACCTGTACTTGGGTCTGAATAAAACGCCGTAAACCCTCGCACCGCACTGATAAGCTGATATTTCCCCAAGGGCGGGCATTCGCTGGCAGCGTAATTTCGGGCGTCTCGCATTGTGGCCACTGGCTCTGCGGGGTTTTGATGATGACATTAACCTGACTGCTTTTATCGGGATATTGCTGGCGAAAGAATTGATTTACCTGTGCCGATAAATCTGCCGCCATCGCCTGATGCGCCAATGCTTGACTCATAAACACTAGCCCGAAAGCTATTATTAGGATGTCATTTCTTTTCATGGTCATCAACATTCCCTCCGTCCACACAACCCGGTATATCAGGGTCTCCCCCTCTTGCACACTAGTGTACCTGTACCTCGACAAGGCTAAGGGGATAAATAGCGACGCATTTTGCTCTTATTCTGACGATAGGCTTCCCTGTGCGGCGTTTATGCTGTCGACTCCAAATTCTAACCTTGCGGGGGGACTATGCTCGACAAACTGGACGGTGCTCTGCGTTTTCAACAAGAGGCGCTTAATTTGCGCGCGCAACGACAGGAGATCCTGTCGTCCAATATTGCTAATGCGGATACGCCCGGCTTTCAGGCACGTGATATTGATTTCTCCAGCCAACTGAAAAAAGTGATGGAGCAAGGTCGAGTCAGTGGAACCGGGGTGTCACTCAGTTTAACGTCAGCCCGTCATATCCCTGCAAGCACAGTTCAGCCGCCTGACCTGGACTTATTATTCCGGGTTCCAGACCAGCCATCAATGGATGGCAACACGGTGGACATGGATCGTGAACGTACCAATTTTGCCGATAACAGCCTGAAATATCAGACCGATTTGACCGTTCTTGGCGGTCAGATCAAAGGAATGATGTCAGTGTTACAACAAGGATAAGGCGGATGTCTTTACTGAATATTTTTGATATTGCCGGTTCAGCATTATCAGCTCAGTCGCAGCGGATGAACGTCAGCGCCAGTAACATGGCGAACGCCGACAGTGTGACTGGCCCGGATGGCCAACCCTACCGTGCTAAGCAAGTGGTGTTTCAGGTTGCGGCTCAGCCGGGGCAAGAAACCGGTGGTGTGCGTGTTGCACAAGTCGTTGATGACCCTGCGCCGGATCGTTTGGTTTTTCAACCCGGTAACCCACTGGCCGATGCCAAGGGGTATGTCCGGATGCCTAACGTTGATATCACCGGCGAGATGGTGAACACCATCTCAGCTTCGCGCAGTTATCAGGCCAACGTTGAAGTGTTGAATACGACGAAATCGTTGATGCTCAAAACGCTGACATTAGGTCAATAACAGGAGCCTGTACACATGGCCATTACGAATTCCCTGACTGATAGTGATTACGGGATTAACAGCACTAGCGGCACCGGTTCAGCCAGCGGCAGCACCAGCCAGGATCTGCAAAACAGTTTCCTGACGTTGTTGGTGGCACAGTTGAAAAATCAGGATCCGACCAATCCAATGCAAAACAACGAGTTGACCACGCAATTAGCGCAGATCAACACCGTGAGCGGCATTGAAAAATTGAACACCACTCTGGGTTCTATCTCCGGCCAAATTGATAACAGCCAATCATTGCAAGCTAGCAGCCTGATTGGTCGCGGCGTGATGATTCCAGGAACCAATGTGTTGGCAGGGAGTAAAGACGGCGTTGTGACCACCACCCCATTCGGTGTTGAGCTGGTGCAAGCTGCTGACAAAGTGACGGCCACCATCACCGACAGTAATGGCGTGGCAGTCCGAACGATAGATATTGGCGGCTTGACGGCGGGTGTGCATGCCTTTACCTGGGATGGCTCACTGGAGGCCGGTGGTAATGCACCGGACGGCGCTTATACCGTGGCGATCACTGCCACTAACGGCGGTGCATCGGTGGTAGCGACACCTTTGAGCTTCGCCATTGTCAACGGTGTGACCAAAGGAGTCGATGGTTCCAAACTGGACTTGGGTCTGGCGGGTACCACCACGCTGGATCAAGTGCGCCAAATTTTGTAAATCGTAACAGCACAACACAACAGACAAGACGGTGATTCACTCAGGTCTTGATGATTAAAAACAGCGTTTGATATGTCATCAACGCTTTAGGTCTGTAACGGACCAAGAATTTAACGGAGAAGAAAATGGGCTTTTCTCAAGCAGTCAGCGGTTTGAACGCAGCATCCAGTAACCTGGATGTGATCGGTAACAACATCGCCAACTCGGCAACCTCAGGTTTTAAAGCCGGTTCAGTTTCTTTTGCCGATATGTTCGCCGGCTCTCAGACCGGGATGGGCGTTAAGGTTGCGGGGATTACTCAGGACTTTAACGACGGCACCACCACCACCACCAATCGCCGTCTGGATCTGGCTATCAGCCAAAATGGTTTCTTCCGCATGCAAGACAGCACCGGCGGCATCTTCTATGCCCGCAACGGTCAGTTTAAGCTCGATGAGAACCGCAATATCGTCAACATGCAGGGCCTCAACCTGACCGGTTACCCGGCAACAGGTACGCCGCCGACAGTACAGCAAGGGGCCAACCCGATTCCGTTGTCTATCCCACAGGGCATGATCCCAGCGAAAGCCACCACCGCCGGTAATATGGTGGCAAACCTGACCTCGACGCACGACATCATTCCAGCCGATACAACCAGTGGCGGTGTAACCACCCCGACGTTTGATCCCGATAAGCCCGATACCTATAGCTTTGTGAATAACATGACCACCTTTGATAGCTTGGGTAACCGCCATGAAATCAACGTGTTTTATGTTAAGCGCTCCGAAGATGCTGTAAATGGTAACTCTTGGGATGTTTACACCCGTGATAGCAGCGCCGTTCCCGCACAAGTTGCCGAGAAACGCGGTTCAATGCTGTTTGATACTAATGGTGCACTGAAAAGTGTGACAAATGGTACCAATGCAGCCAGCACCACTGACTTCAATATGACCATCCCAATGGGGGTCGTTAATGGTGCGCCGGCACAAGAGTTCGCGCTGAATGTGGCGGGTAGCAAGCAGCAAAATACCGGCACCGACAGCATTGTTACCCAAAACCAAACCGGCTATGCAGCGGGCGAATTCACTGGCTTCCAAATCAACAACGACGGCTCGGTGGTCGGGACTTATTCAAACCAACAGACCCAATTGCTGGGCCAAATCGTGATGGTTAACTTTGCTAACCCAGAAGGCTTGTCATCTGAGGGCAATAACGTCTGGAAAGAAACCCTTTCCTCGGGTAACGCGATTCTTGGGACGGCGGGCAGCGGCGGCTTTGGCACCTTGACCAGCGGCGCACTGGAGTCCTCTAACGTGGATTTGAGTAAAGAACTGGTGAACATGATTGTGGCGCAGCGTAACTATCAGTCGAACGCGCAGACCATCAAAACCCAGGATCAGATCTTACAAACTCTGGTTAACCTGCGTTAATCGCACTGACGGGACTCGCTCATGGATCACGCAATATATACCGCCATGGGGGCTGCCCGGCAGTCCCTCGAACTGCAAGCGGTTACCGCTAATAATCTGGCTAACGCCTCAACGCCGGGTTTCCGCGCGCAGTTAGCGGCGATGCGGGCCGTACCTATTGATGGGCCAAGTATGGCCACGCGCACTATGGTCACGGCGTCGACCCCAGGGGTAGATATCAGCCAGGGGACGATGAACTACAGCGGTCGCCCGTTGGATGTGGCCTTGCAGCCGGATGGCTATTTAGCGGTTCAATTGCCTGATGGCACTGAAGCCTATACCCGTAACGGGAATATTCAGATCTCAGCTGACGGGCAGATGACTGTGCAGGGTTATCCATTAATGGGTGACAACGGCCCGATTGATGTCCCCCCTCAGGCGGCGATCACTATTGCTGCGGACGGGACTATCTCGGCACTGAACGCCGGTGATTCACCGAATACCATTGCTCAGTTGGGGCAAATCAAGCGAGTGAGAGCCACTGCCGGTGAAGTGATGCACGGCGATGACGGTTTGTTCCATCTGACAGCCGCGACCCAACAGGCGCGTGGTGCTCAGTTGGCTAATGACCCGCTCATCAAAGTGATGCCGGGGGTGCTGGAGGGCAGCAACGTGAAAGCGGTTGAAGCTATGACCGATATGATTGCCAATGCCCGCAGTTTCGAAATGCAGATGAAAGTCATCCACAGCGTGGATGAAAACGAACAGCGCGCTAACCAGCTGTTAGCAATCAGCTAAGCGCATAGGCGCAGAGGAATAAACTGATGATCCGATCACTCTGGATTGCCAAAACCGGCTTGGATGCACAGCAGACCAATATGGACGTTATCGCCAACAACTTGGCGAACGTTAGCACCAATGGCTTTAAACGTCAGCGGGCGGTGTTTGAAGATTTGTTGTACCAAACGATGCGTCAACCGGGAGCACAATCTTCCGAGCAGACCACCTTGCCATCGGGTTTGCAGATTGGTACCGGTGTTCGCCCGGTGGCCACTGAGCGTTTACATAGCCAAGGTAACCTGTCCAAAACCGATAACACCAAAGATGTGGCTATCAAAGGCGAGGGGTTCTTTCAGGTGCAGATGCCTGATGGCACCAATGCCTATACCCGCGACGGTTCTTTCCAGGTTGATCAAAATGGCCAACTGGTGACAGCCAGTGGTTTTCAGATTCAACCGGCGATTACCATTCCGGCCAATGCATTAAGTATGACCGTCGGGCGCGATGGTATCGTCAGTGTCACTTTGCAGGGGCAAACGGCCACGCAGCAAGTGGGACAACTGACTCTGGCTACGTTCATTAACAACAGCGGCCTGGAAAGTGTCGGTGAAAACCTGTACCAGGAAACTGCCAGTTCCGGTGCGCCGAATGAAACGACGCCGGGCCTGAACGGCGGTGGCTTGTTGTATCAAGGGTATGTTGAGACTTCTAACGTCAATGTGGCGGAAGAGTTGGTCAATATGATCCAGACGCAACGCGCCTATGAAATCAACAGTAAAGCGGTTTCAACTTCAGATCAGATGTTGCAAAAACTGACACAGCTGTAAATCCGCTCTCGGGGGGCAAGAGCGCCCCCTGATAGCCGCAGAATGGCTGACCTTGCCAGCCTCTAACAGGTTACAGGATTGATAATCAGAGATGGATACATCGCCGCTGCGAAAATTAGGTGAGTTGAGATGGATTAGTGCGCCGTTGATGGCGATGCTATTGCTCAATGGCTGTGCGTATATTCCACATAAACCCTTGGTGGATGGCTCGACGTCAGCACAACCAGCCGCTGCCAGTGCGCCACTTCCAAATGGCTCTATTTTCCAAGCTGCCCAGCCGATGAATTATGGTTATCAGCCGCTATTTGAAGACCGTCGCCCGCGTAATATCGGTGACACACTGACCATCACCTTGCAGGAAAATGTCAGTGCCAGCAAAAGTTCTTCTGCCAATGCCAGCCGTAACGGTTCCAGCAAATTTGGTGTCGCCACCGCGCCGCGCTATCTGGAGGGATTATTGGGTAATGCGCGTGCTGATTTGGATATTTCTGGTGATAGCACCTTTGGTGGCAAGGGCGGGGCAAATGCTAACAATACCTTCAGTGGCACCATCACGGTGACGGTGGATCAAGTGCTGGCTAACGGCAACTTGCATGTGGTGGGTGAGAAACAAATCGCCATTAATCAGGGAACTGAATTCATTCGTTTCTCTGGGGTCGTCAACCCACGCACCATCAGTGGCAGCAATACAGTGACCTCAACTCAGGTGGCTGATGCGCGCATCGAGTATGTGGGCAATGGTTATATCAATGAAGCGCAAACCATGGGCTGGTTGCAGCGGTTCTTCCTTAATGTTTCGCCGTACTAAGAGGCCCATTGATGCGTAAACAGTCACTTTTCACCCTATTTATCATGCAGCTTATTGTGCTGTTTACGCTGGGGTCATTTCCGGCGTCAGCTGAGCGTATCCGCGATTTGGTAACCGTTCAGGGAGTGCGCGATAACGCATTGATTGGCTATGGTCTGGTGGTCGGTTTGGATGGTTCCGGTGACCAGACCATGCAGACGCCGTTTACCACGCAAAGTCTCAGCAACATGCTGTCGCAATTGGGTATTACCGTGCCACCGGGCACCAATATGCAACTCAAAAACGTGGCGGCGGTGATGGTCACTGCCAAGCTACCGGCATTTTCCCGCACGGGGCAAACCATCGATGTGGTGGTGTCCTCAATGGGGAATGCCAAAAGTATCCGTGGCGGCACCTTGCTGATGACCCCACTGAAAGGGGTTGATAATCAGGTTTATGCTTTGGCGCAGGGTAACGTGCTAGTGGGCGGGGCCGGTGCTTCCTCCGGCGGCAGCAGTGTTCAGGTCAACCAATTGACTGGCGGGCGCATTAGCAATGGCGCGACCATTGAACGCGAGCTGCCCACCACCTTTGGCACGGATGGGGTGATTAATCTGCAATTGAATACTGAAGATTTCACCACTGCACAGCAGGTCAGTGATGCTATTAACCGCCAACGCGGTTTTGGTTCCGCGACCGCCATCGATGCTCGCACTATCCAGGTTTTGGTGCCACGGGGTAACAGTTCGCAAGTGCGTTTCCTGGCGGATATTCAAAACATCCCGGTGAATATTGATGCGGGTGATGCCAAAGTCATTATTAACTCGCGCACTGGTTCGGTGGTAATGAACCGCAACGTCATGCTTGACTCTTGTGCCGTGGCGCAAGGGAACTTGTCAGTGGTAATTGATAAACAGAATACCGTCAGCCAGCCAGATACTCCTTTTGGTGGTGGGCAGACTGTCGTGACACCGAATACCCAGATTTCCGTTCAGCAGCAGGGGGGCGCATTGCAACGCGTCAATGCTAGCCCGAATCTGAATAATGTGGTGCGCGCTTTGAACTCCTTGGGGGCAACACCGATTGATTTGATGTCTATCTTGCAGGCGATGCAGAGTGCCGGCTGCTTACGGGCTAAATTGGAAATTATCTAATGAGCGATTTGATGGCAATGTCCGGCAGCGCCAATGAAATGTTCGGAGCAGCCTATGATGCCCAATCACTGAATACCTTGAAACGTGACGCGGCGAGAGATCCTGATGGCAACCTAAAGAAGGTTGCCCAGCAGGTGGAGGGGATGTTTGTGCAGATGATGCTTAAAAGCATGCGCTCCGCCTTGCCGCAAGAGGGGATCATGAACAGTGACCAGACCCGGCTCTATACCTCAATGTATGACCAGCAAATCGCGCAGCAAATGTCGCTCAAGGGACTTGGACTGGCTGACATGATGGTGGAGCAGCTTTCAGGAACCTCTTCACCGAGTGAAACTGCCGGCACGGTGCCAATGATGCTGGATAATGAAGTCTTGCAAACTCTTCCGGCGCGAGCATTGGAGCAAATGGTTCGTCGGGCAATGCCGACACCGCCAGCCAATAGCCCAGTTTCACTGCCGCAAAGCACCGGTAATTTCGTCGCGCGACTGTCTATTCCGGCGCAAATTGCCAGCCAGCAAAGTGGCATCCCGCACCAACTTATTATGGCGCAGGCCGCGCTGGAATCCGGTTGGGGTCAGCGCGAGATCCCAACGGCTGATGGCAAAAGCAGCTATAACGTATTTGGTATTAAAGCGGGCAGTAGCTGGGATGGCCCGGTCAGTGAAATTACCACCACGGAATATGAGCAAGGTGTGGCGAAGAAAACCACTGCGCGCTTCCGGGTATATGGCTCTTATGTCGAGGCGGTCAGTGATTATGTCAAATTGCTGACCCAAAACCCGCGCTACGCCAATGTGGCTGCCGCCCAAAGCCCTGAACAAGGTGCCCATGCTTTGCAGCGCGCTGGTTATGCAACTGACCCGCAATATGCCCAAAAATTGGTCAATGTTATTCAGCAAATGAAGAATGCTGGCGAGCAAGCAGTGAAAGCCTATAGCAGCAATCTGGACTCTCTCTTTTAATAGGCTATTTTACTGGCCATTTTGAAAATTGAACCCAGTTTACACCCATATTTTTACTCAAGTTTTCCAAACTCGGGCCGATACTCTGAATAGGCTGTGCGGGGGCGTAGATCCCCTCAGGCAGTATCCCAATATTAATAAATGCAGGTGCGTGATGTAAATCGCCTGCGGTAAAAGGATCTCTTCATGTCCAATAGTTTAATGAATACTGCGATGAGTGGTCTGAGCGCAGCCCAATATGCCTTGAGCACCGTCAGTAACAACATCAGCAATTTTCAGGTGGCTGGCTATAACCGCCAGAACACTATTTTTGCCCAAAATGGCGGGACATTAAGCCCAGCGGGATTTATTGGTAATGGCGTGGCAGTGACCGGTGTTAACCGTGAGTATAATGCCTTTATTACCAACCAGTTACGCGCATCACAAACCCAAAGCAGTGGACTGACGACCTATTATCAACAAATCTCGCAGATTGATAATTTACTGGCTAATACCTCCAATAACATCTCAACCACCTTGCAGGACTTCTTCAACAACCTGCAAAATCTGGTGAGTAACGCGGGCGATGACGCGGCGCGTAAAACGGTATTGGGCAAGGCCGAAGGGTTAGTTAACCAATTCCAGAATGCGGATAAATATCTGCGTGATATGGATACTGGCGTCAACCAAAAGATAAGTGACAGTGCAACGCAAATTAATAACTATGCTGAGCAAATCGCCAAGTTAAATGACCAGATTACCCGCCTGCGCGGTAGTAGCGGTAGCGAACCAAACGCCTTGCTCGACCAACGTGACCAACTGGTTACCGAGTTAAACCAGATTGTGCCGGTGGCAGTCACTCAGCAAGATGGCGATGCTTACAATGTGTCATTTGCCGGAGGTTTATCTCTGGTACAAGGGCCGAATGCTTATAAAGTGGAAGCCATTCCTTCCAGCGCCGATGCAACCCGCCTCACGTTAGGCTATAAACACGGCACTAGCGACACCATTGAGATAGACGAAAGTCGCCTGACCAGCGGTTCGCTCGGCGGAACACTGAAATTCCGCAGTGAAGCGCTAGATAGCGCACGTAACCAATTGGGCCAATTAGCTTTGGTGATGGCCGATAGTTTTAATATTCAGCATAAAGCGGGTTTTGATGCTAATGGTGATGGGGGCGAAGATTTCTTTAGTTTTGCTAAACCTTCTGTGTTGAAAAACGCGAAAAATCAGGGTGATGCCAGCTTAACCGTCAGTTACACCGACACCTCGAAAGTCAAAGCCAGTGATTACACGGTGGAGTTCGATGGTACCGATTGGCAGGTCACGCGCTTGTCGGACAATACTAAAGTTCCGACCACCGCCGGAACGGATAAAGATGGCAAACCCACACTGAATTTCGACGGTATCGCGGTCAGCGTCACTAATGGTACGTCGGGGCCAGCAGCCAAAGATAAATTCACCATTAAAACGGTTTCCAATGTGGCCGCTAATTTGCAGGTCGCCATTACGGACTCCAGCATGATTGCTGCGGGTGGTACCAAGGATGGCGGCGCGAGTGACAATGTCAACGCGCAGGCGCTATTGGATCTGCAAACCCAAAAATTGGTCGACGGTAAAGCGACATTTTCGGGGGCTTATGCCGGGTTGGTCAGTAATGTCGGTAACCAGACGGCGACGGCGAAAACCAACAGCACGGCACAGGCCAATATTGTCAAGCAGCTAACCGCAGAACAGCAGTCTATTTCTGGGGTGAACCTGGATGAAGAGTACGGCGACTTACAGCGTTTCCAGCAATATTATTTGGCGAATGCCCAAGTCATTCAGACCGCTTCGACGTTGTTTAACGCGTTGCTGAGCCTGCGCGGTTAAGTTTTGGTTAGCGGCATTGCCGCTGCTTATCTCATTTTAGGTTTAGTCAGAATGGCGGTTTGTGCGGGCCGGCTGGCTAAACTGTTGCTAACAGGAACTGACATCGTGCGCTTAAGTACCAGCATGCTGTATCAACAAAATATGCAGGGCATCACCAATGCTCAATCCCTTTGGATGCAGTCAGGCCAACAACTTTCCACCGGCAAGCGCGTGGTTAATCCCTCGGATGACCCGATGTCGGCATCTCAGGCGGTAATGGTGTCACAAGCCGAGTCGGAGAATAACCAGTACGCGTTGGCACGTAGCTTCGCCCGCCAGAGTTCATCACTGGAAACCACGGTTTTGGCGCAGGCCACCAGCACCATTCAGTCAATTCAGAGTGTCATCATCAGTGCCAAGAGCGATATTTTGAGTGATGATGACCGCGCCTCTTATGCCACTCAATTGCAGGGTTTGAAAGACCAACTGGTTAATCAGGCGAACATCACTGACGGTAATGGCCGCTATATTTTTGGTGGTTTTCAAAGTGATAAGCCGCCTTTTGCTGTTAGCAAAACCGGTGAAGTGACTTATGTGGGCGGTGATGTGGCGATTGAGCAAAAAGTCGATGCGAATCGGTCAATGACGGTCGGTCACACCGGTGACAGTGTCTTTATGGCGCTGACCAGCAATGCCAAACCAGAACCTGATGATGCTAATGGTGCTCCGGTGGCTTCTGAAAACAATATCTTTAATACCATAGATACTGTTCTCAATGCCCTCAAGACGCCAATGCAAGGTGCAACCGATGAGGTTAAAGAACAAGTGAATGCGGCGATGGATAAAGGTATCCGCGGCATGGCTAACTCATTGAATAATGTGTTATCTGTTCAGGCAGGAATTGGTACTCAACTGCAAGAGTTGGACAACCTTGATAGTTTGGGCCAAGACCGCACCTTGATCAACAAGCAGCGGATGAGCGATTTAGTGGATGTCGATTGGACGGCGGCTATCTCTTCCTATGTTATGCAGCAGGCCGCCTTACAGGCTTCTTACACTACATTCACCAATATGCAGGGCTTGTCTCTGTTCCAGCTGAATAAGTAATCTGCTTTCAACCTGTGGGCTAGCCCCACAGGATTCCTCTCACTGGCTAACCCGCTAACCCGCTAACCCACTGATAACACTCGCCAGCCGATCGAAAAACTCGCCAAATAGGTGCTCGGTAAAAGGGGCTAACAGAGGCATGGTCAAGCCCAACGAAATAATACCGACCGTCAATGTCAGCGGGAAACCTATAACGAAAACAGAAAGTTGTGGTGTCATGCGGTTAAGCATACCTAATGCCATATTCAGGGTGAGTAGCAGGGTAATAAGTGGCAAGGCTAGCATCAGCCCATTCATAAAGATCAATGAACCGGCCTGTGCTAATGCCAGGAAACCATTGCCATTCAGCGGCTCGAACTGAATAGGTAAAGTATGAAAACTGTCCGCTAATAAAGAAATTAGCCACAAATGGCCATCAAAACTGAGAAATAACAGCATCGCCAATAAGTTTAACAACCGGGCGAGAACCGGCATGTTTGGCCCGCCAGAGGGGTCAAAGAAGGTAGCGAAAGACAATCCCATTTGTAAACCAATCACTTCACCGGCCAGCCGGATAGCCGCAAAAGCAAACTGCATGGTCAAGCCGATAGCAACGCCAATCAATATCTGCTGACCCGCGACCCACACGGCACCGCTGGAGACGAGTGGAATATTGACCGGGGGCAGGGAGGGGGCAACCAGAAAGGTGATTAATACCGCCAAACCGACTTTGACTTTGCGATTTATCTGCTTTTCACTTAATACTGGCGCAGTAGTGATTAAGGCCAATATGCGGATTAATGGCCAAAAATACTGGCTGACCCAGACGCTGAGTTGAGTGGTATCAAGAGAGACCATGCTTAGCCAATCAACGTCGGCAAGCTGGTAAACAAATTACGCATATAGTCGAGGATCAAGTTTAGCATCCACGGGCCTGCGATAACCAACGTAGCAAAAACAGCCAGTATTTTAGGGATAAATGACAGTGTCATTTCATTAATTTGTGTCGCGGCCTGCAACAGACTGACAATTAAGCCGCTAATCAATGCAGCCAGTAATAATGGCGCGGCCAATGCAAGGGCGATTTTCATTGCCTCAACGCCGAGGGCCATTACCGATTCTGGTGTCATGATGTATCTACCTCAGCTATAAAAGCTTTGTGCCAGAGAACCCAGTAGCAACTGCCAGCCATCAACCAATACAAACAGCATCAACTTGAAAGGCAGCGAAATACTGGCGGGCGGCACCATCATCATCCCCAGCGCCATCAGCACACTGGCCACCACCAGGTCGATAATCAAAAACGGAATAAATACAGTAAAACCAATTTGAAAAGCGGTTTTCAGCTCACTAGTGACATAGGCGGGCAACAGAATGCGCATTGGCACCACTTCCGGCCCTTCCAATGGCGGCAGATTAGCTAGCCGGGCATACAGAGCCAGGTCAGTTTCGCGGGTCTGGCGTAACATAAATTCACGTAATGGTTGCGAGCCTTTATCCATCGCCACTTCCATACTTATCTTGTCCTGACTGAAGGGCAGATAAGCATCTTGATAAACTTTGTCAAACACTGGCGACATGATGAAAAACGTCAGAAACAGCGCTAAACCCAGCATCACCTGATTGGGTGGTGCTGAGGGGGTGCCCAATGCGTTGCGCAGCAAACCAAGCACAATAATGATGCGGGTAAAGCTGGTCATCATCAGCAATGCGGCGGGCAGGAAACTCAGCGTGGTGATAAAAACCAGCGTCTGTACGGGTAAAGACCAGCTTTGCCCACCATTCGCCAACGGCTGGCTGATAATGCCCGGTAATTGAGCTAATGCCGCCGGAGAGCAGAGCAGGGCGAGCAGCAGCAAAGGGACTTTATTCATGAGCGGACGCAGAGACATCATGCCGATTTTTCCGGGTGTTTTGAGTTCTTGCTTAATAGCGGTTTTTTGTTTAATAAATAGCTGTTCAGAAGTTGGCGAAAATCAGCCGGTTTTCCTGTGTCAGACGACAGCGCGGTACTGGGTTCGTCAACCGGAGGGCGTTCCAGTGTGTGGAGCGGCGTTACTTGTTGGGCGGTGACACCTAATACCAACCAAGTGTTGTCTACTTCGACAATGACCACTCGCTCGCGTTGGCCGACCTGACAACTGGCTCGCACATTCAATAGCTTATTGTTGCGGGCTTGTGGCGCAAAACCACATCGGCGCACCAGCCAGGCGGCAAATAAAATCAACAGCAAAATTCCCCCCAGCACACTGCCGACTTGGGTCAACACTGAGCCTGCGGGCATCGCCGGGGCTGTTTGTTGCGTGGCGGTGCCGGGGTGGCTGGCGGCAAATCCGGTGACGGGGGTCTGCGGCGTAGTCACCGGGATATCAGTTGCTACTGAAGTCTTCGCCGCTACCGGATCAACAGCTGCCGATGTTGATTCAGTTGATGTTATTGCCACCCTTTGTGCTGCGGTCATTAGCGGCTCAGACGACGCATACGTTCTGATGGAGTAATAATGTCAGTGATGCGCACGCCGTATTTATCCGCAACCACCACGACTTCACCCTGTGCAATCAGGTAACCGTTAATCAGAATATCCAAAGGTTCACCTGCCAGGCCATCAAGGGAAACGACTGAACCTTGAGACAGGCGCAGCAACTCTTTGATAGTCATTTTGGTGCGGCCCAGCTCGACGGTCAGTTTCACCGGGATATCGAGAATCAAATCAATATCTTGCAGGTTGCCCAGGACATCAGGTGCTTCCAGTGATTTAAATACGCCTTCGGTAGTGGCCGCTGGTTTCTCCACTGCCTGTTGCTCATTAAACGCATCAGCCCACAGGTCATCCACGGATTCCTTTCCATCATCAGACGGAAACTTAGGGTCACTCATTGGGCTGTTCCTCATTCAGAGCATTCAAAATAGGGTTAATCAAATGTTCAACACGTAGGGCATATTGCCCGTTTAATGTCCCGTACTGACTGGTCAGCACGGGCACGCCGTCGACATGCGCGATCAGTCGCTCAGGTTTATCTATCGGTAACACATCCCCCGGCTGTAGTTTGAGTATCTGCGACAATCTCAGCGGGATATCGACAAAATTAGCGACCAATTCCAGCTCAGAGTGCTGAACTTGCTTGACCAGCGTTTCACGCCAATGGCTGTCTTCCTGACGGGAGTTTTCCAGTGGCGGGTTGGTCAGCAGTTCGCGCAATGGCTCAATCATGGCAAACGGAATACAGATATTAAACTCCCCACTCAACGCGCCGATCTCCACCTGGAAAGGTGTCGTGACCACGATGTCGTTAGGGGAGGTGGTGATATTGGTGAATTTCACCTGTATTTCAGAGCGGACATATTCCACATCAATTTTATAGATGGGAGCCCAAGCGTCACGATATGCATCCAGCGCTAGCCGTAGCATCCGGTTAATCACGCGTTGTTCTGTGTGAGTAAATTCGCGCCCTTCCACTTTTGTCGGGAAGCGGCCATCACCACCAAACAAGTTATCAACGGCAATAAACACTAGACTCGGGGCGAAAACAAACAGCGCCGTCCCGCGTAATGGTTTCAAATGTATTAAGTTGAGGTTGGTTGGCACCGGCAAGTTGCGGGCAAAATCATGATATGGCTGAATTTTTATTGGGCCAACCGTGATATCCGGGCTGCGGCGTAACAGGTTAAACAGCCCCATCCGAAACTGACGGGCAAACCGCTCATTGATTATCTCCAGTGCATGTAGGCGCTCACGCACCACACGTCGCTGGGTCGTCGGGTCATAAGGCTTAACGTCTGTCTCGTTTCCAGTGACGGCTTCGGGTTCATCACCCCCGCTGTCACCGTTTAACAGTGCGTCAATCTCTGCTTGTGAAAGAATACTATCGCCCATAATGATTATCGCAATATAAATGCGGTAAACAGCACATCGCTGACTACCTGATTAGGTTGACCTTTAACCATTGGCGGGCTAAGAACGTTTTTAATTTCACCGACTAAGCGCTGCTTGCCTTCTTCGTTCGCCAGACTGTCAGCGGATTGACGAGAGAGCAGTAACAGTAACCGGCTGCGCACTTCCGGTAGATAGTCATTGAGTTTTGCACGCGTGCTATCGTCGGGGAGCCTTAACGTTAATCCGATATAAAGCACACGATCCAGATTATTATCCGGCGTGATCAGATTGACCGTAAAGGTCTCCAAGGGCATGAATACCGGGATGACAGGAGCGACTTTCGCTGTGGTTGGTTGACTCTTCTTGAGTGCCCACCAGCTATAACCGCCACCCGCAGTTGCTGCCACCGCAATCAGCACCAGCAGGATCACCCAGATTGAACTCTTACGCTTGGCCGGGAAGGTATTTTGAGACATGGAGAAGGCAAATTCCTGTTTTGGTATCAAACCGGTGGATCACAATATACCCGTCAGACTTCAAGCTACATGTGCGTTGGCTGCGCTCAATCACCCCAGTCACTTACCAGTGTAAGCTCTTGGGGGTTCGCTCAGTTGCCGCTTTCCTGCAACTCGAATTATTTTGGGTATAACAGCCTGGGGCCACTGACACCAAGCTATCCGAATTATTGCTGATGATTATCCCGCTTATCCTTAATCCCAATAGGCAGAATAGGTGGAGAAAAACGGCCTAGCTTGTCCGTTTGTCCCCTTTTGGTGAAATTAACAGCGCCTTTTAGGCGAAAATATCAACGCCACCATTGCCATTGGCCAGAGCTTGCAATGCGGCTGGTGTGAGCAGCGGCGTGCTCACCTGTGCTTCGCCAGAGGCGAATTCACCATAACCTGGCTGACCGCGTGAGGCGAAATCTTGCTGATTTTGTTGGCTCTGTTGCTGTGCTTGTTGCCATTGACCTTCACTGCCGACACTACTTTGGCCTAACTCAATACCACTTTCGGCCAAGGCGGTGCGTAAGCTTGGCATAGCGGCTTCAATCGCGGCCCGAACTTGACTATGAGCTGAAACAAAATGTAATTGTGCTTGCTTATCTTCTATTTTCAGACTGATTTGCAACGCACCCAACTCTTGCGGGTTGAGCCGCAACTCGGCGTTTTGTTGCCCATTGCGACTGAACATAATCACTTGTTGCCCAAGTGATTGTTGCCATTCTTGACTGCCCAGTTGCGCACTTAAATAACCACTGACGGGCGCACTGACATGGGCGCTGGCGGTAGCTGTAGTTGGCAAAAGAGGGCTGGATACCGGGGGAAGAGAATGGGCCTGGGGAGCTGAACTGACCAAGGTTTTATCCACCGCAGCGGCGGGCGTGATGGTTTCAGCTTGTGCTGCCAGTGGGGCGGATTTCGCATTGAGCGTGTTGTTGTCGATATCTTTCGCGCTCAACGGGGCTGGCTTATCCGATGCAGCCGTTATTTTTGTTTTCGTGGCTACACCCGCCAATACATCGTCACTGTTTATGGCTTTATCATTTTTTACACTGTCCATGGCCTTCTCACTTTTCATACTGACCAGGGTGCCACCAATCAGTGCGGCTAAACCTTTATCTTGTGAGGTCAAGCTGGTGAGAGTGGCAATATCTTGCTTGGCCGTCGTTTTATTGTTCGTCAGGCCATTAGTATCAGTCAGGGGGGCTTTTTGCCCGCTCAATGTGTTAGCCACCTGATGCGGCAACATTGCCAGCAAGGTTTGTAATGCGGCGGGGTCGACTTTATCGTGAGTTTTATCACTGGCACTATCCGGCTTGCCACTCTCATTGATGGTGGTTTTCTTGATGCTTGCGGCATCGCCAGTTTGTCCTGCATGGGTTAAACCCGCTGGCAGCGCAGCACTGATATCCCCCAATGCGGCCAACAACTGATTCAACTTGCTGTTACCGACGGTTGACTTACTACTGTCAACTTCAGGGGTGATGTCAGTCGCTGCGGCTAAAGATGATTTTAGGGTTGAAGCATCCAGGGCGGTGAGTTCTTTTCCCAACTGGTCGCCTAGAAGTTTGGCAAAATCGGCCGGCAATCCTGCGTCGGTAAACAACGCGGCAATAGATGTCGAGGATGCTGCGCCCTCGGCTTCACTTGCAGTGATAGCAGTAGGCAAGAGAGATAGATTCATGAATGTAGACTCCTTTGTGAGGCGCGCTGGGCGAACTCATCCATCAGTTTTTGATCCAAACGGTTCTCGTGTAAACGTGCGGTGGTTTCAGCTCGCTCGTTCAGCGTTTCAAATGCATTTAGCCGCTGTTGCTTTTCTTGCCAATGCTTCACTGCTTGTTCAACTTTTACATTCCACTGGGCCAACTGATGACGATGTTGCTCAATGGCTTGCTCCAATGTTTGAATAAATTGCTGATAATTTTGCCAACTGGAGGAGGCCATGCCATTACTCAGCGTGTCATTCAGCCGCACCCGATATTCATCCTGATAAGACAGCAACATACTCAGTTGCTGCTCAGCATTCTGATAGGACAAGCGCACCTGCCCCAATTGGGTCGTTGCCTGTTCAACCGCCTTTTGAGCCAGGTCGCGCAGGGTGATGAGAGGTGACTGACTTTTCATCGTATTCCTCAATACCTTTCGTGCTTGACGCCGCAGGGGTGTTAGCTATTAGCCCGGAAACAGACTTTTCAGATGCTGACAGGCATCTTCGTAACTGCTGCGTTCATACATACCTTGCTGCAAGAAGATTTCCATTTGCGGGTAGAGGGTAATGGCCTTATCCAACAATGGGTCGCTACCGGCGGCATAGGCTCCTACGCTGACCAAATCGCGGTTGCGTTGGAAACTTGCAAGTAACTGTTTAAATTGGCGAACTTTACTGTAGTGATTCTCATCAATCAGTGAGGTCATCGCACGGCTGATAGAAGCTTCGATATCAATAGCGGGATAATGACCGGATTCTGCCAGACGGCGAGATAACACCACATGACCATCGAGAATGGCGCGCGCAGAGTCGGCAATCGGGTCTTGCTGATCATCGCCCTCGGTCAGTACCGTATAAAATGCTGTAATCGAGCCGCCACCAGACACGCCGTTACCCGCGCGTTCAACCAGTGCCGGTAATTTGGCGAATACGGAGGGCGGATAACCTTTGGTTGCCGGGGGTTCGCCGATTGCCAGTGCTATCTCGCGTTGTGCCATGGCGTAGCGCGTCAGAGAGTCCATGATGAGCAACACATGTTGGCCACGGTCGCGGAAATCTTCTGCAATACGGGTGGCATAGGCTGCGCCTTGCATGCGCAGCAACGGCGATACGTCAGCGGGGGCGGCGATAACTACCGAGCGCGCGCGCCCCTCGGTACCTAAAATATTCTCGATAAAATCTTTAACTTCACGGCCACGTTCACCGATAAGCCCAACCACAATGACATCTGCTTGGGTGTAGCGGGCCATCATGCCCAACAAGACACTTTTCCCCACCCCGGACCCGGCGAACAAGCCCATACGCTGACCTCGACCGACCGTCAGCAGGGCATTAATTGTGCGCACGCCAACATCCAAAACCTGTTCAATCGCGGTACGTTGTAATGGATTGATGGGGGGGGTAATCAGGGGAGCCCGATAACCGGTTTCTGGTGCAGGTAAGCCGTCAAGCGGTTTGGCACTGCCATCTAATACACGCCCCAGTAATTCTGGGCCGAGTGGTAATTGTTTACTGGCAGAAGCCCCGCCGGTGGTGATGCGGGCATAAACACGGGCGCCGGGCACAATTCCCTCGACCTCTTCGAGCGGCATCAAGAACAGACGCTGGCCATTAAAACCCACCACTTCACTCTCAACTTCTTGAACTTCGCCGTTATCATGGCGTTCAATGAGGCAGGTTGCGCCGAGGGGAAGTTGCAAACCGGTGGCTTCTAGCACCAAACCTGTGGCGCGCGTCAACCGCCCGTAACGGCGAATGGTGGTTGATTGGCTGATACGTTCTTCGAACTTGTCCATCGATGCGAGCCAGCGGCCAAGGCGAGCGGTCATCATAATTCTCCCGGTGCTGCCAGGCGGCACAGCTCATGCCAGCGTGTTGCCAGGCTGGCATCTAAATCGCCTTCTTCGGCGCTGACTTTGCATCCGCCGGGATGAATTTGACTATCACCCAATAAGCGCCAGCCATGCAAACTCAAAGTCGAGCCTAAGCGCTGTTCCACCACAGCTAAATCATTTGGATTCACCCGTAATTGCGGTTTACCGGCAAACATCGGCTCTTGTTGAATCATTTGCTGGATTTGAGCCAGTAACGCGGTGCCATCGCAAATTGCCGGTTGCCCCAGAATTTGTTTTGCTGCTGCTAAGGCCATTTGCATCAATCGCGAGGCAATCACACTGTCCAGCGCATCAAGGGTATTTTGAAAATCATCGACTAAGGTTTGCCAGTGCGCGGTGATCGGAGCTAACTGTTTCTCAGCATCTGCCAGCGCTTGCTGGTGCCCCTCTTCCAAACCGGTTTGGTAACCTTTATCCAAACCCTCTTGCAACCCTTTGGCAAACCCTTGCTGGCGGCCCTGTTTCTCGGCTTCGAGTTGCAGGTTCATCAGTGTTTGTTGCTGATCACTTTCCGTTAGCGCGGTATCCGCTTTTTGCTCATCAGTAAACAACATACTGATATCCGGCGGCGCGGTGGCAGCAGTAGGTTCTGGTTGGCTGGCAAAGTCATTTAGTGACCAGGGCTGCCAGGGCAGGGCATTAATCCTATCAGACATAGATATCCTCGCCGCCGCCGATGACTATCTCGCCGCTTTCCGCCAAACGACGGACAATCAGCAAGATGGCTTTCTGCTCGTTTTCGACCAGTGACATACGCACTGGCCCACGGGTGGCCAGATCGTCGCGCAGAATTTCTGCCGCACGCAGTGACATATTGCTGAGGAAGCGCTCGCGCAGCGCCTGATCGGCACCTTTCAAGGCAATCAATAGCGATTCGTTGTCGATTTCTTGTAGTAAACGCTGGATGCTGCGGTCGTCGACACTGACCAGATTCTCGAACAGGAACATTTCGTCGATAATTTTCTGTGCCAGCTCGCCGTCGTATTCGCGTACTGCGTCCATAACGGTTTCTTCCTGCTGGCTTTTCATCAGGTTGATAATCTCGGCCGCAGTGCGGATACCGCCCATTTTGCTGCGTTTGAGGTTTTGGCCATCCAGCAAATTGTTCAACACTTCGGTCAATTCCGCCAATGCGGCTGGTTGAACCCCACCGAAGGTCGCAATACGCAGCATGACATCGTTGCGCAGACGCTCGTCGAACAGCGCCAGAATATCGGCCGCTTGAGCGCGCTTCAGGTGAACCAGAATAGTGGCGATAATCTGCGGATGTTCGTCGCGGATCAGGTCGGCCGCCATCTGCGGCTCCATGAAGTTGAGGGTTTCCATGCCGCTGGTGGTTTCGCGTGATTCCAGAATATCTTCTAACAAGCTGGATGCACGTTCTTCGCCCAATGCTTTTATTAGTACCGAGCGTAGATAATCGCTGGCGTTCACACTCAGAGCCGCATATTGCTCGGCATCGTCTTCAAACTCAGCCAATACATCAACCAACTGTTGGTGAGAAACCTGCCGCATACTGGCCATGGTGGTACTGAGCTGTTGCACTTCGCGCGAGGAAAGGTGTTTGAATACCTCTGCGGCATGGTCTTCGCCCAGTGTCATCAGCATGATGGCGCTTTTTTCAGTTCCGGTCAGGCTCATTGGTCATTACTCATCCATTGACGGATAACCAGCGCGACAACACGTGGGTCTTTATCCGCAAGTTCGCGTATACGCTGGGCCTGAACTTCAGCACTCACTCGTTGCTGATTTTTCTTACGCAGGGCCAGCTCTTCTTTAGTTTGTTTCGCTGTTTCAGAAGCTTGTGCGGTCTGTACTATGCTATTGACCGACGCTGTTGCTTTATCCGCTACTTGTTTTTTCTCCATCAGTGGGCGAACCAGTTTGCGCCATAAGATCCACGCGACCAGTAAGATGAGCAAATAGCGACCAATATTAAGCAATTGATCAAAGAACGACTGTTGCTGCCAGAATGGCAGACTGTTACCGGTATCTTCGCCAGTAGCATTAAATGGCGTATTGACCACATTGAGAGTGTCGCCACGGTCAGTAGAGAAGCCCATGGCCTCGCGTGTCAGTGATTCCACCTGCGCTAATTGCTCTTTGCTCAGCGCAATAGGTTTGCCCGCTTTATCCATGCCGTAATTGACGACCACGGCGACGGAGAGGCGCTGCACCATACCTGCTTGTTGCTGGGTGTGGCGGATAGTGCGGTCAACTTCGAAGTTAGTGGTTTGGTCGTGGCGGCTATTACTTGACGTCGCCGTCTGTTTAGCAGCAGTCGTGGTCACCGCCGGGCGGTTCGCTGCATTGGCAGTATTCGTAGCTGCACCGGCACCCGCTGCGGGGGTGGCTGGAGGGACTTCAATTGGTGCAACTGGGGTCACTGATGGTTGATTAGACAATGCCCCCGGAACTCCGCCGACATTGGTGCCGCCCAGTTGTTCGCTGGTACTGACTTGTTGAGAGCGTACTGCTCCTTGGTTGGCGGCCTGATTCGGTTTGTACTCTTCATCGGTCTGTTCACGGCTGGCAAAATCAACTTGTGCGGTGACTTGCGCATGAATATTGCCGCTACCCACCATCGGTGCCAGGATAGTTTCAATGCGGCGCTGGAAACGGTTTTCCACTTCATTAGTAAATTTAAGTTGTGCCGCATTTAAGTCGCGGCCCGCGCTATCAGATTGCGTCAGCAAACGGCCTGTTTGATCCACCACAGTGACACTTGCAGGGGGTAAACCCGCCACACTGCTGGAAACCATGTAGACGATGGCATTGATTTGACCATCATCGAGTGCGCGGCCAGGTTGCAAGGCGAGTGTGACAGAGGCTGTTGGCGATTTTTGCTCACGAACAAATAGCGAAGGTTTCGGTATTGCTAAATGTACCCGGACATTCAGTACCGGGCCAAGTGTGCCGATAGTTCGAGCGAGTTCACCTTCCAGTGCTCGCTGATAGTTGACTTGCTCGCTGAATTGGCTAATGCCAAATTTTTCCTGATCCAGCAATTCAAAACCGACGGCACCACCTTTAGGTAAACCTTGTTGTGCCAGACGCAGACGAGTTTCATGCACTTTATCTGCCGGGATCAACAGCGCTCCGCCAGTATCCGCGAAACGATAGGGAATATTCAGTTGCGTCAATTGCGTGACGATATCACCGCCATCACGATCACTCAGGTTGCTATAAAGGACGCGATAATCTGGACTTTTAGCCCATAACATCAACGCGACAATAATAGCGATGACCGCAGCCGCTGCAATCAACAGTGGGATTTTCGGATTCGCGCGTAGGCGTGCCAGTGTCGTCGTAAAGTTATTCTCACGATTTTCACCGCCAGTTATCGAGGCATTCATACACGTCCTTGGCCAAGCTGAACAACGTTTGAGTTAGTATTTTTTATGTAACTAATGTGTTGGAACAAAACAGACTCCCAAGTGCTGTGAGCGATAAAGCATCAATAGCTGATATCCCCTGTTATACTCGCCATACTTCAAGCCGCATGTGCGTTGGCCACGCTCGTTACTCGGCCCGTCCATGGGCCTCGCCTCTGTGAGGCCGCCGCAGGCAGCGTTCAAATCTGCTCCCGGCAGATTTGTCACCCGAATCACTTACTACAGTAAGCTCATTGGGATTCTCTCCCTTGCCGCCTTCCTGCAACTCAAATTATTTGGACTATATCGGCATGCCATTATTTGCTGTAAGTGGAAATTTGATGGCTCAATAAGCCGGTATTTTTGGGTCTATTTAGCCGCTTTAGCGCAAAAATGATGTGTTAGGGTGTCAACCTGAAAAAAGTAATACCTGCTGGATGGCAAATATCCGCATTAGCGCACCTATTTGCCACGCAGTTATTGGCCTACTGACGCATTTTGGGGATGAGCATGTCTGTTCAAGGTATTGAAGGGGTTTTACAGCAATTGCAAGTGACTGCATTGCAAGCATCGGGTTCAGCAAGAACACTGCCCGCTGAGGCCGGTTTTGCCAGCGAATTAAAAGCGGCTATTGGTAAAATCAGTGATAACCAGCAGACAGCCCGTACTCTGGCGCAGAATTTTGAATTAGGTGTGCCCGGTGTCGGCCTAAATGATGTGATGGTGAATATGCAGAAATCATCTGTCTCTTTGCAGCTCGGTATCCAAGTGCGTAATAAGCTAGTTGCCGCTTATCAAGATGTCATGAATATGGGCGTGTGACGGTTTTTCAGACGGATGAATAAAATAACTTGGGCTTTGAGCAATGAAATGCCAGCCCAAGAGATACTTTTATTATTGTGATAATTGAGTTCGCACCACAGAACAATTTCTCATTCAACATTTATGTAACAATTTAAAGCGATATTTATCCTTTAAATGAATTTATATAGGTGGCTGCTATGAGAAGTTTTTTGATCATATTCTTCGTTTATTTTCCTATTTTTGCCGGTGCTGCTGAACCGCAATCTATCTTGCCCGTCCCTGCCATAATGAAAGTCTCTGAAGCTGTTTGCAGTAATCGGTATGTCACTAAAGAACGAATTACATGCATGAAGTTAGTTGATGTATCCATTCTTAAAGCCTATTGGGTTGGGCAGATGAAAAGTTCCTGTACTTCAAAGTTTGGGGCCCCAAACCCGTCATGCAATAATATTAGATGGCTGGCAAATGCTTTAGACAGAATGGGGGGACAGTATCTTGAGGAATAGAGAAATATATCAATAACCGCTATAAACTGTGTCATACCATCTCTTCATGTGACAATGCCCATAAATACAATGATGCAGTTGTGCCATAAGGCGTGTAGCGGCGGCGATATTGTTCAAAACGTTCTCGCGGTAGCGTTTTGTGGCGATATAAATTCATCATACCGCGGCGGATGGCCAAATCTCCCCAACTGAGAATGTCTGGGCGAGAAAGTGAAGAAATAAGCAACATTTCTGCGGTCCAAATACCCACACCATTAAGATTTGATAGCTGGGAAATAACCTCATTATCGGGTAACTGAGAAATAGCGGATAAATCCAGTGAACCATTGAGTACCGCGTCGGCTGCGCCCTTGATATATCCGGCTTTACGCATGGTCATCCCGCAGCCTTGAATTGCTTCTATAGACGCAGCGGCAACCGTGAGCGGTGTCACTGTACCCAATAATGCCAACAGGCGTGCGTTAACAGTGAGCGCCGCTTTAACTGATATTTGCTGGTCAACGATATTTCTGATTAATGCAGCAAACAAATCCGGTGATAATGGGCGGGCTATCATTCCGAGCCGCTCAATAGCCGCCGCCATCTTTTTGTCCCGCCGCTTAAGATGATTAATCTCTATCTCACCGTAGTTGTAGAACATTCGCTGACTCCAATAAAAACCTCTCAAGATGAGATTTAGCATAGCGTTACTGTTCAGCCATTACTCTCTCTTTCTTGTCTTTTAAACAGTTTCTGCCAGCGAAATATCCTGGTTGCCAAGTTTTTGCAGTAAAGCTGAAATATCAATATTATCTACTTTATCGGCTTGCAGGTAGGTAATGGCGTATTCCTGCCAGATGCCGGATTGTAGGAATAAAATAAACAGTTCTCTATCCAGGTGATTTTCATTCACCATATTTAGCATAATATTCAGTGCTTCGGATAATAACTTTCCTGGTTTATAAGGGCGGTCGGCTGCGGTCAGGGCTTCAAATACATCGGCAATAGCCATCATTCGTACTGGAATACTCATCTGTTTATAAGTGAGTTGGCAAGGATATCCTTTACCGTCCATGCGCTCATGATGCCCACCAGCAATAGCGGCTACATTTGCCATGGTGCGCGGGAAAGGCAGTTTTTTGAGCATCACAATTGTTTGCATAATGTGTTCATTAATTTTATAGCGGTCTTCTTCTGTCAATGTTCCACGCCGAATACTGAGGTTATAAATCTCACCTCGGTTATAAAGCAAAGTCGGTTCTGGTACTTTGAAATCATAATATTCCTTGCGCTTATTGTTACTATCTCGGTAAATGAGATGTTCTTCCTTATCTGCCAGCATCGGTTCTAGCGCGGGTATTGAGGCAACTGGCTGTCGAGCTTTACGCTCGCGTTCTTCGTGAGCAATACCGACATTATCATCTAATGTGCGAGTCCAGTGATACCCGGCAATGTGCTGGATACGCGCTATGGCGTCATCGGACATAAATTCACCGCCGATATTACAGTGCGCGATAAAGTAAAAGTCATCATCCAACTGACGCAATTCAGCCACCAATAATTGTTGTTCAGTGTCATTAGCATTAATCGTGGCATGGCGGCGCAAGAAATCGATCTCTTTTTCGCATTTTAAGACTTCAAACCTCATCCGTATTTCATGGATACGGTCATAAATTAACTCCAGTTTAGTTGATTTATCCACCACAAATTCAGGTGTGGTTATCTTGCCACAGTCATGTAACCAGCATGCTGTATGCAGTTCTTCCCACTCATTCTCAGATAAACTAAAGTTAGCGAAAGGCCCTTCTTTGATATTCACCGCAGCTCTGGCGAGCATTTTGGTTATTTGGGGCACTCGCTGACAGTGCCCACCGGTATAAGCACTTTTGGCATCAATAGCACCCGCAATGAGCTCAATAAATGCATTGAGCAGGTTTTTTTGCTCTTGTAATAACTTCTGAGTTTCTACTGAAACAGATAAACTACCGACCAGTGCATTAACTAATTGAATTTTAGAATGTTCACGCTCTGCATTTAATTGATACGGGGTAAATAGCAATAAAAAACCCAAGAGTTGTTTATCATGAGTTTTCATGGGTACAGCAACAAAACGCAGTGGCAAATAAGGTTGCAGAAAGTCTTGTAATTGACTGAATATATTATTTTCATTTAAAGTTCCAGCAATGGTTTGCCCTGCTAGCACTGGCTGGAAAGTGGCGAAATTATTTTCTTTTATATCTAATGACGCCATTTCTGCCACTGGAATATTTTCGCCATGCCAGCGAAACGCCGTCGGTGTAAATATCCCTCCATCTTTATCGGCAAGAAATATAATCCCACCAGTCATTGCTGCAATTTCTGTCGTTTCACTTAATAACCCCTGCATTTGTCGGAAGAAGCTGTTTTCTGCCGTCAACATATTGCCCATTGAAATGAATTGCTTCAGTGTTGATTTCATTTTTGACATTGATTTGTGCAACTCATCGACTTCTTCAATCATGGATTGCTCTGATTGGCCTTCTTCGAAGTATAAGTTGCTTATAGCGTCAGCATCTTTGCGAAGACGAATCAGTGGATTGGATATTTTGCGTGAGAAATACCAAACAAGAGGTAAGCTGAGTAACAGTAGGATAAATGCAATAAAGGTTGAATAATGACGAATTGAATTCGCATCAGCAGTAAGGTAGCTTGCCGGAGTAGCAATGACCAACTGATATTTATTTCCGCTATTATTAATGTCGACAATTGAGCCGTACCAACGCTTATCTTGTGCATCAAAAATGATACTGCGGCTATTATCAATATTGTACTCAGCGCTATTCTCTTGGGTGTTTAGCAATGTTTGTAATACCGAAATCTGTTTGTCCGCATCCATTGGGTTTGCTGTGTTTTCTTGCGGATTAGGTAGGCTCGCGATAATTTCACCACGAGAATTTATAATAATGGCTTGGCTACCCAGAGGTAGATTTTGTCTTATTAAAAATTGTGATAATGAGGCTAGGGAAACATCTAACCCAATAATTGACTGATTATTTTCAGATCGGCGACTATAGGTAAAACCAGTTTCACCAGTACCTTTGAAAATATAAATAGGGGAGGTGACCAAGTTGGGGCTTGCCGAGGCCAGAATAAACCAATCTCGCCTCCTGGGATCATAGTTATCATTATCGCGTGGCATTACAGCAATGGGCTGCAGTTTCTCATTCAGATAAATAAAACGTTTCTCCGGTAAGCTATCGAGAAAACGATTACTTTGAATCATCCACTCAGCACCTTCTGGCGCATGAAATAATGTACGATTAGCCTCTGTTAGGCGACGTAGCATAAATAAATCACCATTAGGATAAGCGCTATACACAGCACTGGCGTAGTCATTCTGTTTCAGAACTTCAACAAATTTACTCACAAAAGCCATCCGCTGTTCAAGTGTCGATAATTCTGTGATTTGCATACTGGCGAGGAGGTTAACGGACATCATCATTGGTCGTGTTATCGCATCTAATTCTGCCGCAATAGCCTCCCCTGTTTTTTGATATTGGCTATTGGTGCTAATTTCAGTCAGTTTAGTCAGTTGGCTATAACCAAAAATAATGATCACAGTACCAATTGAGATAATCAGCAGAGTGAAAAAGGCTGCAATCTGAATATGCAAAGGATAGCGTTTTTTTAGTTTGAACAGGTTACTGGGCATCATGTCCATCCTGATAGTTTATTATTTAATCAATCTTAATCATAGAATGCACCTGTCTAACTAGCATATTCTTATTTTTTTCAGTAAGTTATGTCTAATCGCATGATTGTAAAGATTTTTATTGATATCAATCCAATATTATTGGAAGAAAAATCTAGTGATGGTATTAAAAAATAAGGTTTTAACGTGTGGAATATCTAAAAGCAGTATTTAGCAGTCAGGATGATTATCGATAAAAGATGTGGATACCTAAATACGGATGTAGGCGTTGATAGTGGGCACACAGGCAATTTGAAGTATGATGTGTGTTAGGCCCTAAATCAGGTTTAAATAATGATGATAATTGACTTCTGGTGGGTCGTTATTGGGAGGTTGTAAACGATGATGCCCACGTATGGCTGTAGGAGCAAATCCAAAACGCTTGCGAAAACGTTCGGCAAAACGTGATGCGCTCTCGTAACCTACCTGATTAGCAATCAATGAAATTGGCCAGTCGGTACCTTGTAACAAACGTAGAGCACTGGTCATGCGCACATCAATCATCAAATCCCGTAAGAGTATATTTTCGGCCGCTAATTTTCGCCGTAATACCACTTCACTCATTGCCATATGATCGGCAACTGCAGCCGCTGACCATATTTTGTGTGGGTCAAGTGCCAGACAACGGCGCACTCTCTCACTTAATGACCTGTCATCGTTTAATCTAAATTTAACACCACATTGTGCTAACCAAAGTAACAATTCCAGCATGCGGTGCCTGATGATCGCCGGGGGAATATCACCTATATCGGATATTGCTTTAAATGTACTCCCGAATGTATTCATAAATTCCGGTGCTAAATTACGCACCGGCATAACTCCAGGAATAACGCTAAGGCCAGTTGATGCGGGATGATTAGCAAAGGTCGCTATCAAATGCGGGTCACAACGCAGTTGGTGACTAAAAAATAACCCATCGTCAGATAAGCCATTAACAATATCAATTGTCTGGCCGCTACTGATGGCAACTATTTCACCTGCTCGGATAGTGCATTCCTGATTATCCCAGCGAATAATTTTATGCCCACGGTTAACCATAATGAGCAAAGGTTGCTCAATATAGACGGAGGTGAGCAGTAGCTCTGTGTGTTGAATAATATGTGCAGAGCTACCCACTCCAGGGCAAAAATTAATTATACGTTCCATCGACATTCATTTCACAATTTTAGCCTGAGAATATCTTTACGCTTTGAATAGCTGGCTGGCAACTTATTTTAATAGAAAAATGACAATAACCGACTATCTTAGCGAAAAGCATTAGGAGTGAGAGTGATAGCCAGTTAGATATGAGTAATTGTTACTATTAATATAATTCCATGTTAAAAATAATGACATTAAAAATCTATTGTCATGTTAATAATTTCAAATTTATCTTATTGCTCAGTAATTCATCGAAATTTTATGATTTTATGAATTGAATATTACTGAGTTTCACCTAACAATAATGCATGGTCAGGAAACTGACCATAAGTATTATTCACCGCCTGTTGCTTTGTTGACTGGCCAACCAACTCACTTAATGCATCAAGACGCAATTGTAATAGACGCTTAATCTCAATTTCATTATCCAAAATAGCACGAAGCTTTTCTCGTAATAACTCTTGCAGTGCTAGCGATGAGCATGAAGAAATAGTGACATGGGCGGTGCTTTCAACTGCTTTAAGATAAATCATTTCTAGATCAACCAGCGCATCCCAATTACCCTCGGTCGCCAGCACTAACATTTGCTCACTGAGGGTCAGGATTTGTTGATAATCGGACAAAAGGTGCTGGTGACGTTCCATTTAATGGGGTCCTAATCTGGTTGATAATTGGGGCCGATCTGCCGCCAGGCATCCGCAATATTTTCGAGCAAAGCGAGCACTTCAGTAATAGCCTGTTCGTCATTATGTAAGTTGGCATGCAGCAAGCGCCGTGTCATATAGTCATACAAGGCTGATAAGTTTTCGGCCAGCTCACCACCTTTCTCCATATCCAGTCCCGCACTTAGCCCATTATCAATGATATTAATAGCTTTGGATAATGCAGCGCCTTTGGCTGGTATATCTCCCTGATTCATCAAGATGCGGGCGCGAACCAGGGCGCTTTGCGCCCCGTCGAACAGCATCACGATCAATTGATGAGGGCTTGCACTCATTACACCACTTTCCATGCCTACTTGAGTATAAGCTTGAACCCCTGATCGATTGTACATGTCCTATCCCTTATGAAGAAAATTGCTGAGTTAAGAAATTACCGGTATTGGTTAATGAACTCACCAATTTATCTAATTGGGTAAATTGTGCTTTATATCGCTCAATGGTGGCGTTAATACTATCAGTGGTCGATGTAACCTGTTTTTCTAATGATTTCAGCGATTTGTCTATACCATCTGTGGCTGTTTTTAATGAGCCTTTAGTGGTATCTAGCGCGGTGTTTAACAGGTTATCTATTTGAGTGGCGAAACCTGTAGTTTTACCGTCGCCGACAAAAAATGCGGTCACACTATTAGGTTGGTCAGTCAACGCCTTATCAAGCTTTTTGGAGTCGATGACTAATTTTCCATCAAGGTCTTGAGTGATACCCATTGCAGCCAGGGTTTTTACATCCCCCCCTTGTGCTGAGGCCAACTGACTTTTTAGCTGTGTCTGAATACTACGCAATGTCCCATCGCCAACTAATGCGCCATTGCTGGTTGATTGATCTTTACCTGGTTCAACAGCGGTATATTTAGTTAAAGAGGCAAATGTCGTTTGTAGTGAGTTATAGGAATCAACAAATGTTTGAATCGCGGCTTTGGTTGCCGTGGAGTCACGAGTAATTGTCAGTTGTTCAGGTTCATCTTTCTTGGTTACCGCTTTTAAGGTCAGCGTTACCCCTTGTGGAGCATCGGTAATGGTGTTGCTTTGACGGGTAATAGCCACGCCATTAACCGTCAGTGCGGCATCTTCTGCTTTCACTTTTTGTGTCATTGCACCGCTGCCACCGGTACTGCCAGGCGTATAATTCAGGAAATTATTTAAGGTGTCATCACCACTGACACTGACGGTCATTTCTGATTTGGTACCCGTTTCCTTTGAGGTGAGTGCCAGATAATAAGTGTCATCATCCGCTTTCATAATGCTGGCAGTAACGCTACCTTCTTGTTTATTAATCGCATCACGAATGCCGGTCAAAGAAGTCTGCTCACTGGCCAACTTAACTTCCAATGGCTTAGTTTGACCCGGCTGTTTTATCGTAATGGTACGACTGTCGTTACTATTGCCCAGTTTATCTGTTGTGTTTGGCACCTCACCAGAAAGCAGTGATTGCGCTTTAGCCAAATTGGTTACTTCGACAGTGTAACTTCCGGCTGTTGCGCCGCTACCGGTGGTCGCTGCGAATGCAGTGTTGGTGCTGGTGACAGAAGTCGTGGCTAGCGTATCTGCTTTTTTTAGGGCCGCTGATGCAGTTTCTAATTTAGCTAATGCGCTCTGTAATACACCATAGGCGGTGAGTTTACCTTTATAACTGGTCTGCTGGTTAGTTAGCGGAGTTAAGCGAGTTTGCTCCGATGCACTTAACTTATCCAATAAAGTGCCTAGCTCCATATTTGAACCGATACCCAGCGAACTGATACTTGCCATTTCTAATCCTTAATATTCAAGTGTCGTTACAGGGGTTATCGGCCAGAGAGACAAAAAGTTTACACATAAAATAGAATTTATGATGGGCAGAATAACAGGGGATACTAGGGCGTTATTTGCCCCATTGAGTAGAGTGTCAATTAAAGAATAGATTATTAATCAATTTCAGAAAATTTTAAAATTATTTACCGGAATGTCTAAAGGTTCCTTAAAGAACGCCGATACAAGTTGGGACGGTGATGAAGCCGTGGGCAGTAAGCCCAAACCATAACCCAACAGCATTTAAGGAATATCACTATGGCGGTAATTAACACTAACACCCTGTCTCTGACGACTCAGAACAACATGAATAAATCACAGTCTTCTTTAGGCACCGCCATTGAGCGTTTGTCTTCTGGTCTGCGTATCAACAGTGCAAAAGACGATGCAGCGGGTCAGGCCATCGCTAACCGCTTCACCTCTAATATCAAAGGCTTGACTCAGGCTTCTCGTAACGCAAACGACGGTATCTCTCTGGCGCAAACCACTGAAGGTGCGTTGGGCGAAATCAACAACAACTTACAACGTGTTCGTGAGCTGAGTGTTCAGGCTGCAACCGGTTCTAACTCATCTTCTGACCTGAAATCAATCCAGGACGAAATTCAACAACGTCTGGACGAAATCGACCGCGTATCTGACCAAACTCAGTTCAACGGCGTGAAAGTTCTGGCTGGCAACAGCAGCATGAAAGTTCAGGTTGGCGCTAACGATGGCGAAACTATCAGCATCAATCTGGAAAAAATTGACTCAAAAAGCCTGGGCCTGCAAGGCTTCAACGTTGATGGTGCTAAACAAGCCTCTGTTGATGATTTGACTTCTCAGTTCAAAGCCACTGGTAGCACTAACTATAATGTTGGTACTCCTGCAGTAGCCTATAAAGTAGATATTAACTCTGGTGCCGTGACTAATGGCGCTGGCGCAGCACAATATATTGATGCAGGTACTGGTGCATTCTCCGCTACAGCAACGACTCCTAACACTGCATCTACGGTTTATACCGCGACGGCAAAAGCAGGCACTGAAGCTACTTCTATTGCAGCTGCGTCTGTGGGTAAAGCCGTTGGTGATAAATTCACCGCTGAAGGCATGGAATTCACTGTTAAAACAGCTGCTGATGCAAATGGTAACGGTGTATACAGTGCAACTGTTGATGGTAAAAGTGTTGATTTCACAACATCAGCTAGTACTGCGGCTACCGGTACCGCTGCTGAAGTGAAAACTTCTAGCGCTTTGTTCTCCTCTGTTGTTGGTGGCGGTTTAACCACCAAAGCGACTGAAAATAACCGCGCTGCAACTTTAGCTGACTTGGATTTAAAAGGCGCGACTAAAACCGGCAGCACCCTGACTGTTAACGGCACCGCGTACACTGCTAACGCCAAAGGTGATGAAATCACTAACGCTGCTGGCAAGACTATGTACATGTCCCGCACCGCTAACGGCAACGTGACTCTGATCAACGAAGATGCTGCTGCATCTGAGAAATCAACCGAGAACCAACTGGCGACTGTTGATAAAGCGCTGGCACAAGTTGATGCACTGCGTAGTGGCTTGGGTGCGGTACAAAACCGTTTCGACTCAGCCATTACCAACCTGGGTAACACCATCAATAACCTGACTTCAGCACGTAGCCGCATCCAGGATGCTGATTACTCTACTGAAGTATCTAACATGAGCCGTGCGAACATACTGCAACAAGCAGGGACTTCTGTACTGGCTCAGGCCAATCAGGTTCCACAAACTGTATTGTCTCTGCTGCGTTAATTCCTCAGAAACACTGCATTATTCAGCCCCGCCTTTTCGGCGGGGTTTTTATATCGCGATAGGAATTTTACGCTAAGGAAATAATCGACAGGGTTATTTCCTTAGAATATAAGTTCAAATCTGGCGCTAATTATTTATTTTTAGGGATTTTTTGCCGCTATTTAGCGCTCTTTATTTGCAATCCTTGCAATGGGTTAACAGTAAAAGTCATGGGCATAAGTCAAATAGCCGCCTTTTTGTAGGCCTATTCAGGCGATTGGCTGGCTGACCGGACAGGATAATGGTACGACTCTCTTACCCTTAGGTGCCTGTCTAGTGAGTGATCTGTATACCGCCGAAGGCGTGATGGACAAGAATTCCCTCTGGCAACGCTATGTTCCTCTGGTTCGCCATGAAGCATTGCGCTTGCAGGTGCGCCTGCCCGCCAGTGTGGAATTGGATGATTTGTTGCAGGCTGGGGGGATTGGTCTGCTGAATGCTGTTGAGCGTTATGACGCTTTACAAGGAACCGCATTTACCACTTATGCGGTACAGCGCATACGTGGCGCGATGTTGGATGAACTGCGCAGCCGAGATTGGGCACCGCGCAGTGTGCGGCGCAATGCGCGCGAAGTCGCCAGTGCCATGCAAAAGGTGGAGCAGCGGCTCGGGCGTCCAGCGACTGAGCAGGAAGTCGCACAACTCCTTGATATCGATTTGGCGGAGTACCGTCAGATCTTGTTGGATACCAACAACAGCCAGCTTTTTTCCTATGACGAATGGCGGGAAGAACAGGGTGAAAGTGTCGAGCCGATGCTGGAAGGGCATGAGGATGCCAACCCGCTACAACATTTATTGGAAGGAAATCTGCGCCAACGTGTTATTGAAGCGATCGAGGCCCTGCCGGAACGTGAAAAAATGGTGTTGACGCTGTATTACCAGGAAGAACTGAACCTGAAAGAAATCGGAGCCGTGCTGGAAGTGGGGGAATCCCGCGTCAGCCAGCTTCATAGCCAGGCGATAAAACGCTTACGCAGCCGCCTGAATAACGACTCTTAATTCATTTTCGCTCAGTGACATCACAGTGTTTAACTTTATTAATGCAGGTCTTCTTATGCCAGGACTTCAGTTAAAAAAGCGGCCGCTGAGCCGTTATTTAAAAGATTATAAGCACGGTCAAACTCATTGTTCACATTGTCATAAACAGCTTGATCGTATGGCGTTGGTTTTTCGCGGACAAATTATCAATAAAGAAGCCATTGCCGGAATGGATCAACCGATTGATGATCAAGTCTGGTTAAAGCTTCAGCATGAATTAACCGCGTTATGCCGTTTTTGCAGTGAGATATATTGCAATAGCACACCGGGTTATTTCGATATTATGGCGTTCAAACAGTATTTATTTGAACAAACTGAAATGAGCCATAGCACTGTGCGCGAATATGTTGTGCGTCTACGTCGCTTAGATGAAATGCTGGTTGCAAGAAATTATCCAGCAGAAACATTTACCAGAGAAACATGCGCCAGTGAAACTCTTCATCAAAGTATTATTGATGAACTGCCAAATGCCGCACATAACAATTACCGTATTGCTTTGCGTAAATATGGTCAATATTTAGCATGGCAAAAAAGCTACTAAGGCTAATGACGGGTTGACCTTAGTTGAGAAAACTCGGTGTTTTTACCGAGACTACCGCTAATATAACGTAAAATTATTAAATCAATATTTTCAGTGATTCCGCGCCCAGCAAGGTTTTCCTTGACTGGGCGTTTTATTATCTAATGCATTCCCCTGCATTATTGTTCTCCGGCATCTATAATAAAAATAAGTGATTATTACGATTACTTCTGATAAATCTATATTTCCATTTTGTACTTGAAGTAGCAGGGTTAGCAGCACCCACTTACCCGAGTCACTGGCTTAAATCAGTTCATTGGGGTTCGCATACTGTTGATCTTTAACGCCAATTGCTTTGGGTCAGAGTTAAAATAACTTGATTAATTTCTTGGGGGGCCTGTGACGCTTCAACACAAATTGGCGCAATTTCCGCGTTTGGATCTGGTCGGTAATGCCACGCCGTTGGAAAAACTATCGCGACTCTCCGATTATCTGGGACGTGAAATTTATATCAAACGTGATGATGTCACGCCGCTGGCGCTTGGGGGCAATAAGCTGCGTAAATTGGAGTTTTTAGCGGCGGATGCACTGAGGCAGGGCGCTGATACACTGATTACCGCTGGCGCTATCCAATCTAACCATGTGCGGCAAACGGCGGCGGTTGCTGCAAAATTGGGATTACATTGTGTTGCATTACTTGAGAATCCTATCGGTACCTCGCAGGAAAACTATCTGACCAATGGCAATCGATTGCTGCTGGATTTGTTTAATGTTGATGTGGTGATGTGTGATGGATTACATGATCCAAACCAACAATTGGCTGAGTTGGCAACCCGTATCGAGGCTCAGGGTTTTCGTCCATATGTTGTGCCAGTCGGGGGATCTAATGCTCTAGGTGCCTTGGGATATGTGCAATGCGCATTGGAAATTGCGGCTCAGTCGGCCGGGAATGTCACCTTTAGTTCGGTGGTTGTAGCTTCCGGTAGCGCGGGTACCCATGCAGGGCTGGCCGTGGGTTTACAGCAACTGTTACCCCAAGCAGAACTGATTGGCGTCACTGTCTCGCGTAAAGCACAAGAACAGCGCCCGAAAGTGACAGATATCCAGAAAACACTCGCCGAATCTCTTGGGTTCACTGACGCGTTGGCAGACATTACCCTGTGGGATGATTATTTCGCACCGCAATATGGCATGCCCAACGAAGAAGGGCTGGCGGCAATTGGGCTGTTGGCAAGGCAGGAGGGGATATTGTTGGATCCGGTTTATACCGGTAAGGCGATGGCTGGTTTACTGGATGGCCTCGAGCAGAACAAGTTTCGCGATGATGGCCCGATTTTGTTTATTCATACCGGCGGTGCACCTGCGCTATTTGCTTATCATCCGCAGGTGTAGTCTTTGGTTATTGCTTATTCCATTTATAGCTATCGTTATTAGTTTATATTCCTTTAATCCATTAAAAACACTGATAAAGTGTTGAATATCAAAAATAAACATGACAGTTGGAGTATGTATGGGCTTTTCAATTGTACGTCGTCGGATGGTCTTGGGTATGGTGGCAGTTGCGCTGGCAACAGGCCTGAATGTGAAATCTTACGCTGCGGGTGACCTGTTAGATCAGGTTAAGGATCGAGGAACTCTGATTGTCGGGTTGGAAGGAACTTATCCACCGTTTAGTTTCCAAGGTGAAGACGGCAAGCTTACGGGTTTTGAAGTGGATTTCGCCAATGCTCTGGCGCAGCATATGGGCGTCAAAGCAAAAATCACCCCGACCAAATGGGATGGTATGTTGGCCTCATTGGAATCTAAGCGTATTGATGTGGCGATTAACCAAGTTACCATTTCAGATGAGCGCAAGAAAAAATACGATTTCTCAACGCCTTATACAGTTTCGGGTATTCAGGTTCTGACCAAAAAAGGTAATGAAGGCAATTTCAACAAGCCTGAAGATCTGGTCGGCAAAAAAGTGGGTGTCGGGTTGGGCAGTAACTATGAGCAATGGTTACGTGAGAATCTAAAAGATGTTGATATTCGTACCTATGATGATGACCCAACTAAGTATCAAGATCTTCGTGTAGGTCGTACAGATGCTATTTTAGTTGACCGTTTAGCGGCATTGGATTTGGTGAAGAAAACCAATAACACTTTAGCGGCTGCAGGCCCGGCATTTGCCCGTCAGGAATCTGGTATAGCTTTGCGTAAGAACAACCCTGAGTTGTTAGCGGCTATCAACAAAGCCATTGCTGAAATGCAAGAAGACGGCACTTTGGCCAAGATTTCCGAAAAATATTTTGGCGCGGATGTCACTAAATAATGCAAGAAAGTATTCAATTGGTGCTGGATTCAGCACCATTTTTATTGAAAGGTGCTTGGTTTACCCTCCAGCTTAGTCTGGGGGGGATGTTCTTTGGTCTGGCATTAGGTTTTATGTTAGCCATGATGCGGTTATCTCGCTTCTTGCCCCTTTCACTTCTCTCTCGCTTTTACGTCTCCATTTTCCGTGGTACCCCATTAATTGCCCAACTGTTTATGATTTATTACGGTTTACCGCAATTTGGGATTGAGCTGGATCCTATGCCTGCCGCCTTGATTGGCTTATCACTCAATACCGCAGCTTATACATCAGAGACATTGCGAGCCGCTATTTCATCCATTGAGAAAGGGCAGTGGGAAGCCGCCGCCAGTATCGGGATGACGCGGTGGCAAACCCTCTATCGGGTGATATTACCGCAAGCTGGCCGTACTGCTTTGCCCCCGTTGGGTAACAGCTTTATCGGTTTAGTCAAAGACACTTCTCTGGCCGCGACTATCCAGGTTCCCGAACTTTTCCGACAAGCGCAATTGGTGACCTCCCGCACCTTGGAAGTTTTCACTATGTATCTGGCGGCCTCGCTGATTTATTGGATCATGGCAACAGTGTTGTCAGCATTACAAAATCGCTTGGAAGCGCATGTTAATCGTCAGGATCAGGAGTAACCATGAGTACCATCGACGTTAAAAAACTGACCAAACAGTTTAAAGGTCAACAGGTGCTGCACGGTATCTCACTTGAAGTGAATAGCGGTGAAGTGGTTGCGATCATTGGCCCGAGCGGCTCCGGTAAGACGACTCTGTTGCGTAGCATCAATCTGCTTGAGATCCCTGACTCTGGAATTATTCGCGTCGGTGATATAGAGATTGATGGCAGTATCCCTATTAGCAAGCAGCAGCGGCAAGTTCGGGCATTGCGGCAGAAAGTCGGGTTTGTCTTCCAGAGCTTCAATTTGTTTCCGCATCGTTCGGTGCTGGAAAATATTATTGAAGGGCCGGTTATCGTCAAAGGCGAAAAACGAGCAGAGGCTGAAAAACGTGCGCGTGAGTTGCTGGCAAAAGTTGGATTAAGTGGCAAGGAAGACGCCTATCCTCGCCGCTTATCCGGCGGGCAGCAACAACGAGTAGCTATAGCACGAGCACTGGCGATGCAACCTCAGGTTATTCTGTTTGATGAACCGACATCTGCATTGGACCCGGAGCTGGTGGGCGAAGTATTAGGCACTATTCGCGCACTGGCAGAAGAAAAGCGGACGATGGTTATCGTCACTCATGAAATGAGTTTTGCTCGTGATGTGGCGGACCGCGTTATCTTTATGGACCACGGGCGCATTGTTGAACAAGGGCCAGCAAAAGAGCTGTTTGCTCATCCACAGCATGAACGTACGCGGCAGTTCCTTGATAAATTTTTGAATAATCGCTGATTAACCTGATTTCCAGCGAGACATGCCAAGTCATTGTGGGGGCAATCATCTAGCCCCCGTTTTGGTGATAGTTTTATTGATAATGGTTTTATTGGCAAGAATTCTAAAGGAAGGCCTCGAGTTTAAGGCGATAAGCTGTTGTTTTAACTTCTTTCATCCGCCCATGGCCCGGTAACACTTTTTGTTCAACAGTGACCAACCCGGCTTTTTTCAGAATAGCCACATCACGAGTGACGGCACTACGATCCCTTTTTAGGCGAGTAGAGAGGGAGGTGATAGAACCCGGATACATTTTCACTGTTCGTAGCAGAACAATCCGTGCGGCACTTAATACCCGCACCATCTCTAGCGGGTCTTCGAACGTAATGGTGTGCTCTTCCGGTAATGTTTGCCCCGCATCGGCGAGAGTAGCGAGTTTTTTGCCTCGTTTAAAAAAATCATCTTCCGTTGCTGTTTTGATGACTAGCTTGTCCATTAACTTCTCCTTAGTGAAGTCCAATCCTTTTGAAAGCAATCTTCTATCTGTTCAAAGCTGACAAAATCAACTGATTCAATTGCGCCCAAGTAATGGCGGTGATGAAAACCATGGGCATTGTCATAACCGATGACCCGACCATTATCACCTTGCGATAGACAGTGATTAATATAAGCCAAATTATAACGGGTGATGGTACCGAAACGGTCAACCCATATTTCACGGCGCAATTGACCATTTCCCCGTCGGCTAGCAATTTGATGCGTTTCATTGATAATTTTTTTATCAGCCATGAATATAATTATCACCTCTGAATGTTGTTGTACACAATATATTCACTAAGAAGAAAGCTAAGCGCATGTACCGCCCAGCGGTTTGTTTTAATTAATAATGGGTTAGACTCACTTAAGGACACAAGGGCGCTAGTTCAATGATGCAGGATATGACTGGAGAAAAAGAAGATGCTTGCAGTTTTGCACCCCGAATTGCGGGGACTCTCGGAAAAGATTCCGCTGGCGGTGTTATTGCTTAAGTCAAAAAATAAGGCCCCGAAGGGCCTTGGTAGATGAAACTCACTTATACATATTCATTACCTGAAAGCTTAGCCGATAGTCATCAAGCTGGCATTCCCACCCGCGGCTGCAGTATTGACACTCAATGAGTGCTCAATGAGCAAACGCTCTAGCAGGATATTGGTTTCACCGCGTGCAAAGCCTTGTACTGAGACAATTGGCCCATCAATTTGCGCTATCTGCTCGCATAAGGTGCGTAGTTGATCTGCATCTCCATGATAGATAACGGCATCAAAGGTGATGTTAGCTGTTTGCCAATCTTTCGCGAAAGTAATGCGTGATTTTACAACCGTGGGTAATGTGCGGAATAAGTCTTTTTGTAGCGTATTTTCCAGCCATAGCACTTCACTCCCGACCGCCAAAACTGCAGCCAATTGTGTCAGTGCATCCGCCTCTGTATCTGCCAGACACAGGATACGTTCACGAGGTAACAGGGCGTAGGTGTTTCGTTCACCGGTAGGCCCCGGTAATAGCCGGACAGTGCCGCCTTGTGCCAGCTCACCATAACGCGCAGCCAACTGAATTAATGCAGTATTCTGGTGCTCATTAGCCCATTTAGCCAGAGCATGATGGGCCGTTTGTAGTGCTTCACGGCCTAAGATATTTTGCACTTGCCCATTATCCTGATGAACAAGCGTGTTGATTACTGCATCTTCTGGCCGGCTACACAGGAGGCGATACAGATACAGTGGGCCACCGGCTTTAGGCCCCGTCCCGGAGAGGCCTTCACCGCCAAAAGGTTGGACGCCAACTACGGCCCCAACCATATTGCGGTTGACGTAGAGATTCCCCACTTTGGCTTTTTCAGTGACTTGAGTAATGGTTTCATCAATACGGGTATGAATACCTAACGTTAAACCATAACCAGAAGCATTAATTTGGTCGACTAGCGCACTGATATTTTGGCGCTGGAAGCGCACGACGTGCAGAACCGGGCCGAAAACTTCTTTTTGTAGCTCATCAAAGCTATCCAGTTCTATTAATGTCGGTTTGATAAAAGTCCCGCGCTGCCACTCTGTTTCGTCCAAACTATTGGCTCTGGCGGCTTGATACACTTTGCGCCCTTTAGCTCGCATTGCTTGAATATGTCGTTCAATACCCGCTTTGGCTTGCGTATCAATAACCGGCCCGATATCGGTAGACAGGCGCTCTGGGTTACCCATGCGGCATTCAGCCATGGCGCCCCGCAGCATTTGTAGCGTGTGCTCGGCAACATCATCCTGAATACAGAGGATCCGTAAGGCCGAGCAGCGCTGACCGGCGCTATCAAAGGCTGAGGCGACTACATCGGTCACCACTTGCTCAGTGAGCGCCGAGGAATCAACAATCATGGCATTCAAACCGCCAGTTTCGGCAATCAGCGGGGTTGGACGGCCTTGTGGATCGAGTCTGCCGGCGATGCTGCGTTGTAAAATAGCCGCCACTTCAGTTGAACCGGTAAACATCACGCCGCGCACGCGGGCATCATTAACTAAGGCTGCGCCGACACTATCACCCTGGCCGGGAAGCAATTGGAGCACACCTTGTGGGATACCGGCCTCCAGCAAGATACGCACTGCTTGAGCAGCAATCAGCGGGGTTTGCTCCGCCGGTTTTGCCAAAACACTATTACCAGCGGCTAATGCGGCAGCAACCTGACCGGTAAATATCGCCAGCGGGAAGTTCCACGGGCTGATGCAAACTACTGGGCCGAGTGGGCGGTGGCTATCATTGGAAAAGTTATCATGCACCATTCTGGCATAATAATGCAGGAAATCAACCGCCTCACGGACTTCTGCAATCGCGTTACTGAAGGTTTTACCGGCTTCACGCACCAGTATGCCCATCAGTGTTTGCATCTGATTTTCCATCAACTCGGCAGCACGCACTAAAATAGCGGCGCGCTCGACAGGGGGAGTGGCAAACCAAATCGCCCCGGCACTGGCGGCTGCATCCAATGCACGGCTGACTTCTGCATCGGTTGCTTCACGAACGTAGCCGACGATATCTGCCGGTTCTGCCGGGTTGATGATCGGCTGTTCCATTTTATTACCCTGTTCCGCGCCGCTATCAAGTTCTGCATTAATCAGCGGTTCTGCCCGCCACACTTGGCTCGCGCTGGCCAGCAGAGCGCTGGAAAGAGATGCCAAACGGTGCTCGTTCGCCAGATCCAAACCGCTGGAGTTAGCTCGTTTCTCGCCATACAACTCACGCGGTAAAGGAATGCGCGGGTGCGGTAAACCAAGTTGGCCTTCACTGGCTGCAATGGCTTCTACTGCACTGACCGGATCAGCCACTAGCTCATCCAGCGGCAGTGTGGCATCCGCAATGCGGTTGACAAATGAAGTGTTGGCCCCGTTTTCCAACAGGCGGCGTACCAGATAAGCCAGCAAGGTTTCATGAGTACCAACCGGGGCATAAATGCGACATGGGCGGTTCAGCTTGCCCTCAGCAACTTTACCCACCACCTGCTCATACAGCGGTTCACCCATACCATGTAGGCATTGGAATTCGTATTGGCCGGGATAGTAGTTTTGTCCGGCCAGATGATAAATTGCAGATAAAGTATGTGCGTTGTGTGTCGCAAATTGTGGATAAATCAGGCTAGGGACGGCCAATAACTTACGCGCGCAGGCCAGATAAGAAACATCGGTATAAACCTTGCGGGTATAAACCGGATAACCTTCCAAACCATCCACTTGAGCGCGTTTTATTTCGCTGTCCCAATATGCCCCTTTGACCAGGCGAATCATCAGCCGGCGGCGGCTGCGCTGCGCCAGTTCAATCACTGCATCAATGGTGGCCGGGCAGCGTTTCTGGTAAGCCTGAATCACAAAACCGATACCATTCCAACCGGCCAATTTTGGCTCGAAGCAGAGTTTTTCCAGCAGATCGAGTGAAATTTCCAGACGATCGGCTTCTTCCGCGTCAATATTAATTCCAATGTCATATTGGCGGGCTTGTAAAGTCAGAGACAGCAAACGTGGGTAAAGCTCATCCATTACGCGCTCGTATTGGGCACGGCTATAGCGCGGGTGTAGGGCCGAAAGTTTGATTGAGATCCCCGGCCCCTCATAGATACCGCGGCCATTGGAGGCTTTGCCGATAGCATGAATAGCCTGCTGATAGGAGAGCAAATAGGCCTGAGCATCGGCTTCCGTCAGCGCCGCTTCCCCTAACATATCGTAAGAATAGCGGAACCCTTTATCTTCCAGTTTGCGCGCATTGGCTAAGGCTTCGGCGATAGTTTCACCGGTGACGAATTGCTCACCCATCAGGCGCATTGCCATATCTACGCCCTTGCGGATCAGCGGCTCCCCCCCTTTACCGATAATCCTATTTAATGAACTGGAAAGTTTGGTTTCATTATGAGTTGAGACCAAACGGCCGGTAAACAGTAAGCCCCAGGTCGCCGCATTGACAAACATGGACGGGCTACGGCCTAAGTGAGAGTGCCAATTGCCATTGCTGATTTTATCGCGGATCAGCGCATCACGAGTTGGTTTGTCAGGAATACGCAGCAGTGCTTCCGCAAGACACATCAATGCCACGCCCTCTTGGGACGACAGGGAAAACTCTTGCAGCAAACTTTGCACTATACCGGCACGACCATTAGCGCTTTTTTGATTTCTTAGTTTCTCAGCAATGGAATAAGCGAGTTGATGCGCTGCTTGGGCTAAATCTTCGGGTAAACGGGCCTGTTCCAATAACATAGGAATGGCTTCTGTTTCCGGGCGGCGGTAGGCCGCTGTAATGGCTGCTCGGGTAACGGATTGTGGCAACACTTGTTCGGCGAATTCTAAGAAAGGTTGATGATTATTCTCAGTAATTTGCGGCATAATATCGTCCGCTTCAGATGAAGAGGACGTCTGTGCCATTGGGAGTTCCGGTAATTCGCTGTTATTTTCCAGCCGCTCCAAATAGTTAAAAATGGCCTGTTTAATCAGCCAGTGTGGTGTGCGATCAACACGTTGTGCGGCGGCCTTAATTCGGTCGCGTGTTGCTTCGTCGAGCTTCACGCCCATTGTAGTGCTAGCCATACTGTCCGGCTCCTTAATCAGGGTGGTTAGTATTTTAATGCAAACAATATCAAGCATGTTGCAACTTTGTGCAACCGTGTTAAATCGGCTGTATAAGCGAAGTGTGAATTCAGTCTTGTTTTTAACAATTATCCGGTGATCCAGATTGTTCAAATATTAAGTAAAACTGTTGCTGGCACTAATAACAGTAGGTTTTTAGGGGGGTTACCTTAAGTATCACTCATTTTGTCGTGTTGGGTGTCACTACCAACAGGGCTTAATGTGACGCAGAGTGAAATTTTTGTAATAAATTTGTTTAAATTGTTGTGGCGGAAGAAAAGACTCAACTAGGATAGCAACTACAAGATAGCAACCGCAAGATAGCCATTTGCTAACGTGTAGTGTATTTCAGATTTTAGCGCCCATCTCTGGTGCAACTCAGTGTCACGTTCCGACAAACCAGAGAGAAAGCATGGTGCAGCCTTACAAGGCAAACACTCAATATCATGGGATATTAAAACGATAATATACAAAATGGAGATATAGCATGACCATGAATACACCGATGTTGGTGACTTTTTTAGTTTACATTGTTGGGATGATCCTCATTGGTCTTGTGGCTTATCGGGCGACCAAAAGCTTTGATGACTATATTCTAGGCGGGCGAAGTTTAGGGAGCGTGGTGACGGCATTGTCCGCTGGGGCTTCCGATATGAGCGGCTGGTTATTAATGGGATTACCGGGGGCTATCTTTTTGTCGGGTATATCCGAGAGCTGGATAGCTATAGGTTTGACCATTGGTGCTTATTTAAACTGGAAATTAGTGGCTGGCCGTTTACGGGTTCATACCGAAGCGAATAATAATGCTCTGACCTTACCGGACTATTTCACCAGTCGTTTTGAAGATAAAAGCAAGCTGTTACGGGTAATATCAGCCGTAGTTATTTTAGTCTTCTTTACTATTTATTGTGCTTCAGGAATCGTTGCCGGAGCGCGGTTATTCGAAAGCACTTTTGACATGAACTACAGCACCGCCTTGTGGGCAGGGGCTGCGGCTACTATCGCTTATACCTTTATTGGCGGTTTCCTGGCGGTCAGTTGGACTGATACTGTACAAGCGACATTGATGATTTTTGCGCTGATTCTGACCCCAATTATGGTGATCCTGGCTGTGGGGGGGATTGATACCTCAGTGATGGTTATTGCCGCGAAAAACCCTGCCAATATTGATATGTTCAAAGGGTTGAATCTGGTTGCTATCCTTTCTCTGCTGGGTTGGGGCTTGGGCTATTTTGGTCAGCCACATATTCTGGCGCGTTTTATGGCGGCAGACTCTCACCGCACTATTCGTAGCGCCCGCCGTATCAGTATGACCTGGATGATTCTGTGTTTGGCAGGGACTATTGCCGTGGGTTTCTTCGGGATTGCCTACTTCGAGAACAATCCGCAATACGCCGGAAGTGTGACTCAAAATGGTGAGCGCGTCTTTATTGAATTAGCCAAGTTGCTGTTCAATCCATGGATGGCCGGTATTTTGCTGTCTGCGATTTTGGCGGCGGTAATGAGTACGTTAAGCTGCCAATTATTGGTGTGCTCCAGTGCATTAACGGAAGATTTGTACAAAGCGTTTCTGCGTAAAAAAGCCAGCCAGAAAGAGTTGGTCTGGGTGGGGCGTGCCATGGTGTTGTTGGTGGCGTTAATTGCCATCGCATTAGCAGCGGACCCCGATAACCGGGTGCTTGGTCTGGTGAGTTATGCTTGGGCGGGCTTTGGTGCGGCCTTTGGGCCAGTGGTTCTAATTTCAGTCATGTGGCCACGGATGACCCGCAATGGTGCGTTGGTGGGGATGCTGGTCGGCGCAATTACGGTGATTGTTTGGAAGCAATATGCCTGGTTGGGTTTATACGAAATTATCCCCGGTTTCTTGTTCGCCAGTATCGCGATCCTAGTGGTGAGTTTACTGGGTAAAAGCCCGAGCAATGCGATGACCGAACGTTTTCGTCAGGCGGAAGCTGAGTTTAAAACTGTCTAAAAATAACTTTTATCTTTAATCCACATAGCCTCCTGCAAAACAGGGGGCTTTTTTATAGAAAATACCGCCTGGACTTCATTACTGCATTAATTTGTATCCTAATGAATTTATTTGCTATTTAACCCGCCAGAAACAACTTGCCACAGTTTGCTTAACAATATTCTTATTCCGCCTCTTGAATTTCTTTTTGCCAGAATGATAATCACTATCGTTTTACTTTTCTTTACGTTTATTGACGATGTTCTTAATCGCATATTTTCCTTACTGCCCACCTCAGGGGTGTTTAGCATGTTTGTCCCATTTCTTATTATGTTTCGTGAAGGGCTGGAGGCGGCGCTGATTGTCAGCTTGATCGCCAGTTATCTTAAACGTACTCAACGCGGTCAATGGATGGGGGCAGTATGGGTGGGGGTTATCACCGCCGCAGCACTTTGCCTGGCTATCGGTATATTTATTAATGAAACCACCGGTGAGTTCCCACAAAAACAACAAGAGCTGTTCGAAGGGATTATCGCCGTGGTGGCGGTTTGCATATTAACCTATATGGTTTTCTGGATGCGCAAAGTCTCTAAGTCAGTCAAAGTTCACTTAGAAGGGGCTATTGATAACGCCCTGAAATTTGATAGTAAAAAAGGCCGAGGCCAAGGATGGGCATTAGTCGCAATGGTCTTTTTTGCCGTGGCGCGCGAAGGTCTGGAGTCAGTTTTCTTTTTATTAGCTGCTTTTCAGCAGGATGTCGGAATTGGCGCACCCATCGGCGCAATATTGGGCCTGAGCTGCGCTATTTTGGTCGGTATAGCTATCTACTGGGGCGGCGTTAAATTACATCTGGCTAAATTCTTCAAATGGACCAGCCTGTTTATTCTGTTTGTGGCCGCTGGTCTTGCTGCTGGGGCGATAAGAGCCTTTCATGAAGCCGGCCTGTGGAACTATTTCCAAGATATCGCTTTTGACCTGACCAATGTGCTTTCAACACACTCTTTATTGGGCACCTTCCTCGAGGGCATGTTTGGCTATCAGGAAGCTCCTACCGTCAGTGAAGTCGCGGTCTACTTTATTTATTTGATTCCGGCATTGATTTTCTTTTTCCTTCCACCACGCGCCACGGCGACTTTAACCGTACCGGCTGCGCGGAAAACTAACCAATAATTCAGGGATTTATCACATGTCTAACCGGTTCTTCCGTCGCACAGCTCTACATGCCGCCTTACTGGCATTGCCTGTTTTCGCCATTAGCGCACAGGCTGCTGATATTCCTCAGGTTAAAATCACTGTCACTGATAAACAATGTGAGCCAATGGCGCTGTCTATCCCCGCCGGTAAAACACAGTTTATTGTTCACAATGCCAGCCCAAAAGGGTTGGAGTGGGAAATCCTGAAAGGGGTTATGGTGGTTGAAGAACGTGAGAATATCGCGCCAGGTTTTACCCAGAAAATGACTGCCAACCTGGAACCGGGTGAATACGATATGACCTGTGGTTTACTCAGTAACCCTAAAGGTAAATTGACCGTTACTGCTGGTTCTGACACTGCGACCAAGCCGGATGCCATGGCACTGGTGGGGCCGATTGCCGAGTATAAAGTGTATGTTATTCAAGAAGTGGCTCAGTTAGTCACTCAAACCAAAGCTTTCACTGATGCAGTGAAAAAAGGTGATTTGGCCTTAGCCCGTAAGCTCTACGCACCGACTCGTCAGCATTATGAGCGTATCGAACCGATTGCTGAATTGTTCTCTGATTTGGACGGCAGTATTGATGCCCGTGAAGACGATTTTGAACAGAAAGCGGCTGATCCAAAATTCACTGGTTTCCACCGTTTAGAAAAAATCCTATTTGGCGACAATACCACCAAAGGGGCTGATAAATTTGCTGACCAACTGTATCAAGACACGCTGGAACTGCAAAAACGTATTACCGGCCTAACATTTGCGCCGAACAAAGTCGTGGGTGGGGCTGCAGGTTTAATTGAAGAAGTGGCCGCCAGTAAAATCAGTGGTGAAGAAGATCGCTATAGCCGCACAGATTTGTGGGATTTCCAGGCAAACGTCGATGGCGCACAGAAAATTGTTAATCTGTTGCGGCCATTGCTGGAAAAAGCCGATAAACCATTATTGGATAAGATCGATGCCAACTTCGCCACAGTTGCTGGCATATTAGCGAAATACCGCACTAAAGATGGCTACGAATCCTACGAGAAGTTAACCGATGCAGATCGCAATGCGATGAAAGGGCCGATTACGGCACTGGCAGAAGACCTTGCTCAACTGCGTGGCGTATTGGGTCTGGATTGAGGCATTAAAATGAGTAAGAAAACCGGCCCGCAACACGGGCCGTATCAGCAAGATAAAGATAATGAGGCCGTTTTACCCTCTCGTCGGCGTTTGCTCTTGGGAATGGGGATGATGAGTGGCGCATTGGCGCTCGGTGCGGCAAAAATAGCCCGTGCTGCGGATTGTCCTACTCCAGAGGCTGCTTCCGCGCAAGATGATCGCTGGCAAAAACAGCCTTTTTACGGTCAGCATCAATCTGGCGTATTAACCTCGCAGCAAGCGGCGATGATGTTGGTGGCATTTGATGTGTTGGCAACAGATAAAACCGCATTGATTCGGCTATTCAAGCTATTAACTGAGCGTATTGCTTTTTTGACCACTGGCGGACATGCGCCTTCAGTGAATGCGAAACTGCCGCCATTGGATTCGGGCATTATGGGGCCGGAAATTTATCCCGATAACCTGACGATCACTGTTTCTGTCGGCGATTCGCTGTTTGATGAGCGTTTTGGCTTGCAAGGGCAAAAACCACTGCGGCTTCAGAGAATGAGCCGCTTTCCTAATGATTCATTGGATGCGGGTTTGTGTCATGGTGATATATTGCTGCAAATTTGCGCTAATACTAATGAAACCGTGATCCATGCGTTGCGCGATATTATCAAGCATTCGCCGGATCTTCTCAGTGTTCGCTGGAAGCGCGAAGGGTTTATTTCTGCCCATGCCGCTCGCAGCAGAGGTAAAGAAACGCCCATCAATTTGTTAGGTTTTAAAGACGGAACCGCCAATCCGAAAACCAGTGATAAGCCGCTGATGAATCAAGTAGTCTGGGTTCAGGGAAATGCCGGAGAACCTGCCTGGGCGGTAGGGGGGAGCTATCAGGCGGCGCGAATTATCCGCTTCAAAGTCGAGTTCTGGGATCGGACGCCCTTGCAAGAACAGCAAACTATTTTTGGCCGTGATAAACACAGCGGTGCGCCTTTGGGCATGATACATGAGCATGATGAACCGGATTACACTAAAGACCCTGACGGCAAAGTGATCCCGATGGATGCGCATATTCGGCTGGCCAATCCGCGCACGGCGGAAACTCAGAATAACTTGATGCTGCGCCGTGGCTACAGCTATTCACTGGGCGTATCAAATTCGGGGCAATTGGACATGGGACTATTATTTGTCTGCTATCAGTCTGATTTAGAAAAAGCGTTTTTGACCGTGCAAAAACGGCTGGATGGAGAAGCGCTCGAAGAGTATGTAAAACCTATTGGCGGGGGCTACTTCTTCGTCTTACCGGGGGTGGCGGATGCTAATCACTATCTGGCGCAAGGATTACTGGAAGCTTAATGTACTCGTCATAATTCAAGCTGCATGTGTGTTAGCTGCTCTCACTACTCGGCCCGTCCATGGGCCTCGCCTCTGCGAGGCCGCTGCAAGCAGCGTTCAAATCTGCTCCCGGCAGATTTGTCACCCCAGCCACTTACTTGTGTAAACTCCTGAGGATTAATGAGCCTCAAAGAGGCTCACCCTACGGGCTAGCATAAATGCTGTTCAAATCGGTTTTCACCGATTTGTCACTCGTTTGCCGCCTTCCTGCAACTCGAATTATTTATAGCATATTGAAATAAAGCACCACTTTTGCGGTGCTTTTTCTGACCCTTTAACGCGTTAATTTGGCTGTGATTTTCGCTACATGTTCGCCCTGGAAACGTGCAATGGCGAGTTCCTCCGCGCTAGGTTGGCGGGAACCATCACCGCCAGCAATAGTGGTTGCGCCATAAGGCGTGCCACCACGGGTATGCGAAACATCGAATAGCTCTTTGGCACCATAGCCGATAGGGACAATGATAAAACCGTGATGGGCTAAGGTGGTCCAGGTTGAAGTGATAGTGTGTTCTTGCCCGCCGCCGGTTCCAGTAGAGGCAAATACACTGGCGACTTTGCCATACAATGCGCCGGAAGCCCACAGCCCACCGGTTTGATCAAGGAATGTACGCATTTGCCCCGCCATATTACCAAAGCGAGTTGGCGTACCGAAAATGATGCCATCGTAATCAGCTAACTCTTGCGGGGTTGCCACGGGGGCTTTTTGGTTGGTTTTCCCTCCCGCTTTGGCGATAATATCGGCTGACATGGTTTCCGGCACGCGCTTAATGGTCACTTCAACGCCGCTGACTTTTTGGGCACCCTCGGCAATTGCGCCGGCAAGTGTTTCGATATGCCCATACATGGAATAGTAAAGCACTAGAATTTTCGCCATCTCGCTTTGCTCCAATCATATTTATTGAATAATGCTGATGATGTAATCATAGTCGCTGCTTATGATACCTATTAACCATACGCCAATACGCTCAAGCTGCAACTTTGACCGCACGGAGAGCAAAAGTACGTTGTATGGGGACCGTGCGAAAACATCGCAGAGCAATATAGGGCTTTAGGCCTAATTTAGTGCTTTGGCTCTACTAAAAATAAAGTAGGAAAGTAATACAGTAAATCCTGTTAACGCTATATATCCCCCCACATACACCAACCCATAAGGTAATAAAATACTAATAATTAATGGTGCTACACCACCAAATAAACTCGGTGCGAGATTACATCCTACGCCCATGGTGGCAGTATGACCTTGTGCAATATTAGCAACAACGGATTGTATACAACTTATTATTAAGGCTGCATTGGCAGTGATCAAAAATTGAGCCAATAAAACCAATTCAAGGTTGTTACTTGATAGTAGGAAATACAATGGGGCAGTGAAAATAATCAAGATAAAAACGCCCCATCTAAAACCTTTGGCAGCGGTTAAGTGCTTGTCAATTAACCAGCCAAATAATAACATGAGAATTAAGAGCAATAATGTGGATAACATGGCATATACATTTTTTAAATTACCTATTTGGAGCGTTTCTCGAATAAGCGACATTGACATATTCTGAGCATAGAACACAGTTACTGAAGGGGCGAGAGTCAGAACCATCTGTATTACATTCAACCAGTTAACATGGCGATGGCAATCAATTGGAGGCTGGATAGGTAATTTAATACGAAACCAAAAACTGATTGCAATATTGACGATGCCGAACAGCAGAGGAATCCGCCAGCCGAATGTTTGCATGGAGGTTGGGTCAAGAGTTCTTTCTAGCACATATACCATTAATAGTGAGGCGAGTACGCCAATAAGTGCACTACCACTGATAAGACTACTAATTCTGGCGCGTTCATTGTCGGCTGCATCATTATAAAGATATGTCGTTAGTGTTGCTAATTCACCACCAAAGCTGAGCGACAATGTCATCTGTAGTAGCAATACCACCAATGGTGCAGTATATCCTAATATACTGATAGGCAATAATGCCATACACAGGGTTGCCACCCCAGTAATAAAACTGGAAAGGATCAAGGCGGCCTTACGGCCGACTCTATCAGCATAATGACCAATAAGATAACCACCAAGGGGGCGAGTGAGAAACCTGAGAGCAAATATTCCCCATACAATACTGTCTGCCTGCGCATATCCTTGTTGTGCGAATTCCGCACTGAGATACCCCGATATAGCAGTAAATACCGCGATATCATAATACTCCAAGGTATTACCTGCTACGGCTCCTAATCTGAATCTCCATTTCATTTTATTCCCTCATTTACTATTTTGTAGTTATGTTGTTTTAATAAGAATATCTAAACAAGCCAGTGTGACACCGTGCTCTTTAAGTGCTTTAAATAACACAGCGGATGATTGATTTTGACAATCAAGCTTCTCTTTTATACGGTTAATTCGGGTTTGTATGGTTGTTGCTGAACACCCCTGAAGCGCAGCAATTTCTTTTACTCTCCGATGTGAAAGTAAATATCGAATGGTTATGATTTCTTTTTGCGTAAAACGAATATTGCCAAAACGCATATAGGGATGACAATCAAGAGCGTCAGTGTTATTGTCATTAGGCTCTATTATATCAATGATAGTGTTATCCCTCAGTGGTAAACTAATTTCCTGTTGATTATTTTTTGTTTTCCATATTTGGTTAGCATAGTCACTCAATGTGGGTTTTAATTTTAGAAAGTTCATCATGTCTTTTGACGATAATTCACCAGTGGAACACAGAGATGTCAGTTCAAAAATTGAACCGTGGCGAGTACAGATATTTATTTGAGTTTTCAGATTCTTATTTTTAAATTTAGATAGAGTATTTAAGTAGCTATCTGGGTAGTTATGCCAGGGTTCTATTCCAGGCGTTAATCGCTTACCTATTTGCAAGTCAAGTTCATCATTCCAGAATAATAAATGCCAATTATAATCGCTACACATACAGGTAATTTCTTTATTAACTACATCTATGACACCATGACCTACGATAGTATTATCCCAATCAAAACAATGTGCGAAAGTAGAACGCATATTATTGCTATTATTTTCAAATTGATTATTTTTAACATCCATAATTAGCTCCTAAATTTATGATAATGAAGTGATGGAAGTATTGTTTTACAGCTTTATCACATATCACGCTGTCATAAAAAATAAAAGATCTTTTTATTGCGATAACATGTTAATGATTTCTGCATTAGGCTATTTTATGTCAACCTGATACTCACTGAGATAAGTTGATAATATGGTTATAGTAATGATTTTTATGCACTATAATAACGGAGTTACATATTATGAATGATACTGATTGGCATCATGCTGATATTATTGCGGCTATCCGTAAAAAAGGTTCTTCGCTCTCAGCATTGTCGCGTGGCGCGGGGTTACATTCATCTACTTTGAGCAATGCTATTAATCGACATTGGCCAAAAGGAGAAGCTATTATTGCTAGTTTCTTGGGTGTTGATGCAGCAGTTATATGGCCATCACGTTATAAACCAAACGAGAAAAACAAAAAGAGTGAATTAATTTAAGTCGTATCTATCTGACATCGCCAGATGCCAGATAGATGTTTATTATTATGACAAATTGCGCAATTTCTTTTGTAGGCGCTTTTGCTGCCAGCGTTCAACCCAATTACCTAATAAGAAAAGGTTTATGGCTCTTAATCCCAATGGGATGCTTAAGCCCAAAACCACCCACCAAGCCCACATATAGCTGGGGGAAGTAAACCAGTTAATGGCAAATAATATGGCGCACAGGATAACGGCCCGCAGTAATTGGCGCAAAAATGACATTTCATTTTCAACAGCTTTACGTGCATCTAATACTCGCTGATCAACTGCTTCGCCAGGCCCATCTTGAGGTTGATTGGCATCAAGTGAATAGAGTTCGCTGACTTTCAATTCCATCACCGCCGCAATGGCACTCAAGGTTTCGAGACTGGCTTGTTCGCCATTTTCGATTCGCTGAATAGTGCGTACGTTGAGGCTACAGAGTTCCGCTAATTGCTCTTGTGACCAAGCCCGCGCCTGGCGTAATTCACGAATACGATAAAGATTCATTCTTAACTCCCCTGAGATTTGAAAGTATGTCTACAAACCTAAACGTAAGTGCGCAATATCACCACGACAGCAACCAGACAATAACCCGACATCTGTCTGCCGCAAGGGTGACTGCCTTGATTCGGCCAGTTTAGTAAAGAATAGCCGCGCTAATTCAGCTCAAACCCTCATCCAGCAGCGGGTATTTATCACAATTACTGACTATCTACATTGACAGTGTAACGTCCGATTAATATCTTTAATGGAAGTAAAACTCCAGTTATAAATCATTTATGGAGTTTAGTTGTTGTCACCACTCAACCCAATATAACGATTAATTAATGAGGAACATCTTGATGACTCAGATATATCATCAATATAAGAAAAAATTGAGTACAAAAGTCATTCTGCTGGGGGTGTTTATTCCCCTTGTCACGCTTTCTTTATCTTACGCTAATGCTGAGAGTTATCCCGATATACCTGTCCCTTTTAAATATGGAACGGGTACTCGGATTAATAACAATCTATATATCGGTCTCGGCAGTGCCGGTCAATCCTGGTATCGCCTTGATACAGATAAAACCAGTGACGGTTGGCAGAAAATAGCCGATTTCCCAGGTCAACCCCGTGAACAGGCCGTCACTGTAGCATTAGACGGCAAATTATATGTTTTTGGTGGGGTAGGTAAAAATGCCGCCAGCGACACACAGGTAAGCGCACTGAATGATGTTTATCGATATGACCCGCAAACTAATCAATGGCAGCCGTTGGCAACACGAGCACCGCGTGGCTTGGTCGGAACTGCCGCCACTACCCTGAATGGCTCTCAGGCGCTGCTGCTAGGGGGCGTCAATAAGGCTATTTTCGATGGCTACTTCGCGGATCTAGCCTCTGCGGGCAGCAATGAAACTCAGAAAAATGCGGTTATTAATGCGTATTTTGAACAGAAACCAGCGGACTATTTCTATAACCGCGATGTATTAGTGTATGACCCGGCCAAAAATCAGTGGAAAAGTGGCGGGCAGATGCCATTTTTAGGGACCGCAGGATCAGCTATCGCGACTATAAATAGCAATCTTATATTAATAAACGGTGAAATTAAGCCCGGCTTACGGACGACGGCAGTGTGGCAGGGTAAAAAGCAGGGGACAGAACTCCAATGGCAACAGCGGCCGGATTTGATTGCTGAAAAAGGTGCGGTACAAGAAGGGCTGGCGGGGGCTTTTGCTGGCATTAGCCATGATGTGGTGCTAGTGGGCGGTGGGGCCAACTTCCCCGGTTCATGGAAACAATTCAATGCAGGTCAGTTATATGCCCATAAAGGGCTGAAAAAACAGTGGCAACAACCCATTTATGCGCTGGTGGATAATCAATGGCAGGTTGTTGGGAAATTACCTCAACCACTGGGTTACGGCGTATCTATTCAAGATAAAGATAAAGTGATTTTGGTGGGAGGAGAAACAACTGATGGTGTTGCCACCTCAGCAGTGACCCAGCTTTCTTGGCAAGATGGCAAACTACACCTTGAGTAATTAGATTAATATGATAACGCTCTATATTGAGCTTTTTAGCATAATATAAGAGCGTTATGGCGCAATATCGGCTCTCCTGTACAAACTACATCGCTGCCAATAGGCGAAATTGCCGCGCAACACGGTTATATTTCAGCGTCGCGTTTTCAGCAACATTTTGGTTTAACATCCAGTAGGTTGCGTGAAGCGATAACCGTCCCTTGACCAAGGGAATTGCGAATCATGGGCAGCTTTATGTTATGGGCTATCACTCAGCATGACACCAATAACTGAATAGGGTGGGCCGCTAAAACTGGCGCCAGAAAAACTCTGACGCCAGATAATGACTACAAATTACTGTCGTATAGGCGAGTTTTGCGCTTTTTCAAGATGATATAGCCGATGGTGAGAATGACAAACCACAATGGCGTCACAATCAGTGCCTGGCGGGTATCACTTTCCAGTGTCAACAATACCAATACAAAGGCGAAGAATGCCATGCACACCCAAGACATGAAAATACCGGCTGGCATTTTGTAGATGGACTTTTTATGCAGCGCCGGGCGTCTTTTGCGATACACCAGATAAGAGCAAAGGATGATGGTCCAGACGAACATAAATAAAATCGCCGATACCGTGGTGACCAGAGTAAATACGGTCATGACGTTCGGAATAAGGTAAATCAACACCACGCCACCTAGCAAGCAAATACAAGAGAATGTCAGGCCAGAGGCGGGAACAGAACGGCGCGATAACTTACCAAATTGTTTTGGCGCATCGCCTTCTTTCGCTAAACCGAACAGCATACGGCTGGTGGAGAATACGCCACTGTTGGCTGACGAGGCCGCAGAAGTTAACACCACAAAGTTGATAACACTGGCAGCAGCGGGTAAGCCGACTAAAACGAATAACTCAACAAACGGGCTTTTATCGGCAACCACTGAACTCCATGGGGTCACCGACATAATCATAATCAATGAGAAGACATAGAACATTATGATGCGGATAGGAATGGAGTTAATCGCACGCGGCAATACCACCTCTGGATCTTTGGTTTCAGCGGCGGTGGTCCCAACCAATTCAATGCCCACAAAAGCAAAGACAGCAATCTGGAAACCAGCAAAGAAGCCACTGATTCCTTTCGGGAACATTCCTCCATCATTCCATAAATGGGCAAATGATGCAGTAGTGCCAGAAGGTGACTGATAACTCATTAATACCATGGTCAGGCCAGCAAAGATCAGAGCCACAATGGCCACAATTTTGATCATAGCGAACCAGAATTCCATTTCACCGAACATTTTTACTGTTGCCAGATTCAGCGACAGCAGCAGTAAAACCACTAATAATGAAGCGACCCATTGTGAGAAACCAGGGAACCAGAATTGCGCATAAGCCGTGATGGCAACAACATCCGCGATGCCGGTTATCACCCAACAAAACCAATAAGTCCAGCCAGTGAAAAACCCCGCCCATGGGCCAAGCAAATCAGCGGCAAAATCACTGAATGATTTATATTTCAGATTCGACAGCAGCAATTCACCCATTGCTCGCATCACGAAAAACAACATAAAACCGATAATCATATAAACAAAAATAATTGACGGCCCGGCAAGGCTGATGGTTTTACCCGATCCCATAAACAAACCAGTACCTATGGCGCCGCCGATAGCTATCAGCTGAATATGACGGTTGGAGAGACTTCGTTGAAGGTGCTCTTCAGGTTCCGGCAACGGTTTTGCCACTATCTTGGATTGGTCTACCATCTTTCCCATTCCCTCTTCCTGTATTTGTGAAGTTGTTGAGCTCTATGTTGGCTCTTTGGTCTTACCCTGTCTGTCTATTAGATTTTTTGTATGCTTTAAGTGCAATTTTCAAATTATTTAATATCTTCGCAACAATAATTACACAATGCGCCTCATTTTCCAGTGTTTATATTTCACACACTGAATTTTGTTAAGTTCATCACAGCATATGGAATTACAACATGAAGTTACATAACTAACAATAATCGTCAGCATCAGGTGCATAATTAATTCGTAGAGAGGAATCTCACGCGGTATAAAGAGAAAAATCCGATGAAGTGTTTGACAGCCAAGTCCAACAGGAGAATAATTATTGCCGTTGGGTCGTTAGCTCAGTTGGTAGAGCAGTTGACTCTTAATCAATTGGTCGCAGGTTCGAACCCTGCACGACCCACCAACAAAATCAATCAGTTAGTATTAACCTCTAATTTGAAATCTATTTCATGGGACATATTTGGGACACAATCATTAAATATTGAGTCTATTTGTCTGGCATGTTCATTTAAATGATTCGGTGAAAGATGGGCATATCTTTTCACCATTTCAATTGACTCCCAACCACCCATTTCCTGTAAAGCAGAAATAGGAACACCGGATTGAACTAACCAACTTGCCCATGTATGCCTTAAATCATGAAATCTGAAATTATCTATTCCGGCTCTTTTTAATCCAGCCTTCCAAGCCTTATTTCCGTCAACTCTCATTTTCCTTATTTCTGGTGTTAATTTTCCGTTAGGTTTCACTGATGATGACATGGGAACAAAAACCCATCGATTATGCTTCCCAATCTGCCCACGCAAAACTTTGCATGCTGTGTCATTTAGGGCGGCGCCTATCGCTCTGCCATTTTTCGCATCCTCAGAATGTATCCAGGCTATCTTTCTTTGAATATCCAGTTGAGACCATTCAAGGTTAAGTATGTTCGATCTCCGCAATCCAGTGGCAAGGGCGAACATTACGACAGGTTTTAAGTAATCTGGAAGGGCGTTAATTAGCCTTGAGGCCTCTTCCTGAGTAAACCAACGTATTCGTTTGTTTTTTGGTGACCTCGCTTTGATTATTGGCACTGCATCTAACCACCCCCATTCATTAGCAGCCATTCTCAGAAGTGATCGCATAAACGCTTGGTGAGAATATTTAGTTGATTGAGTGACTGGCTTTTCTTTATATACGGGAATAAGCCTCCCCTCCTCTGAAGTACTGCAAAAAAAGCTTATTTTAGATTTGTCAGCATCAAGTGTAGTAACGTAGAATTTTTCTTAGGAATAGAGGCGTATCAAGGGACACATCTTACTTGCGGGGCAGGTAATAACATCACATTGAATAACCTTTATTTTAATGATTAATCATATAATAGCTCATCAAGTATAAATGGTGCCAAAGCTCAGATCGATGGGTTGATGGGTAGAAGTACCCCGCAGATCTCTTCAGTCTCCCGTGCTTGTATATTTTCATATGGTTTAAATAATAATGTCACTGTTATTAATCCGGAGTATTTTGGCGTAAACATTACCGATGACCCAAGCTATATCAGATATGTTCATAACATGGCTAGCGGAAATGCTATTTCAATAATTGGTGGTTATATTTCCAACGCCGCGTTATTCGGCCTTACACGTGCGAAATTTAACCTATTTCGCTCTTTGAATACACGAAATATATTAACTGACGACTTCCCGTCTGGGTATGCACCAACTGGCGCTGATGTAGCTACACATACGGCATGGCAAACTAAAGTTACCAATGGTGGCGATGGCCGCGTAGCGCTAGATGCACCGTCTGGTTATAAGATTTTAGATTTTACGGCGCTAGTAATTGGCTCTACAACAAGCAGCCCAATGGGATTGGGTGTGCTTTCATCTACAGATACACAGATACAATTACAGTCTAATGCGGGCGGGGTTACAGTGCAGTATAAACTAACGATACAAATCACAAAGTAACATAACCATAAAGCATGGAGTGTTTATTTTTAATGATAAACACCCCATCAATTTAACCTCCCTGATTATATTTTCTTTTTACCCGACCTCACTCTTAAATAAATAAAACATGACACAATAAAAACAAATGAAACAAAAAAAGGAATAGTTGTTAACATTTTATTGTAAGAGACGGTTATAATTCCATTTGATGGGTTTTTTATTAAAATTAGTCCATTATCTGATTGGGTATAATCTATTGGTAGATCATTGTTAGTTACCTTGTAGCCATCATATGCCATTATTGGTAATGTAATTTCTTTTTTACTCTCACTGTCTACTGTAAATGTTATATCTCCATTTTTAATGTTTGAAATCTCTATTTTTTTGTTTGATTTTAGATTTCGTATTGTGTCTATGTTGTTATTTTTATTTTTTTCATACACCGTTGTCATATAGTCATGAAATTCATGATGTGGTATCTCGTTTGTTCTATTTATTATGGAGTTATGCATTGGGTAGAATGAAGTGATTAATGCTGATATAATAATTAAGAAATTAAGTGATTTACTATTTATGCTTTTTAATGAGTATACAAGCAGTAGAACCATCGCTGGCACGCAAATAACCATTAGTCTCCAAGGAAATTGCAGAAACCTAACTACGGGAATCTTTTCACTTACCATGTACCATGGGAAAATGTTTGTAGATGCGATAAGAAATAGTAGGCAAATACTTAATATACTTAAATCAACATGATTTGATTTTTTAGCATCCCTAACAATATAAAATATAAATATAATATTTATTATTATGCCAGATGAGATTAGTATACCTTTTGTAGTGAGTCCAGTTTGTGATTTTGTTCCAAATATCATCTCTGATATCTCTACCCCAAACTTACCCATTGTATTGTATGATACAGCAAGTGCGTGAAATGCAAAAACATTGCCTTTAATAAAATGATATATTAAGGGAACAGTAAAGAAAGCAGTTGATAATATTACAAAAAAGACACTTATAATTAAGTACTTTATGGTTTTTATATCAATTAGCTTTTTTATATTAATTAAGAAAAGTAATGTTAAATATAAAATAGAGGCAATAAATGATGGTATGTTTGAAATAAGAATCAGGGATAAACTTATTGGAAATAGTGCTTTACCTTCATCCCCTGAAATAAGTGCTCTGGATCCAACTATAAGCATTGGGGCAAACGCCATTGCTAATAGTTCACCTAAATCAATTCTTATATATGCATCGCTCAATAAATAGCCGGAAGTTGAGAATAGAATAGCAGCAATTATTGCATATCTATTGTTTTTATGTAACTTCATAGCAGATATATACATACTGATGAAGCAAATAATTATTATTACAGCAACAGATATCTTAAATTGATTCTGCTCTGACAGGCTAAATAAAAAAACAAACTTCACTAGACCCATAACGTACACGCTTAATGGTGGGTAAAACATATTCCATGATAACCCATACCAATCATCGCTATAATAATCAAATAATGGTGGAATCTGAAGATTCATTATTTGATTATTAATGTCTTTAAGCCTTCCATAGTGAGCCATAGCATCATAGCTAGAAAATGTCCCATCAATTAAACATGGGTAAATAACCACAAATAATGTAATTATCGCTAGTAGATATAGCCTGAAATTTATATGCATATTTGATTCTCCATTTTTAATGCTGACAAGTCTATCATCTATAAATCAGACGATCATCTATTGATTTAGTATTGATATGATTGGGTAAAACTTATTTTAGAGATTGGTGTTGTAATAGTGTGGAATGCGCAGATCGCATCCGGTTAAAGCGCTAGGGTAGTATTGAGTAAGTGGGATGGTGGGCAGGGTTACCAAGGTGGGGCGGTATATAGTAGTGCATGGGCATTTACGGTTATAATTACACAAAAATAGATTAGCATCGGAAGTTGTAAATGCTAAACCGGATAGATAATCGGACTATTTTCTATTATTATAAATAACAATGAGTTACGAAATTCATTGGGATTCTGCTGAGTGAAAGCGAGGCACCGCGAGTCATATCAAGCAGCGCATTTTTACGGTACTAATGGAGCGAATTCAGGGACTGACGGAAGAATTTATGGCAAACTTGATAAACAGGCATAGAGACGTGACCTTACTTTTTGGTGGAATACTAAATAGATCACAATCTTCTATGCCTATCTTTATTTATGGGGAACTCTCAGCCTGAAAGGGGCTTATTTCAATGTTATTATGTTCCTTTCACCCTCGGAAAGAGTTATATACCTACTTTCAAATATTATTTTACTATTGCTTGATGTAATATTTACATTATTAGCCATTTCAACTGGGATGTTATAATGTTTTAGCATTATCATGCCAGACCAACTATATAACGGCGTTATCATCCATTTAAGTACAGGAAATCTTTTGAACTCCATACTTGTTGCTTGGCTGGTTGATACTTGACCTGTAATGTACATCTTACTTTTAAACCATGACTTTGGTATCTCGCTAGCTATTTGATAAAATACTTTATCTTCTAATGCCCTTTGTGATTTGCTGGCATTACCATAAGCTGACGACAAGGAAAGACTTAGAGTTACTGGTATTATACAAGCGACAACAGAAATTATTTTTTTATCAATTAAAGTGCATAGATACCCTACAAGAAGCATTAATCCCGGCATTCCCATCATTACCCGTGGAGCTACAACTGTCTTGTCAATAAATAAAAATGGCCCTACCACTGAAAATATAGAAACCAGTATGCTAGACATTATAAGTACAATTGCAATTATTTTTGATTTTGAGCTTTCATTGTTTTTTATTATTTTTAAAGATATAGAAAAAATAGCTATTGTAGCTACGAATAGCGCTATAGCCCAAGCATAAATAAACGCTGTGTTATTCAAACTTTCAATGATTGCAGCAAATCTATTAATATTGTTTCTCAAGCTTTCTATTGGATTGCTTGCCTTAAAGATTAAATCAGAATTAACTGATTTCGCAACATAAATTGGAGCTATAACCTTTAAATATATAATTAAAGCCAATATTAATGATAGCACTCTATTTATTACCGCTTTTGCTGCCACAATGCCACTTCCAGTAGAGCGTATATTGAAAATTATTTCAATTGCGCAAATGGCAATAAATATATTAACAGTTGCTTGGTATAAACATAGCGATGCTATTATCATTATGGCCGATAAAAACACCCTAGACACTAACCCGACTTTTTGAACCAAAATAGAGTATGGCAAAACACTAAAGAAAACGCCAAGCATCATAGGGAAGCTATCAAATTGATATGATAGATTCTGTAAAAAAAATGGACTTAGCGAAAATAGAGAAAATGCTATGCCAGTAGTAATGTCTCTTTTTATAGCAAAACGGTTGTATAGGATGATAGATGAGGCAGCAAGAAGAGTTGTCGCCAAAATTAATGTTAATGGGAATAAATTAACAACAAAGTCGCTTCCGAACCCAAGCCCCATGACTACAACGTCAGACAATGGTCTTCCAAGCGCACCCCAGTAAGCTTCTCCATTTGCGGATCGAAGTATATCATCCTGATATAAGATACCAGATAACAGTATAGGAAGTGAGAATAAGGCTGTGATGATTGCTATAGCCTTGCTTCCACTATCAAATAGATATCTTTCTTTCATTTATTTCCCTTAACTATATAGCGCGGTCGGCTTTTTGATTCCATATATATACGTCCAATGTACTCACCAAGCACCCCTATCCCTATTAGCTGAATCCCACCAAGAAATAGTATTGCAGTCATTAAAGATGGATATCCCGGAACCGGGTTACCCCAAATCAATTTATCTACAATCATCCATGCAGCATAAATAAATGCGAATGCAGATACGGCAAGCCCAATGTATGACCACATTCGCAGTGGGAACGTAGAGAAGCTGGTGATCCCCTCAAGTGCAAGGTTCCATAGCTTCCAACCATTAAACTTCGATTCTCCAGCGCAACGTTCAGCACGTGAATACTCCACAACTTCAGTCCTGCCACCAACCCATGACAATATTCCCTTCATGAATAGGTTACGCTCTGGAAGCAGCTTGATATTTTCAACTGTTTCGCGCGACATCAATCTGAAATCACCCACATTTTCTTCTATTTTTGGGGTGCTAATTTTATTGTGGAGCTTATAGAACCATTCTGCTGATTTTCGCTTAAGTCCACTGTCAGTGGAGCGATCTGAGCGTTTAGCTAAAACAACATCTGCGCCAGCTTTCCATTTTTCGATTAGCTGCGGTATGACATCAATCGGGTCTTGTAGGTCAACATCAATAGGGATAATCGCATCGCCTGTCGCATGGTCAAGCCCGGCGAATAAAGCTGGTTCTTTGCCAAAGTTGCGGGTAAAGCTTAAGGGAACAACAAGAGAGTCTGAAATAGCCAGCGCGTTAATAATATTTTTTGTTGAGTCTTTGCTTCCATCATCGATAAAAACAATCTCAATCTCATAAGGCTTTAGTGGCTCATATTCGCGAACTGCTTTATAGAAGATGGGGATCGCGTCTTCTTCGTTGAATACAGGCACAACCAGAGAAATTTTCATTTAGTTTCCCTAAATACAATGAATTTCGAGTAGAAAAATCCGCATACAAGACTGATGGCTGAGAAGCATATCAGCGTAAACAGGGCAGGGAGTCCGAAGTAATCAGCAAACCAGCCCGTTGCTGCGCTAAGCACCCCCATGAACCCGACATAAAGCATGTATCGCACTGTCGTTGTGCGTGCCTTAAATGTGAATCGGGCATTAGCAAAGAATGAGAATGTCACTGCTACACAGAAAGCGATGAAGTTAGCCAGCGCCTGATTAGTGTGGAAAGCGTAAAGGCAAACGGCAAACACTACCCAGTGGATAGCGGTATTAAAAATACCAACTGTAAAATATTTTGAAAATAGCTTAAGCATTTGTCAATAAGAGTCATTTTAAGTAATGGCAAGAGTGTAGCATTTGAGATGCTAATGATCAGCTATTGATTGAGTTGTTCTAAAAATCATACGAGTGATGTGGGTAAGCGTAGCTATGTGTATGGTGGCATGTGTACCGGAGAGAAGTGTGAATGCAGTTTTAGGCTTTAAAAACAGTCTGTTACATGTGATTTTAGGGGGCATTAGTCGCAGGTTCGAACCCTGCACGACCCACCAGCAAACTCCGAAATATCAATAAATTACAAAACCCTCAGTTAAAACCCCCAAAAGTAGTGGCGACAAAATGGCGACAGAAATCTGTGGCAATGGCGATATTTTGACGCTAAAAAAAACCGCGAGTTAGCAGGTTGTTTTTTAGCCAAATAATATAATTAGAAATTGAGCGTTGATTGTCCTTGAGCCGTTGAATGTGGCGGAATTTTATTAATAACACCCAGCGTCATAATAGAGCGAATAAAATGTCTCCATTATAATAAAGGTGTGTCCGTAATTAATATTGGTACACTGATTATATCTCTCTTTAGTTTCGGCAGATATTTCACGACTGGATCGAGTATGCGCTGTGCAACGGCAAATAGGGCATTTCATCATAATAAACACTTCAACGTTCATTTGAGTTTATTAACTACTTTAAATTACTCAAATTGATAAATAATCTGTTTTTATTCAATGCGTTATACTGATAATCATTTGAGGTGCTTGATTTTTCGTAGTCTGGGGATCATGCTCATTTCATGAACATCAGACTCTCACCTGAACAAATTGCAGTCCTTGAGATTCAGCACCGACAAAGTCGTAACCGCCGTGTCTGCGACAGGATTCGTTCTGTGCTTTGGTCTGCTCAGGGCTGGTCAACGGCCATGATTGCTCAATCACAGTTCATTCATGAGACCACTGTTCTGCGCTGTATCACCGGGTTTCACTGGTGCATGACTGGGCGGTGGATGAATAAATATGTTCGGAACAACCGGTATTTTGTCTCTGCAAAAGCCTCCGGGTGGCGATAACCGAATTTTTCAGACATACCCTGCCAAGTGATCGCGGGGAAGCGCGCAAGTCGCATTAACGATAATTTTCAAAAACTCACATCTGTATCTTCGGGATGATTGGGTTTAAGTCGACTGTTCTGTACTACGGATAACTTTATGAGTTCACTCAAATTACATTTCAACATTCTGGCAGGATACAACGCATGGGCGAATGAGCGTTTGTATTCCTGTGTTGGACAGATTGGCTCAGATGCCTATCGTAACGATTGTGGTGCTTTCTTTGGATCTATCGAGGGAACGCTAAATCACCTACTCGTGACCGACCGGATATGGAGGCATCGGTTAAGCGCATTACCTGAAACAGGGTATTGTTTGGACCAGATTCTATTCGACAACGATTTGCCTGGTTTAAGACTGGCACGGAAAGAAGAAGATGAGAAGATCGTTGATTTTATCGTGGGGTTGTCGGAAGCCGACCTGAGTACCACTATCACCTATCGCCGGGCTTCGACGCCAGAGCTGAAAAAGCAGATTATCTGGTCTGCTTTGGCTCACTGGTTCAATCACCAGGCCCATCATCGAGGGCAGGTTCATGCGATGTTGTCACGCGTTTCGGGGAAAGCGCCCGAACTAGACTTGCTGATATATCAAAGGCAACAGGAAAACAGCAATTAACTCGATGCTCAATGTGTGTAGAAGATTGATAGGGAATTGCGCCACCTCCGTTGCTTCATGGTGGCGACATCAAGACGTTTAATTCTTCATCTTGAAGTTTATTTTCAATATTTATCAATATGTTGTATCTAATAGTGGAACTTCAAGTTCAAGGTTGATGCAGCACTGATCCGGAAAGTCTTTTTATTCGTTGATCATCTTACCTAAAAATATTTTCAAACATATATCTGTCATCGGTAATATGCGATTCTGGACATAAGAATACGAATTCTACCGTTGTTTTTGCGATGAGTTGATGTGCAGTATTGGGATAAATGCAAAATACAGAACCTTTGCTAAATTTATCTTCTCGGTGATTTTTTAAAATACCCTCTATAACGTCTGCTGTCCAAATTGAACCCTCTCCCGAAAGGATGATATACCATTCTTCACCCTCAGTATGACTATGGCAGACAACATACTTTCCTTGAT